>NZ_CP022314.1:4132056-4350352 GCF_003352915.1 Arthrobacter sp. PM3 | reverse complement strand
AGGCGAGAGCGGCGAGCATGTCCCCGGACCCGTACGCCGAGTCGGCCAGGACCTGGACACCGGTCCCGCTGATCGTTGGATCCTTGGTCAGGAGCCGGGCGCCGACGGTCCCGTCGCTGTTCTCCGGCCCGGAGGCCTTGGTCAGTTCCGCGGCGGTGATCAGCCCGGTGTCGGGCTCGATCACGATGTGGGCTTTGTAGCCGTCCTGCTGGCGGGACTGGGTCTTATGCGCGTGCCGGGTATCCGGGTCCACCGTGGAGATGACCCGGTCCGGGGCGACCTTCCGGGCGATCCGCCACCGCCCGTCCGTGCCGTCCGAATCCTCGGCCGGTTCGACATCCTGCCCGGCGACCAGGGCCAGCAGCGCATACGCATCAGCGGCCTTGCCCTCCAGGGTTTCGGGATCGACCACCGCCAGCAGCGCCAACGCATCGGTCACCAGCACGCAGATCAGTCCGTCTTTGGCGTCCGGGTCATCCCAGGCGATGTCCGGTTTGCCGGTGCGGGTGTAGTCATACCCCTTCGCGTGGACGCTGACCAGGTCCTGGCCGCCGGGAACGTCCCGGCCGAAGCGGCGGACCGCGGCGATCAGCTGCGTGATGGTGTCCTGCCTGGCCACCGCGTCGTCCAGGACCGTGGAGTCCACCGCCCGCGGCCGCTTGCCCTTCAGGACTCCGGTCTCGGCAACGACCTCCGCGATGGCCTCCATGATCCGGTGCGGATTTCCCGATCCGGCTAGACGGCGCCGCCAATACGTCAGCGTGCTCGGATGGAACGCCGTGTCGGTCAGCCCGTACCCGCACGCGGCCTTCCAGCGCAGATCATAGGTCAACGCCTCCGCGGTCTCCCGGTCTGAAAGGCCCTGCAACGCCTGCAGCACCAGCACCGACCCGATCACCGGCGCCGGAACCGAAGGCCGGCCCCTCCGCGACGGGAAGAGGTCCTCCATCATTGAATCCGGAAACAACCGCCCCCGATGACTGGGCAGAAACGCGAAGACGCTGCCCGGAGCCAACAACTCCCCGGCCAGCGCCTCCACGTCCAAATACCCGCGTTGCGCGTCCTCGCGTCCCTGCATAAGACCAGTCTTAACCACCAGGCCCACCAGTCCAGCGGACACGCCCGCCCCGCGACTAATTCAGCAGTCTCCTAGGGCAGCGGGCCGTGATTGCCCTGGATGTGGTCGAACACCAACGTGGTTTCGGTGTGGCCCACCACGGGGTCCGTGGCCAGGTTGTCCAGAACCCAGTCCCGCAGGTCCTCCGTGGTGGCCACGGCAATGTGCAGCAGGTAGTCCACTGAGCCGGACGTATGGAACGTCGAGAGCACGGCCGGGAGCTTGGGCACCCGCGAGGTGAAACGGTCAATCTGCTCGCGGTCGTGGGCGCGCAGCCGGACGGCAATGAGGGCCTGGACGGAGCGCCCGATCGCCGAGAGGCTCAGCTTGGCCTCGAAGCCCTCGATGATGCCGCGCTCGGACAGGGCGCGGGTGCGCATCAGGGCCGTCGACGGCGCGATCCCCACGAGCTCCGCCAGTTGCTTGTTCGAGATCCGGGCATCCGCGACGAGGGCGGCGAGCAGTCGCTCGTCGACCGCGTCCAGCGGCTCGCCGGCGCCGGGCCGAACATTCTTCGCACTGCTGTTCACGGGGCCTCCTTGAAGTGTTATGCGTTCATCATAATCGGCGGAATCCAGCAGTTCCATTCAGAACCTCTACAAAACCACGAATTATTGCCAGATACTTGCGGAATTCAATGGCGAATATTCGTAAGGAGTAAGGGTGCTCTCTCAAGATTCAATGGCGGTTCACGCAGGCCGGGACTGGCTCACGGAGCAGGGGGTGCACGCGGTGCCCATCGACCTGTCCACCACGGCGCCCCTGGGCTCGGTGCACGACGGCGGGCTGGCCTATGAGCACATGGCCACCGGCGGTTCGCACACGGCGGGACAAAGCACGGTCTACCAGCGGCTGTGGAACCCCACGGTCGCCCGCTTCGAGGCCGGCGTCGCCGTCCTGGAAGGCACGCCCGAAGCCGTGGCCTTTGCCTCAGGCATGGCGGCGCTGAGCGCGGTGCTGCTTGCCGCGGTGGCGGCAGGCAAGAAGCACGTTGTGGCCGTGCGGCCGCTTTACGGCGGCAGCGACCACCTGCTCGCTTCCGGCGTCCTCGGCAACGAGGTCACGTTTACGACGCCGGAGGGCGTCCGCGCGGCCCTGCGGCCGGACACCGGCCTGGTGATCCTGGAGACGCCGGCGAACCCCACGCTCGAACTCGTTGACATCGCCCGGGTGGCCGCCGCTGCGGACGGCGTTCCTGTGCTCGTGGACAACACCTTCGCCAGCCCGGTGCTGCAGCAGCCGTTCGCGCACGGTGCCGCCCTGGTGCTGCACAGTGCCACGAAGTTCCTGGGCGGCCACGGCGACGCCATGGGCGGCGTGGTGGCAGCGGATGCCGGGTGGGCCGCCCGGCTGCGCCGGATCCGGGCGGTGACCGGCGGCATCCTGACCCCGTGGCCGGCCTACCTGCTGCACCGCGGGCTGGCGACGCTTCCTGTCCGGGTCCGCGCCCAGCAGGCCGGCGCGGAAAAGGTCGCCCTTGCCCTGGCCGGCCACGGGCTCGTCAAACGCGTGTACTATCCGGGCCTGGCCGAATGCGACCCGGCCGGGATCATCGGCACCCAGATGGCCGGCCCGGGATCGCTTATGGCCTTCGAGCTCGCCGGCGCCGAGCATGCCGAACGGATCCCGGCGGCCGTCGGCATGATCACCCATGCCGTTTCGCTCGGCGGCATCGACACCCTCATCCAGCACCCGGCCGGCCTCACCCACCGGCCGGTGGAGGCCGCCGCCAAGCCGCACGCCAGCCTGTTGCGGCTCTCGGTGGGGCTGGAGGATCCGGCGGACATCGTGGCCGATCTCGTGCAGGCGATCGAGACTACGCGGTAGGCAGTCCGCGGCCCGCCGGCGCCGGGCCGGCGGGCGCGGGCGCCGGATGCGCGACGGCGGTCATGACCGCCGTCGCGCCGGCCAGCCCGATGACGGTCAGGGCAAGGGCCGTCCAGCCGAGCTGCTGGAACACCAGTCCGCCGGCCCAGCCGAGCACGCTGGAGCCGAGGTAGTAGGCCAGGTTGTACAGCGAGGCGGCCTGCGCCCGGCCCGCCGTGGCGATCACGCCGGTCCAGCCGGAGCCGATGCTGTGCGCGGCGAAGAAGCCGCCGGTGAAAACCAGGAGCCCGACGAGGATCGGGACCAGCAACTGCGTGAGCGTCAGGGCCAGGCCGCCGGCCATGAGCGCCGTCCCGGCGATCAGCACACTGCGCCGGCCGAACCGCACCGTCAGCCCGGCCGCCCAGCGGGCCGAGGCGGTTCCGGACAGGTAGGCCAGGAAGATCAGGCTGATCGCGGTGGCCGGGAGGCTGAACGGCGCCCCCGAGAGCCGGAACCCGAGGTAGTTGTAGACGGCCACGAAGCCGCCCATCAGCAGGAACGCCTGGACGTACAGGGCCAGCAGCCGCGGATTCCGGCCGTGGCCGGCCAGCGTCCGCACGGCACCGCGGAAGCCGCCTGCCGCCGCGGCCGCGAACCCCTGCGCGCGCGGCACGAGTACGAGGAACAGGACGGCTGCCGCCGTGGCCAGGATGGAGACGGCCAGGGCCGCGGCCCGCCAGCCCCACAGTTCGCCGGCCGGTCCGGCCACAAGCCTGCCAGCCAATCCGCCCAGAGTTGTACCGGCAACATAGCTTCCGGCGGCCAGTGCGGCGTGGGCCTTGCTGACCTCCTCATTGAGGTACGCGATCGCAATGGCCGGGATGCCGCCCAGAGCCATTCCCTCCAGCATCCGCAGTCCCAGCAGCATCGGGAAGCTGGAGGCCAGGGGGACGATCAGGCCCAGGACCGTCGCGGCGCTGATACCCCACATCATGGCCCGGACGCGGCCGATCCGGTCGGCGAGGAAGGACCAGGGGAGGACCGTTACGGCCAGTCCCACCGTCGCGAGCGAGATCGTCAGCGCGGCCTCGGCGGCCGAGACCTCCAGATCCGCGGCGAGGATGGGCAGCACCGCCTGGGTGGAGTAGAGCTGGGCGAAGGTTGCGACGCCGGCAAACGCGAGTCCGGCGAGGATCCGTCGGTAGGCCACGGACCCCTTCGGGTGGCCCGCCCACGCAGCAGCCCCGGCTGCAGTTCGGAGCGCCGGACCGGGACCGGGGCTGGGACTGGGGGTGGGACCGGCGCCGCGGGGCGTGGAGAGACGTGGCATGATCTCAGCCTAGAACCCCGGTAATGGATGCTTCCAATGCATGATTTTCATAGGATAGAAAGCAAATATGGAACGGTTTCGGTGGGTGACGGGCCAGGGGTGAGGCGGACATGGACATAGAGCACAAACAGTTGGTGCAGCTGCTGCCGCTCCTGCCGCTGCTGGCAGAACTCGGGCGGACGGAGCACATCACCGGGACGGCGGAGATCCTGGGCGTGCCGCAGTCGACGGTCAGCCGGGCGGTGGCGCGTGCCGGCGCCATCGTGGGAACGGACTTGCTGGTCAGGGACGGCCGCGGCGTGCGGCTGACTCCCGCCGCGAAGGCCCTTTTGCCCCACATCGATGCCGCGCTTCAGGAGTTCCAGGCGGGTCTGGACCTTGTCCGGCACGAATCGGAAGTGGTCCGCGGCAGGATCGCCGTGACCTTTCAGCACACCTTTGGCGAGGCGATGCTGCCCCTGCTGATCAGCGCGTTCCGCAGCAGGCATCCGCAGACGTCCTTTGACCTCAGCCAGGGGGCCCGGGACTGGTGCCTCGCTGAACTCGCCGCCGGCTCCGCGGACCTCGCGCTCACGGCGCCGGTTGCCGCGCCGGGCCGGAGCATCGGCTCGGCAGCGCTCTACCGGGAGCCGCTCCGCCTGGTGGTCCCGCACCGGCATCCGCTGGCCGGCCGCCGTCGGGCCCGGGTCGCCGACATCCGGCAGGAGCCCTTCGTGGCGATGGGAACCGGTTACGGCATGCGCTCGCTGACCGAAGCGCTGTTCCGGGAAGCAGGATTCCGTCCCCGGATTGCCTTCGAGAGCCAGGACTCGCACACCGTGCGCGGCCTCGTTTCGGCCGGTCTCGGCGTCAGCATCCTGCCGCCCGGCGGCGCCGCACCGGGCCGGCACCAACCGGCGGCGGAACCGGGTCCGGCAGCCGGTGACGAGGGCATCCCCGGGTGGGTGGAGATTCCCCTGGATTCGGCGCTGGCATTCCGCGAGATCGGGCTCGCCTGGCGTGTACCGGCGTCCCGGCACGGCGGGCCCGATGCCGAACCCGAGCCTGTGCGGTTGTTCCGCGAACTCGTGCTCCGCGACGGGCCGGAGCTCCTGGCCGGGTTCGTGCGCGGACGCTCGGGCAGTTGAGCCCGGGTACCCCGGCCCGCCGAAGTAGCCGGACGCTTTCCGAGTCGCAGGGAACTAACGGCGACTTCGGGACGTTCCGGCGAAGTCGACGCCGGGTCAGCCGAGCAGGCGCGCAACGACGCCGGCCACGGGACCGGGCTGTGCCTGCCGCCAGCCCGTCCCCGCCCACAGGTTCAGCCGTTCCGGGTCCCCGGCCGCGGCTGCGGCTGCCCGGAGCGGGGCCGTCAGGTGGTGGATCGCCGGATAGGCCTCCGGCGCTCCGGGGTGGTGCCGTACAAAGTCGTTCTCAAGGGCCCGGGCCTGCCGGCCGGTGAATGCGCGGGTCAGCCGGGTCCGGGTGAAATGCGGGTCGGCCAGGGCATCTTTGTGCAGCTGCCGGGCACCGCTTTCGTCGGTGCGCAGAAACGCGGTGCCCAGCTGGGCTGCCGCTGCCCCCGCCCGCAGTACGGCGCCCAGCCCGGCGGCGTCCATCACCCCGCCGGCGGCCACAAGCGGAAGGCCGACGGCGGACCGGACCTCCGCGAGCAGCTCCGCCGTCGTGCCGTCTTGCCGGATCGAGGCGGCGGAGAAGGGCGCGGGGGCAGGCAGGAACGCCGCGCTGTGTCCGCCGGCGCTGGCATGCTGCACCACCAGGGCATCCACGCCTTGTCCGGCCGCCTGCCGGGCCTCGGCCGCAGTGGTGACGGTGGCCAGCACCGCGGATCCCGCCCGCTGCAGGGACCGCACGACGTCCGGGCCCGGCAGCCCGAAAGCGAAACTGACCAGCTCGACGGGATCTTCAAGCAGGGCATCGATCTTGCCCTGCCACTGGTCGTCGTCGTCCAGCCGGAACGCGGGGAGCTCCGCACCGTACCGCAGGGCATCCGGGCCCAACTGCCGGCGGTACTCGGCAAGCTCGGCCAGCAACGCCGCGGAGGGTGCCAGCTGGGCCGGATCCGGGACAAACACATTCATGCCGAACCGGGTGCCGGCGTCCCGTGCGGCGCGGATCTCCGCCTGCATCGCTGCCACGCTCTTGTAGCCGGCGGCCAGGAACCCAAGCCCGCCGGCCCGGTGGACGGCCCCGACGAACGCGGGCGTGGACGTCCCGCCCGCCATGGGCGCGGCGATCACGGCGGTGCCGAAGAGGTCGTGCGGCATTGCTGGCTCCTGTGGCGTTTCGGTAACGGGCGGCAAATCAGCGGCAATTCAGTAACGTGCGGCGATTCAGTAATCTGTTCGGGTGACTACCACTGACAACCCGCCGGCGGCGGACTCTGTTCCATCTTCCACCACCGTAATCGGGCTGGACATCGGCGGCACCAAGACCCGCGGCGTGCGGTTCGAGGGCGGCGTGCCCGTGGCCGACGAGTCGGTGGGGAGCTCCAACGTCCAGAACGTCAGCGCCGAAGAAGCGGCCCGCAACCTTGCGGAGCTCTTCGCGCGCATCGGCGGGGGAGACGTCACCCGGGTCTACGCCGGCGCCGGGGGGATCGACACCGACGACGACGCCGCGGCACTCGCCGCGCTGATCGCCCCGCACGTGCCCGGCGCCCGGATTACCGTAGTCCACGACTCCCGGCTGCTGCTCGCGGCCGGCGGCGCAAGCACCGGCGTCGCCGTGATCGCCGGCACCGGCTCCGCCGCGTGGGGTAGGAACGGCCGCGGCGAGGAAGCCCGCGCCGGAGGCTGGGGCTACCTGCTGGGGGACGAGGGCAGCGGCTACTGGCTGGGCCGGGAGGCCGTCCGCCACAGCCTGCGCCGGATGAACCAGGGCCATGCGCCGGACGAACTCACCACGGCCCTGCTGGCGTCCTGCGGGGTGGACCACCCGAACAAGCTGATCGCCCTGTTCCACTCGCCCGCAACCGGGCGCCGCTTCTGGGCCCAGCAGGCCCGGCTCGTGGTCGAAGCCGCCGACGCCGGCCATGCACCGAGCCAGGCCCTCGTGGAGCAGGCCGGACGCGACCTCGCCGCCCTGGCGGAGCAGACCGTCAGGCAGCTCGGCATCGACGGCCCCGTCATCCTGGGCAGCGGGCTCGGCATGAACGTGCCGCGGCTGCAGGAATCCTTCCGGGCGGCGCTGGCCGGCGCCGGGATCACCGACGTCCGGATCCTGGCACAGGAACCCGTGTTCGGGGTGCCCCAGCTGGTGGCGGAGCAGGCGTAGGGGATGGGCATGCAATTCGACACCAGGCCCGCCGCCTATGCGGTGATCATCCGCGACGCCGAGATCCTCCTGGCGTATTGGAAGCAGGACGGACGCGAGGGCTGGACGCTGCCCGGCGGCGGCCTGGACCTGGCCGAGCACCCCGTGGACGGGTGCCGCCGGGAGATTGAGGAGGAAACCGGCTACGACGCCGAGATCGGCGCCATGCTGGGGATCGACGTCGGTCACTGGCCCTCCGAGGTCCGGCTCGACGGCGGCGAACGGGACTTCCAGTCGCTGCGGCTCGTCTACGAAGCCACGATCACGGGCGGGGACCTGCGCCACGAGGTCAACGGGAGCACCACCCACGCGGCCTGGATCCCGCTGGACGCCGTGGCCGGACTGAACCGGGTTTCGCTCGTGGACGCCGGACTGCGCCTGTACCGCGAGCGGCCGCTGAACGGAAAACTTTCCGGCTAGTTCCTAGCCAGCCGGGCGCCCCTTGGCTATTCTGGACGCACCGCCGGGAGCAGCCCGCAGGCACGGTAACAGGCAGGGCAACAGGCGGGGTATCAGGCGGGGCATGCGGTTCCGGCCGCGGCAACCGGTCCACGACGGGGAGGTGGAAGCAATGAATGCGATATTTCTGAGCGCCGTGTTTTTGAGCACTGAGCGCACCGACACCAGCCATGTTTCTCCTGCCCCGTCCCACGGCGCCGGCTAGCCTCCAGGGCCGGTCTTCCCGCTCGGGCGGCACGTCCGCCGCAACCGCGCACAGGCGCCGCAGCACGGGGCCCCATCAAAGGGTTTCCGTTGACCAATCATGCCGCAATTCCGGGCGCCCGCAGCGCCCACGACATCACTCACGACACCACTACTGACACCACTACCGCCGGCGCGCCTGCCGGCACCCCGGCCGGTCCCGTCCGGTATGGCTACACGGCGGCCGTCGCGGAGCGTTTCGCTGCCCATCCCGTGCCGGGAGGCAGCCGCCCCGGCCGCGTCATCCGTGTGGACCGCAACCGCGTCCTGGTCGCCGACGGCGGCGGGACCGCGCACCTGCCCTACCCTTTCGGCGGGGAACTGCCGGCCACCGGGGACTGGGTCTGGATCGGCCGGAACACGGCGGGGGAACCGGCGATCGCGGGCGTCCTGCCGCGCCGGTCGGTACTGAGCCGCAAGCGCGCCTTCGAGGCGTCCTCGGAAGCGCAGGTGCTCGGCGCCAACATGGACGTCGTCGGGATCGTTGTTCCGGTGGACCGTCCGCTCACGCACAACCGCCTGGAACGTACCCTCGTCGCGGCCTGGGACTCCGGTGCCGTCCCGCTGGTGATCATCACGAAGGCGGACCTCGCGAATGTGGCGGACGACGTCGTCGGGACCGTCGTGCGCCAGGCCGCCGGCGTCGACGTCGTCACCACGTCGGCCGAGCACGGCGACGGCCTCGATGCGCTGCTTGCGCATCTGCCGCCCGGCGGCACCCTGGTGCTGCTGGGCCCCTCGGGCGCCGGGAAGTCCACGCTGATCAACGCCCTCGTCGGGTTCGAGGCCCAGGAAACGGGAGCGGTCAGGGCCGGCGACGGCAAGGGGCGGCACACCACCACCTCCCGGGAACTGGTGCCGCTGCCCGGCGGATCGGTGCTGATGGACACTCCCGGAGTGCGGGGCTTTGGCCTTTTCGACGCCGAGGACGGCATGGAGGAGATGTTCGGAGACCTCGAGGAACTCTTCGGACAATGCCGCTTCTCCGACTGCGCGCACGACCGGGAGCCCGGTTGCGCGGTCCGGGCGGCGCTGGCCGACGGCGTCCTCGACAGCCGGCGCTGGGCCAGCTACGAGAAGCTGCAGCGCGAGCTTGCAGCCCTGGCGCGCCGGCACGACGCGGCTGCCCGGCGCGCGTACCAGCGCGAATGGCACCAGAAGATCGCGGTGGCGGGCAAGAGCCAGCGGTCGGCCGACCGGGACCGGCACGAAAACCCGGGCGGCCGTGGCGGCAGGGGCGGGGGCAAGGACAGCCGGCGGCGTCCGCGCTGATCGGCCGCCCCCCTTTCCGCTACGGGACAGGCGGCGCGCCGGAAGGTTCCGGTGCGCCACCCATCCCGCACCGCCGTGCTTCCGAAGCCCTGGGGAAGCAGCGGCTCCGCTGTCCGCATTTCCATGACTTTGGCACAAGTGCTGGTTAGTCTAAGTGCTAGCTGCTTTATGGCCAGCACACTGAGGAACAGTAGGCTGGTCAGTTCGATGTTGCCCCAACAGTTAGGTAAGCCCGGAAATGGCCGAAGCCATGATCGAGTTCCAAGACGTCACAAAGCAGTACCAGGGCGGCCAGGCCGCCGTTGACGGGCTGACCATGGCCATCGACAAAGGCGCCATCACGGTCTTTGTCGGGCCGTCCGGCTGCGGAAAGACGACGTCCCTGCGGATGATCAACCGCATGGTGGAGCCCACATCCGGCGTCATTACGGTGGATGGGGCCGACATCGCCTCCGTGCCGGCGCCCCAGCTGCGGCGCTCCATGGGCTACGTCATGCAGTCCTCCGGGCTGATGCCGCACCGCACCGTTCTGGACAACATCGCCACCGTCCCCCGGCTCAACGGGGTGTCCAAAGCCGAGGCCCGCACGCGGGCGCAGGAACTGCTCGACGTCGTGGGGCTGGCCTCCTCGCTTGCCAAACGGTACCCGTCCCAGCTGTCCGGCGGGCAGCAGCAGCGGGTCGGTGTGGCGCGGGCGCTCGCGGCCGATCCTCCCGTGCTGCTCATGGACGAACCCTTCAGTGCCGTGGACCCCGTGGTTCGCGATGAACTCCAGAAGGAGTTGCTCCGGCTCCAGCACGACCTGGCCAAGACGATCGTCTTCGTCACCCACGACATCGACGAGGCCACCGTCCTGGGGGACAAGGTGGCCGTCTTCGGCGCCGGCGGCAAGCTGGCGCAGTACGCCGCCCCGGAGGAGATCCTGCGCGCTCCTGCGAGCGAGTTCGTCGCGGCCTTCGTGGGCCGTGACCGGGGGTTCCGGCACCTGGCCTTCAGCCCGTCCGACGGCGTCACCATCCACCCCGTCCGTTCCGTCACGCCCGAACAGCTCCGGCAGGAAGGCGGCGCCGGGGACTGGCAGCTGGTGGTCGACGACGGGCTCCGCCCCCTGGGCTGGGCCGCGCCCGGTGCCGGTGCCGGCTCCGGGTCCTCCGCCGGAGCGGGCCCGGCGATTGTTCCCGGCGGCTCCCTCTTCCGCAAGGGCGATACCCTCCGCCGTGCCCTGGACGCGGCGCTGTCCTCGCCGTCGGGCCTCGGGGTGGCGGTCGATGACGACGGCCGGGCGGCCGGGGTTATCGTCGCCGCCGAAGTCCTCGCGGTGATTGAGTCGGACCGTAACGCCCGGCACGGAGTGCTCTGATGCAGTGGTTCCTGGCCAACAGCGCGGAGGTGTTCGGCCTCGCCGCCCAGCACCTCGTCCTGGCCATCCTGCCGATGATCTTCGGGGTGATCATCGCCGTCCCGCTGGCCCAGCTGGCCCGGCAGAAGCGGGGGGTCCGGTCGGTGGTGCTGACGGGGTCCTCGCTGCTGTACACGATCCCCTCGCTGGCGCTGTTCATCATCCTGCCCACGATCCTCGGCACCCGGATCCTTGATCCGCTCAACGTGGTGGTCGCACTGACGATCTATGCGGTGGCCCTGCTGGTGCGCGCCGCGCTGGATGCTTTCGACTCGGTGGACGAGGACCTGCGGCAGGCCGCCGTCGCCATGGGCTTCAAACCGTTGGCCCGGTTCCTGCAGATTGACCTCCCGTTGTCCCTGCCGGTGCTCTTCGCCGGCCTGCGCGTGGTTTCCGTCAGCAACATCTCGCTGGTCAGTGTCGCGGCCCTGCTGGGGATCGGCAATCTCGGCATGCTGTTCACCGCCGGCCTGCAACGTGATTTCGTCACCGAAGTGGTGGTGGGCATCGTGGCCATCCTGATCCTCGCCCTGCTGATGGACACCGTCCTGGTCGTGCTCGAACGGCTGCTGACCCCTTGGGCCCGCGCGGCGGCGGTCCCGGGTGCAGGCGCCGGCCCGGCGAAGACCAGCACGGGCGCCGCGGCGGCCCTGCGGCTGGCGCATCCCGAGAGCGGAGGGGGCAACGCATGAACGACGTCGTCACGGGCACCGTCGCGTGGCTGACCGATCCCGCGAACTGGTCCGGCAGCGCCGGGATTCCGGTGCGGCTGGTCGAGCATCTGTTCTACACCGGCCTGGTGATGCTGATCGCAATAGCGATCGCCGTGCCGGTGGGACTGTTCGTGGGGCACACGGGCCGCGGCCGGGTGGTGATTGTGGCCGCCGCCGGCGCCCTGCGCGCGCTGCCCACGCTGGGCCTGCTCACCCTCTTCGTCCTCCTGGCCGGCATCGGGCTGATGCCGCCGATCTGGGCGCTTGTGATCCTGACCGTCCCGCCCCTGCTGGCCGGCACCTACGCCGGGATCGCCAGCGTGGACGCCAACGTGGTGGACGCCGCCCGCGCCATGGGCATGACCGAAATGCAGGTGCTGTTCCGTGCGGAGTTCCCCAACGCGCTGCCGGTCATGTACGGCGGGTTCCGCACCGGGGTCCTGCAGGTCATCGCCACCGTCTCGGTGGTGGCCTACATCAACCTGGGCGGTCTGGGCCGGTACCTGTTTGACGGGCTGGTGCTCTCCGACTTCCCGCAGATGCTCGGCGGTTCCCTGCTGATCGCGGTCCTGGCGATCACGGTCGACCTTGTCCTTGCCCTGATTCAGAGGCTGTTCCTTCCACGGGGCGCCTCTTCCCAGCCGAACCGCAGCCAGCAGGCTGCGGTTGATCTCACAGACCCCGCACTCCCGGGGACTGCTGTTCAAGGAGGTACGACATGAAGGAATCCCGTCAACGAGCCCTCGGCCGGCGCGCATTCGGCGGCCTGGCCGTCGGCGTGGGCCTGGCCATGGCACTGTCCGCCTGTGCCGGTTCGTCCAACCCGCTGAGTACGGCCCCGGCCAGCAGCGGCGCGGCGTCCGGGTCAGGCGGAGCGATGGTGATCGGCTCCGCTGATTTCCCGGAGAGCCAGATCCTGGCCGAGGTCTATGCCGGTGCCCTGAACGCCGCCGGCATCACGGCCAGCACCAAGCCGAACATCGGCTCACGCGAGGTCTACTTCAAGGCCGTCCAGGACGGGTCGGTGGATGTTGTGCCCGACTACAGCGGCAACCTGCTGCTGCACGTGAACAAGGACGCCACTGAGGTCTCCGCCGAGGACATCGCCAAGGCCCTCCCGACCAAGCTGCCGCAGGGCCTGGCCGTGCTGGACGCCGCCAAGGCCGAGGACAAGGACGCCATGGTGGTCACCAAGGCCACGGCCGAGAAGTACCAGCTGAAGTCCATCGAAGACATGGCGAAGGTCTGCGGCGATCTCGTCATCGGCGCGCCGGCGACGTTCGCCGAGCGGGCGTACGGGCTGCCCGGCCTGGCTAAGAACTACAACTGCGTGCCCAAGAAGCTTGAGCCGTTCAGCGACGGCGGCGGCGCCGTCACGCTCAAGGCCCTGCTCTCGGACCAGGTCCAGGTGGCGGACATCTACACCACCACCCCGTCCATCCCGGACAACGACCTCGTCGTGCTGGAGGACCCGAAGAACAACTTCATCGCCCAGCAGGTCCTGCCGCTGTACAACACGGCCAAAATGACGGACAAGGCGAAGGAAGCCCTGAACGGCGTGTCCAAGGTCCTCACGACCGAGGACCTGATCAACCTCAACCGTGCGGTCAGCGGCAGCCAGAAGCAGAACCCGAAGGATGCCGCGGACGCCTGGCTGAAGGAGAAGGGGATCGTCAAGCAGTAGCCGGAACGGCGACGGCGGCCGGGCACGCGTGCCGGGCCGCCGGTGCCGTTGTTACTGCCGGGTCGGCCTGTGAGTCATGTCTCAGCGGAAGTACATCCGCCATATGGCATATTTGATGAATGGCAGAATTCAAGCAGTCCACCAAGCTTCATAATGTCCTTTACGACATCCGTGGACCGATTCTTCAGGCCGCCCAGCAGATGGAGGCGGAGGGTCACCGGATCCTCAAACTGAACATCGGAAACCCGGCCCCGTTTGGCTTTGAAGCGCCGGACGCGATCCTGGTGGACATGATCCGCCACCTGCCGCACGCCCAGGGCTACAGCGACTCCCGCGGCATTTTCTCCGCCCGGACCGCCGTCTCGCAGTACTACCAGACCCGCGGCATCCAGAACATCCACGTCGATGACATTTACCTGGGCAACGGTGTCAGTGAACTCATTACGATGTCGCTGATGGCCCTGCTCGACGGCGGCGACGAGGTCCTCATCCCCACCCCGGACTACCCGCTGTGGACTGCCTCGGTGGCGCTGGCCGGCGGCCGGCCGGTGCACTACCTCTGCGACGAGGAGACCGGCTGGCAGCCGGACCTGGAGGACATGGAAGCGAAGATCACCCCGCGCACCCGGGGCATCGTGGTCATCAATCCGAACAACCCCACCGGTGCCGTCTACCCGGAGGCGACGCTGAAGAAGATCGTCGCCCTGGCCGAGAAACACGGCCTGGTGATCTTCGCCGATGAAATCTACGAGAAGATCCTGTACGAAGACGCGGTCCACGTGAACCTCGCCGGGCTCACGGGCGACGACGTCCTGTGCCTGACCTTCAGCGGGCTCTCCAAGGCGTACCGGGTCTGCGGATTCCGGGCCGGCTGGATGGCCATCTCCGGGCCGAAGAAGGCTGCCGCGGATTACCTCGAAGGCATCAACCTGCTCGCCAACATGCGCCTCTGCGCCAATGTGCCGGCCCAGCACGCCATCCAGACCGCCCTCGGCGGCTACCAGAGCATCAACGACCTCATCCTGCCCGGCGGACGCCTTCTGGAGCAGCGGAACAAGGCCTACGACATGCTCAACGCCATCCCCGGCGTCAGCACGCAGCAGGCCCGCGGGGCCATGTACCTGTTCCCGCGGCTGGACCCGGAGGTCTATCACATCCGCGACGACGAGAAATTCGTCCTGGACCTGCTCAGGGAGCAGAAGATCCTCCTCTCCCACGGCAGGGCGTTCAACTGGGTGCGGCCGGATCACTTCCGGATGGTGACGCTGCCCAACGTCAAGGACCTTGAGGAAGCGATCAACCGGATGGCGGACTTCCTGAGCCGGTACAAGGGGAACTAGGCTTCGGTCAGCAGCGCAAAGGGGCTTTCGCCCCGCGGCCCGGGCTGCGTCGACCGGAAAGGGATGCTGATGGCAGGCTCCACGACATTCGATGAACACCCCTCGAAACTCCTGAAGGTCGGGAAGGGGTTCAGCCTCAAAGCGCTGGACCCCGATTCGACCCCCGGTTACGACGGCGAGAAGCCCGACGGCGAGGAACTGCTGGACAAGATGGACGACAAGCTCGCCCGGCTCCAGGAGCAGCTCTTCGCCGAGTCCCGGTTTGGCGGCACCAAACGGATCCTGCTGATCCTCCAGGCCATGGACACCGCCGGCAAGGGCGGCATTGTCACGCACGTCATGGGCGCCATGAATCCTCACGGTGTCCAGCTGAAGGCCTTCAAGGCACCCACTGCGGAAGAGAAGTCGTACGACTTCCTGTGGCGGATCGAGAAGGAAGTGCCGGCGGCCGGCATGGTGGGCGTCTTCGACCGCTCCCACTACGAGGACGTCCTGATCCACCGCGTCCACCGCTGGGCCAGCCCCGAGGAGCTGGAGCGCCGCTACCGTGCCATCAACGAGTTTGAGGCCCGGCAGACGGGGGCCGGGACCAAGATCGTCAAAGTGATGCTGCACATCAGCCGCGACGAGCAGAAGCAGCGACTTGTGGCCCGGCTGGACGATCCCGCCAAGCTCTGGAAGTACAGCAGCACGGACCTCAAGGAGCGGGCCTTCTGGGCCGACTACATGGACGCCTACCAGAAGGCCTTCGACAAGACCAGTACCGAGCAGGCGCCGTGGTACGTGGTCCCGGCCAACAAGAAGTGGTATGCACGTATCGTGGTGCAGCAGCTGCTCCTGGAAGCGCTCGAAAGCCTGAAGCTGCAGTGGCCGGTTCCGGACCTCGACGTCGACATGGAACGCGAGCTGGTGCAGCGGTCCTGAGCCGCTGTCCCGCCCTATAGTCCCGACGGATCGTGTTTGGCGGGTAGCCCCTCACGGGCCGTTTACTGGCCCTCCTCGGCCGCCTGTTCGCGTGCCGCGGCGAGCCGCTTGCGGGCGCCCTCCAGCCATTCCTCGCAGCGCTTGGCCAGGGCCTCGCCGCGCTCCCACAGCGCGAGTGATTCCTCCAGGCTGGCGCCGCCGGCCTCCAGTTTGCCGACCACGCCGACCAGCTGTTCGCGCGCGTCCTCGTAGCTCAGTGCCTCGATGTCGGCGTTGGGGGTGGGTTCTGCTGCCATGCGGGTGCTCCTTGGCTGTTGCTGGGTCTGATGGTTGATATCCGCCGGGTCAGTCCCCGGCGGGTTCCTGGCTGCCGGTGGACTCGCTGCCGGTGGATTGGGCGCTGAACCGGCCGCCAGCCACCCGGACCGTCAGGTCCGTGCCGGCGGGGGCCTGCGCGGGGTCCCGCACCACGTCCCGGCGGGTGCCCGGGGCGGCGCCGGCGACGGCGAGCTGGACCACCGCGTAGCCGCGGTCCAGCGTCTTCTGCGGGGAAAGCGCCCGCACCTGGGCCTTGAGGTGGACCAGTTGGTCGGCGGCCCGCACGACGGCGGTGCTGACGGCCGAGTGCGAGCGGACCTTGAGCCGTTCGACGTCGTCGTGGCGCTGGGTGATCATGACGTCCGGGGAGAGCAGCACCGGCCGGGAGCGCAGCGCGGCGAGCCGGTCGACCTCGCGTTCGACCAGCCGAGTGACCCCGCGCCGGAGGTGGTCGCGTGCCTGCCGGACCCGGGCGAGCTCCTCGGCGACGTCGGGAACTATCCGCTTGGCGGCGTCGGTGGGGGTGGAGGCCCTGAGATCGGCGACGTCGTCCAGGATCGGCCGGTCGGCCTCGTGCCCGATGGCGCTCACCACGGGCGTTGCGGCGCCGGCCACGGCCCGGATGAGCTCCTCGTTGCTGAACGGCAGCAGGTCCTCCAGGGAACCGCCGCCGCGGGCGATGACAATGACGTCGACCTCGGGGCGGGCATCGAGTTCCCGCAGTGCCGCGATCACCTGGGCGACGGCGGTGTTGCCCTGGACTGCGACTTCGCGGACCTCGAACTCCACGGCCGGCCAGCGCAGGGCCGCATTGCGCAGCACATCCTTCTTGGCGTCGGAGTCGCGGCCGGTGATCAGGCCGATCCGGTGCGGGAGCAGCGGCAGCCGCTTCTTGCGGGCGTCGGCGAAGAGGCCCTCTGCGGCCAGGGCCTGGCGCAGCCGCTCGATCCGGGCGAGGAGGTCGCCGAGGCCCACGGGCCGGATGTCCTTCACGGACATGCTCAGCCGCCCCGTCTTGAGCCAGAACTCGGCCTTGAGCAGGGCCACGACCCGGGAACCGCGTTCCAGCGGAGCGTCCTGCCGGTCCAGCACCGTGGTCCAGACCGACGCCGGCAACGAAATTTCGGCGTCGATGTCCCGCAGTGTCAGGTAGGCATTGCTGCCCCGCCGGTTCAGCTCGATGACCTGCCCCTCGACCCACGCCGAGGGCGCACGGTCGATATGCATCTTCAGCTTCTGGGACAGCAGCTGCAGGGGCCAGGGGTTGTCCGGGCTCGTCTGGGCCGCGGTCGCCGGCAGCGTGGTGGCCGCCTGTACGTCCTCAGGCATGCGCGGGCTCCGTGGCGGAGGGTGTCTGCCGGAGTGCCTGATGGAAGGCCTGGTGCATTTGCGTGCGTGTCCTTTGCCGTGGCGGGACCGCCGCCGGCGCTTCCCGGGGCAGGGAAGGCCGGCCGGCAGCCGGAAATTGTCTCTTGCAACTCTATCCATAGCTCTACCACCGGGGCCCGACTTTATGGCCATGCCGGACCCGCCATAGGATGGGAAGCATCCCAACGACTCCTAGGAATTCCTTGCGCACTTTTGTCTCCGCCGCCGCTGTACTGATCGGGCTCCTGATGACGGCAGTCGCCGTTCCGGCCATGTGGGTGGACCGAAACATCGTCCAGGAGGACGGCTTCGTGGCCCTGACCGCGCCGCTGGGCAAGGATCCGGCGTTCCAGCAGCGGCTGGCCACGGCCGCCGTCGACAGCCTCGTGTCCGGCGGGCGCATACCTGAGCCCCTCATCGAACTGGCCCGCCCGGTCCTCGAGAACGCCGCACAGTCGCTCACCGGCCTGCCCGGCTACTCCGACGCCTGGGCGGAAACTTTGCGCAGGAGCCACCGCCTCACGTTCGCCGACCCGTCGACGCTGCCGCCGGAAGCCGACGCGACGTCGTCACTCACCCTGGATGTCGCGCCATTGGCGGGGCTCGTGACCAAGCAGGTTTCGGACGCCGCCGGCCTGCCGCTGGAGGCGCCCGGGCAGGTGATGATCCACATCGGCCAGTCCAACCAGCGCCAGCTGATCGAACGCGTCACCGCCTACGCCCCGATGGGGTATGCCGTCGCCGTGGGTGCCGGTATCGCGTTCGCCCTGGCGTTTGTCGCGGCGCGGCGCCGGTGGGCCGTGCTGGCCGGCATCGGCACCGGGACGCTGGTGCTCGCCGGGATCTGGAAACTGGCTAGTGACGCCGCCGGAAGCGCCGTCCTCGGGACCACGAGCGGCACCGCCGTGGCAGAGGCGTTCAAGAACGAGTTTGTCGCGGCAAGTTCGGCCGGTTTCGATCAGTGGATCATCGCCGCCGCCGTGGCCGGAGCGGCCCTGCTGGTCACGGGACTCGCCGTCCGCGCCGCCGGAGGGCGCAAACGGGTGAACACCGAGCACCGGTAGCATGGGTGCATGACCACCACCGCTGTTTCCGTTCCAATGCCATCCGTTCCGCGCCGGCGGCGTTCACCGGAAGACGTGCTGGCGGCCGCCCCCGTCGCCGGCCCCAAAAAGGTCCTGCTGGCAGCCCCGCGCGGTTACTGCGCCGGGGTTGACCGGGCCGTCATCGCGGTGGAAAAGGCCCTGGAGCACTACGGCCCGCCCGTCTACGTGCGCAAGCAGATCGTGCACAACGTCCATGTGGTCAGCTCCCTTGAGGACAAGGGCGCCATCTTCGTCGACGAAACCGACGAGGTCCCCGAAGGTGCCCTGGTGATCTTCTCCGCGCACGGCGTCTCTCCCGCCGTCGTCCAGTCCGCCGAGGACCGCGGGCTGCGGACCATCGACGCGACCTGTCCGCTGGTCACCAAGGTGCACCGCGAAGCCGTCCGGTTCGCCAAGGACGACTTCGACATCCTGCTGATCGGCCACGACGGCCATGAGGAAGTGGAAGGCACCGCCGGCGAGGCGCCTGAGCACATCCAGATCATCAACGGCCCACACGAGGTCGACAAGGTCACCGTCCGCGATCCGGAGAAAGTCATCTGGCTGTCCCAGACCACCCTCAGCGTGGACGAGACCATGGAGACCGTCCGTCTCCTCAAAGAGCGCTTCCCCACCTTGCAGGATCCACCCAGCGACGACATCTGCTACGCGACCACGAACCGCCAGGTGGCCATCAAGAAGATCTCGCCCCAGGCCGACCTCGTGATCGTGGTGGGCTCCGCCAATTCTTCGAACTCCGTCCGCCTCGTGGAAGTCGCGCTGGAATACGGCGCCAAAGCCTCCTACCGCGTGGACTTCGCCAACGAGGTTGACGAGGCCTGGTTCGAGGGCGTCGCCACCGTTGGTGTGACCTCGGGCGCTTCTGTCCCGGAAGTGCTCGTCCAGGACGTGCTCCGGCTCCTGGCCGAGTACGGCTACGGATCCGTCGAGGAAGTGGTCACGGCCGAGGAGGACCTGCTCTTCTCCCTGCCGAAGGAACTGCGGGCCACCCTGAAGCAGGCCGGCGACGTCTCCCGCGCCCTGGGCGGGCGCGGCGCGCGGCCAGGGCAGTCGTAGGTCTCCAGTTCGGGTCTCCAGTTCAGGTCTCCGGGCATGGGCCGGAGACCTGAACCGGAGGTCTAAGCCGCGGACTCTTCCGACGTATCGCGCGGCTGCAGTTCCGGGGCAGCGACCGCGCGTGGAGTGACCTCGACGGCCGGCGGAGTGGCCAGACCGGCGGTCTCGAGGGCATTCAGTTTCCGGGCCGTCGGCAGCACCCGCGCCTCGAGGGTCCCGACCATCGAGTTGTACCGTTCCACAGAGGTCTTCAGCGAGGACCCGAGCTTCGCGACGTTCTCCCCAAGGGTGCCCATGCGGTCGTAGAGCTGCCGGGCGAGTTCGAAGAGTTCCCGGGCGCTGTCCGTCAGCACGTCCTGCCGCCACGTGAACGCCACGGACTTCAGTACCGCCAGCAGGGTCCCGGGCGAGGCCAGGACGACGTTCTTGGACAGCGCGTGGTCCAGCAGCGCCGGGTCCGCCGCGAGTGCCGCGGCCAGGATGGACTCCGCCGGAAGGAAGCAAACCACCAGCTCCGGCGAGTTGCCGGGAATGTCCCAGTACTTCTTGTTGCCCAGCGCGTCCACATGGGCTTTCAGGGCCTTGGCATGGGCGGCGAGGTGGGCCTGCTGGCCGCCGGGCTGCGGGGCCTCCCGGCCCGGCTGCGAGGCGCCGAGGTCCTGGGCGGCCAGATACGACGCCAGGGGCACCTTCGCGTCGACGACGAGCTGCTTGCCGCCGGGCAGCTGCACCACAAGGTCCGGCCGGAGGCTGCCGTCCGTGCCGCCGGGGGCCTGGCCGCTGTGGACCTGCTCGTGGAAATCCACGTGCCGCAGCATGCCGGCCGCCTCAACCACCCGGCGCAGCTGGACTTCACCCCACTGGCCGCGGGCGCTGTTGGAACGCAAAGCCGACTCCAGCGCATGCGTCGAGCGCAGCAGCTGCTCATCGGACAGCCGGGCCTCCTGCAGCTGCTGGGCGAGCTGTCCGTACTGCTCCAGCCGGTCCCGTTCCAGCAGGGACACCTGCTGCTGCACGGCCGTGAGCTTCTCCGCCACCGGCGCCAGAGCCCGCAGGACACTGCCGTCCTGGCTCCGGGATTCGCCCAGTTCCTTGTTCTGGGCCGCGAGCAGGCGCCGTTCGGCGTCGGCCGCGGCGAATTGGGCGCTGACGTCGGAAAGGCGGGCCGATACGCCGTCGAAATCCTGCTCCACGGCAAGGTAGCGCCGGCGGAGCAGGACATAGACGACGGCGGCGCCGGCAACGGCACCGGCGAGCAGCATGAACAGGGCGAGAATCAGTGCAAAAGCATCCATGGCTTCACTGTGGCATGCCCCTGTGACAGTTTCCGCCGCGCCACCCGGAGCAACCCCGATCCCGCCCCGGGACGGGCCCGCTCCGGCCGCGCGGCGGTCCGCCGCCGGTGCGGGTAGAATATATGCTCGTGGCTCTTACTATTGGCATCGTCGGACTGCCCAACGTCGGCAAATCAACCCTTTTCAACGCACTGACCCGCAACCAGGTCCTCGCGGCGAACTACCCGTTCGCCACGATCGAGCCCAACGTCGGCGTCGTGAACCTGCCGGATGCCCGGCTTGAAAAGCTGGCCGGCATCTTCGGCTCCCAGCGCCTCCTGCCGGCCGCCGTGTCGTTCGTGGACATCGCCGGCATCGTCAAGGGCGCGTCCGAGGGTGAAGGCCTGGGCAACCAGTTCCTCGCCAACATCCGCGAGGCCGAGGCGATCGCCCAGGTCGTGCGCGTGTTCGACGACCCGGATGTCATCCACGTCGACGGCAAGGTCGATCCCCGCTCCGACATGGAGACCATCAACACCGAGCTGATCCTGGCCGATCTGCAGACGATCGAAAAGGCGATCCCCAGGATCGAAAAAGAAGTCAAGATCAAGAAGCGCGAGGCCGCCGAACTGGCCGCCGTCAAGGCCGCCCAGGCGGTGCTGGAGCGCGGCGACACCATCTTCTCCTCGATCAAGAGCGACAAACTCGAGATGGAGCACCTCAAGGAACTCGGCCTGCTGACCGCCAAGCCCTTCATCTACGTGTTCAACTCCGACGAAGGCATCCTGGGCAGCCCGGAGAAGCAGGCGGAACTGCGTGCCCTCGTGGCCCCGGCAGACGCTGTCTTCCTGGACGCCAAGCTGGAGTCTGACCTCGTGGAGCTCGACGAGGCGGAGGCCCGCGAGATGCTGGAGATGAACGGCCAGGACGAATCCGGCCTGGACCAGCTGGCTCGCGTCGGTTTCCACACCCTCGGGCTCCAGACCTACCTCACTGCCGGCCCGAAGGAAACCCGTGCCTGGACTATCCGGCAGGGCGACACCGCCCCGCAGGCGGCCGGCGTGATCCACTCCGATTTCCAGCGCGGCTTCATCAAGGCCGAAGTCGTCTCCTTCGATGACCTCATCGAGGCCGGCTCCATGGCCGAGGCAAAGGCCCGCGGCAAGGTCCGGATCGAAGGCAAGGATTACGTCATGGCCGACGGCGACGTGGTGGAGTTCCGCTTCAACGTTTAGGGCCTGACGCTCATTCTGTCAGAGCGCCGCCCGGTACTTTCGAGTACCGGGCGGCGTCTTGGTCTGACCCTGCCGGGCGGGAAGCGTGGCGCCCTTGTCGAAGGGAGATGCCCTCAGCCGTGCCCGGACTGGACACGTCCGGGCCTGGGGGCTGGCGCCGCCTCGCCACGATTGGGCATGTCCTTTCTTGGTGGGCAGGCCGAGACAGAATGTCCAGATGTCCGCCGGCAACGTCGACAAATGAGCATGTCCCACTCGGAAAGAGGGTAAGAGCGGGCATGTCCTCCTGGACGGTTTACGACTGGACATATCCTCAGATGAGGGGCGGTAAGAATGAGCATGTCCAGTGGATCGGGCGGGTGAGTGGCATGTCCGCAGGAAGTGGCCCCAAACTGCGGCTGCGAAGGAACCACGTAGGCCGGACGGCGCGATCCGGTGATGCATCCCGTGAGATCTCCTCTCTAATGCCTTACGGCTCAATGTCTGGCGACCGTTGGTCCGTGGCCTCAAGTTGTCCACATATGGCAGGATTCTGGCCCGGGCAGCATGCAGTCCCATCAAGATCGTTGTATGGGAATCAGATACTACGCATACGCGTTTGAGAGCGATCAGACCGAGAAAGCACTTGCTGACCCCCTCACCGTGATCGGCTCCGACCCGCTCGCGGACGCGTGTGGCCTCGAACCCGGCTTCACTCAGGGCGTCACAGACTTCCGGCAATCCCTGCCGGAACGCGACCTCCTCTACCTCGACAAGGCATGGCCGTACCTCCAGCGGCTCACTGCTCCGCGTTCTTCGGATGCGGCGGCCAGAGCGGCCTACCGAATGTTCGAAGGGGAGGTGACATACGCCGACGATGGTTTTACGTGGCGCCCATGGGTGCGCGCGCTTCCGCCTCGCGACGTCGCACTGATCGCCCGGGACCTTGAATCGATCAACGACGCCGACATCAAGGCCGGCCTGAGCGGGTCCTGCTCGTCTGGTCAGTTGTTGGAGTCCGAGTTGGCCTATGCCACCGCGTCCCTGCATAGAGCCAGAGGCTTCGTCCACGCGGTGGCCTCGGACGGGCGGGGATTCGCCTGCATGATCGGTTGACAACGGTTCCGCTTTAACCTGAACCCTGGGACGTGCGAGGGGCCGCTAAGAACATCTGTTCTTAGCGGCCCCTCGTCTTGTCAGTTGTTTAAGGCTTCCGCGGCGATTATGCGGGCGAGGTCGGATGGGCGACTCCACATCGGCCAGTGGCCCGTCGGAAGGTCGACGTAGTGAACGCTCTTGAGATTGGCAACCTCGGCGAACATGGGATGACCGGCCTTGGTCAGTTCCGTGATCTGGGAGCTCGTCATTGAGCAGCAAACGAAGGTGGTGGGTACGTCGAAGCGGGCGTCATTGGTGACGTGCACGATCTGACGAAGCACGGGTCCGGGCTCGGACACCGCACGTTCGCGGAACCGCTGCAGTTGATCGGCGTTCAGGCCCTCAAGGCTGGCTTGCTCCCCGAGCATCTCGAAGGGCGGCAGCGAGAGCCCCTCCGCCTCCTGTGGAAAATCGGGCGCGAACGCGATCCCTGGCGTTGCCGGCCCGCTGTCAACCCAAATCACTCGATTGATCAGCCCGGGGTGCTGATTTAGCACAAGACTCACCGGTGCATTGGCTCCGCTATGGGCCACGACGACCACCGGACCCGAGTTGGCCCTGGCGGCCCGTTCGATGGCCGCGGCCTGCTCGTCCAGCGTCCGGGTCATCCGGTCGGTATCTGTTTCGTCGAGTCCGGGCAGCGTCAGGGGGATCGCCCGGTGGCCCAAGGACGTCAGGTGCTCCAGGACTGCGTCCCATGCCCAGGCTCCCAGCCAGTGGCCGGGGATGAGAAGGATCGTCGAATCGCTTGTGTCGGTTGTCATGCCACCATCCTCACCCGCCTCTTGGACAACGGTATGGCACTATTTGTGGCATGGTTTCGTGATGGGTGGGAGAGATGAAAAGAGTGGAGCGGCTCCACGCTATGTCGGAGATGTTGCGCCGCAGCGGGTCCCGGGGCTGCACGGCCGACCGTCTGGCCAACGAGTTCGGTGTCTCTGTCCGCACGGTCAAGAGAGACATCGATGCGCTTGAGAACAGCGGGGCTCCGATCTGGTCCCGTCCGGGACCTCGCGGCGGATACGGTCTGGCGACCCAAGCTGACCTCCCGCCTGTGCGCCTGACGCCGGCTCAAGCGGTGGCTCTTCTCGCGGCGGTTTCAGCTGCCCCTGATGCGCCGTACGCTGATCTCGCCTCGGTCGCCATCAGGAAGATCGTGGACGTGCTCGATCCTCGGACCCGGGTAAAGGTCGATGAACTGGCACGCCGCATCTGGGTGAATACGGATGAGCCTGGAACACGGGCCGTCAGGTCGGCGCTGGAGGAAGCGATGTCCGAGCAGCGGGTAGTTCGTATCCGCTACATCGCACAGCAGGGCAGTAAGACCACCCGGGATGTGGAGCCGGTAATCTTCGCCTCAACGAACGGAAGCTGGTACCTGATTGGCTGGTGCCGGCTGCGCAACGAAATGCGCTGGTTTCGCGTGAGCCGCATCGAGCACGCCACCGTGACACAGGAAGCCTGCGGCACCCACGGCGCTAAGGAGATCGGAGTCCCGCCAGCAACGTCCAGGTCAGTGCACGTTGACGATTGATGTATGACTCCGGGGTGGCTTAGGCCTTGCTGGTGGCCGCCGCACCTGACCTAGGATCGATCCATGACGACACTTGAGGGTGCGGTTGTTCTTGTAGTCGGCGCGACCGGCGGGCTCGGGTCGCGTATCGCAAACCAGTTGGAGGGCAAGGGCGCCATCGTCGCCCGCTCATCAAGGTCCGGCGGACACGATCTGCGCACTCCCTCGGTCATCCGGGAGGTGCTGGAGGGTACAACGGCGCAGCACGGACGACTTGACGGGCTGGTGGTTGCGTCCGGGGTTGTCGCCTTCGGCGCCGTGACGGACCTGGAACCTGCCACGGTGGACGAACTCTTCGCCGTGAACACCACTAGCGCGATCCAGCTCATCGCCCAGAGCCGGCCCTACCTCGCGGCCTCGGCCCGTGAAAGTCGGGAGCCCTTCGTGGTCACTCTGAGCGGTGTCGTCGCTGAGGCACCCGTCGCTGGACTGGCCGCCTACTCGGCGTCGAAGGCCGCACTTGCGGCGTTTGTTGTCGCGGCGGGCCGCGAGTACCGGCGCGCGGGTATCCGCATCATCGACGCCCGGCCGGGCCACACCGGCACCGCCCTATCCGAGCATCCGATCGCCGGCGAAGCGCCGCGATTCGGCGCGGCCCTGGACCCGGACCTGGTTGCGGCGCGGATTGTCACCGCGATCGTCGACGGCGAGAAAGACCTGCCCAGCACCGCCTTCTAGCACCAGCCGGACTCAACCAGCCGATCGAACACGTGGCCCGGCGCCGGAATCAGGCCCCGGGAACGTTGCAGGTGTGCCCGTCGGGGTCCATGGGGTAACCGCACAGCGGGCACGTCGGACGCCCCGCGCCCACGATCTCCCGGGTGCGCTTGGCGAAGGCTCGTGCGGTTCCCACCGGCATGCGCACCAGCAGCATTTCGCGGTCGGAAGCGTCGTCGTCGAACGGGTCGTCGTCGTCGTCGGCGTCGCTGTCGGTAATCGGGTAAACCTCGATGACGATCTGGGCCGTGGTCGGGTCCCACCCCAGGGTCATGGCGCCAGCACGAAACTGCTCCTGGACGGCCTCCAGCTGGTCGTTGTCGACAAGTTCAATCGGCGTGATCGTGGGCACGCTGAAGGGATTGCCCTCGACGGTGCTGAGCTGGTCGAGGACCTCGTCGATCTTCTCGGCAAGCTGAGCCGACTGCTGCTTCTCCAGGGCAATACTCACGATCTGCATCCCTGCGCGCACCTGCAGGTAGAACGTTCGCGCCCCCGGAACGCCGATGGTGCCAACGACGACCCGATCGGGCCAGGAAAACTCGTGAACACGGGCAGACATGTCAATAGTTTAGGCACGTAGGGGCGCAATGGTTCGCGGATCGGGGCTTTTCATGGGAGTGGGGCTTTTAGCCTCTTGTTTCCCCGCCGTCAATGTTTCTCTGCGATGTTGTGACCGGCGGAACCCGGCCAATGTTGCAGCTCTGTAACGAACTTTACGGTGAGTCAACTTTGGTGGCTCGCAGCAGCATTTGGGGTTTACGCTTCATGCCATGTGAGACGTCCCACACTGCCGCTGGGGGAGTGTGGGCGTCTGTCCGGTGCTCTCGGCGCCGGTCTCACCCACACCACAGAAACAAGGAGGCGGAATGCGCTTGGGTCGTATTTCCAAAGCAGTGGGCGTGGCAGCAGCGGCTGCCATCGCCCTCAGCGCCTGCGCGGGCAACAGTGGCGGGACAACCCCGACCACCGCGGCCGCAGCAAGCAAGCAAGGCGGATCGGCAACCGTAGTCGAGGTCAACGCGTTCAACACGTTCAACCCGAACACGGCTGACGGCAACACTGACATCAACTCGAAGATCAGTTACGCCACGCACTCGGGCTTCTTCTACATCGACAACAAGCTCAACGTTGTCCGCAACGAGAAGTTCGGCAAGATGGAAAAGGTCTCGGACGATCCGCTGACAGTCAAGTACACCATCAATGACGGCGTGAAGTGGTCGGACGGGACGCCTGTCACCTCCGCCGACCTGCTGTTGCAGTGGGCCGCGTTCTCGGGCTACTACAACGACGCCGATGCTGAGGCCAAGACCGGCACGTCGTACTTCTCCTACGCGGGAGACCCGACCGGCATCGCCCTCACCGACTTCCCGGAACTCAGTGACGACGGCCGCTCCATGACGCTGAAGTACTCCAAGCCCTTCGCCGACTGGGAAATCGCCCTCGGCGGCCCCGGCATCGACATCCCGGCGCACGTACTGGCCAAGAAGGCCGGCCTGGCGGACACCAAGGCGTTCGTCGACCTGCTCAAGGGCATGCCGCGCGGCGACTCCAAGGCCCCCAAGCCGGCGAACGCGCAGCTGAAGGCCATGGCGGACATGTGGAACACCGGCTTTGACACCAAGACCCTGCCGGCGGACCCGAGCCTGTACCTCTCCAACGGCCCGTTTATCGTCAAGAGCGTCAACCAGGACCAGTCCCTGACCATGGTCAAGAACAAGGACTACAACTGGGGCCCCACCGCCAACCTGGACGAAATCACCGTCCGCTACATCGGTGAGGCACCCGCCCAGGTGCAGGCACTGAAGAACGGCGAAGCCGACATCATCGCCCCGCAGGCTTCCGCCGACACGGTAGAGCAGCTGAAGGCGCTTGAGAGTCAGGGCGTGACGGTCGACGTCGGAAACCAGCTCGCGTACGACCACATCGACCTGAACTACTCGGGCCCGTTTGCCGACAAGAACGTCCGCGAGGCGTTCATGAAGGTCGTTCCGCGTACGGACATTGTTGACAAGATCGTCAAGAAGCTTGACCCGAAGGCCGCGCCGCTTGACTCCCAGCTCTTCGTCCCGGACCAGGCCCCGTACGCCGACTCCGTGAAGAACAACGGCTCCTCCGCCTACCAGAACGTCGACATCGAAGGCGCCAAGAAGCTCCTCAACGGTGCCACCCCTGAAGTACGCATCATGTACAACAAGGACAACCCCAACCGTGTCGACGCCTACACCCTGATCAGCGAATCCGCCACCAAGGCCGGCTTCAAGATCGTCGACGGCGGCCTCGGCAAGTCCGACTGGGGCAAGGCCCTCGGTAACGGCAGCTACGACGCCACCATCTTCGGCTGGAGCAACTCCGGTGTCGGCGTGTCCGGTGTCCCGCAGATCTTCAAGTCGGGCAACGACTCGAACTTCAACCAGTTCACCGACCCGGAAGCCGACAAGCTGATGGATGAACTGATCGTCACCACCGACAAGAGCAAGCAGGACGACCTCGTGACGCAGATCGACAAGAAGATCTGGGACTCGGCCTACGGCCTGCCCCTGTTCCAGTCCGTTGGCGTGGACGCCTACAGCGACCGCATCACCGGCGTGAAGTACATGCCGAACCAGACCGGTGTTTGGTGGAACTTCTGGGAATGGGCACAGAAGTAGCCCGCGACCTCGAGTAACACTGCTGGAAAGGCGTCGGGACCACAGATTTTCCGGTCCCGACGCCTTTCTGGTGACATCCCTGGCGAGGCCGTGGTCCTGACGCCACATCGGCGGGAACCGGCCAAACTCCGCGACCGGTCCGGGCAATCCCCGGACCCGAATTCCGAGGTTCTACTCCAATGGTGACCTACATCTTCCGGCGGCTTGTGACTGCCGCCCTCATCCTTCTCGGCGCATCCTTCTTCGTGTATCTCCTGACAGCGGCGTCCGGCGATCCCCTGGAGGAATTCCGCGCCAGCAACTCTCCGCAAAAGCAGCAGCTCATGGACGCGAGGACCGAGCTCCTGCAGCTGGACACCCCCGCCCCGCTGCGGTATTTCAAATGGCTCGGCGGGGCCGCCCAGTGCCTTGTTCCCTTTGCCAACTCCTGTGACCTCGGGAAAAACATCGCCGGCCAGCCCGTCACCGAGGCACTCGGGTTCGCGCTGATCCAGACCCTGACCCTCGTCACCGGGGCCACCGTGCTCGCCATCCTGATCGGCATCACCCTGGGCATCATCACCGCCCTGCGGCAGTACAGCACGCTGGACTACGGCGTGACGTTCATGGCCTTCCTGTTCTTCTCCCTGCCGATCTTCTGGGTCGCCGTCCTGCTTAAGGAATTCGGCGCCATCGGCTTCAACAACTTCCTGCGAAACCCTGAGGTGCCGCTGTCCGTTTCCCTGGGCATCGGCGTGGTCCTCGGCGCCGTGACGGCCGTCGCGGCCGGCGGGGCCATGAAGCGCCGGCTGCTGGCCGGCGGCGTCGTCTTTGTGTTCGTTACCGCGGTGCTCATCTACTTCTCCGCCACCGAATGGTTCAAGACGCCGGGCCTGGGCCCGGTGGTCATCGCCATCGCCGGTGCCGGAATCGCCTTCGCCGTCACCCTGCTGTCCGCCGGACTGAAGAACCGCAGGGCCCTGCAGTCGGCCCTGATCGCCGTCGGAGTCGGGGTCGTGCTGTATTTCGTCCTTCAGCCGCTGCTCAACGAGGCCACGTTCCTGATGATCGTGCTGCTGGCGGTCGCCTTCGTCCTGATCGGGGTCGGCATCGGCTACCTGATGGGCGGTTATGACCGCGGGCAGTCCATGCGGGCGGCGGCCATCACCTCGTTCCTGGTCGGCTTCCTGATTGTCCTGGACCGCTTCATGCAGGCCTGGCCCAGCTACTTCAACAACAGCCGTGTCCGCGGCCGGCCCATCGCCACGATCGGGGCGAGCACGCCGAACATCGAGGGCGACTTCTGGGTCCTGGGCCTGGACTCCTTCACCCACCTGATCCTGCCCACCCTTGCCCTGATCCTCATTTCGTTGGCCAGCTACACCCGGTTCACCCGGGCCTCGATGCTGGAAATCATGAACATGGACTACATCCGCACGGCCCGTGCCAAGGGCCTGAGCGAGCGGACCGTCGTCATGCGCCATGCGTTCCGCAACGCCCTGATCCCGATCGCCACCATCGTGGCCTTCGACATCGGAGCCCTGATCGGCGGCGCCGTCATCACCGAAACCGTCTTCTCGGTCCGCGGCATGGGCTTCCTCTTCCTGGACGGGATCGCGCACGTCGATCCCAACCCGGTCATGGGGGTCTTCATCTGTGTCGCCATCACGGCCATGGTCTTCAACCTCATTGCGGACCTCGCCTACTCCGCACTGGATCCGCGCGTAAGGGTAAAAGCATGAGCCAGCCAAGTCAGCAGGAAGAAATCATGGCAGAAGACGCCTCGTCACGGCCGTCGGATGCAGCCGGCATCGAGCCGGTCCTCGAGGCCAAGGGCCTCAGCCAGGGCCAGATCGTCCGCAAGCGGTTCCTCGGCCACTCCGGTGCCATCGCCGGCCTCGTGGTCTTCGCCGCCATTTTCATCATGGCCTTCACCTCCGTGGGGTACCTGGGCATCCCCGGCTGGTGGAAGTACAGCCACACGGAAGTCTCGCCCCTGGTCAACGACGGCGCGCCGACGTCCTCGCTGTGGCCCCTGGCCTGGGGCGAACATCCGTTCGGCCAGGACCGGATCGGCCGCGACCTCTTCGCCATGACCATGCGCGGCGCGCAGCAGTCGATCACCATCATGATCGTCATCGGGCTGATCGCCGGCCTGATCGGCGTGGTGGTCGGTGCGATCTCCGGTTACTTCCGCGGCTGGGCCGAGGCCGTCCTGATGCGCCTGACCGACGTCATCATCATTATTCCCGCACTGCTCCTTGCCGCGGTCATGGCACAGCTCGCCGGCCGCCGGGACCAGGGGAGCTGGTTCGCGTCCTTTGCCAGCACCAACGGCGTCCTGGCCCTCGGCATCTTCCTGGGCCTGATCAGCTGGGTCGCCCTCGCCCGACTCATGCGCGGCGAGTTCCTGTCCCTGCGCGAACGTGAGTTCGTGGATGCGGCCCGGATATCCGGCGCCAGCAACGCGCGGATCATCTTCAAGCACATCCTGCCCAACGCCGTCGGCGTGCTGATCGTCAACGTCACCCTGACCATGTCCGCGGCAATCCTCACCGAGACGGCGCTAAGCTACCTGGGCGTGGGCGTCAAGGCACCGGACACCTCCCTGGGCCTGCTCATCTCGCAGAACCAGCAGGCCTTCGCCACCCGGCCCTGGCTCTTCTGGTACCCGGGGCTGTTCATCGTGCTCATCTGCCTCAGCATCAACTTCATCGGCGACGGACTCCGGGACGCCTTTGACCCGCGGCAGAAGAAGTTCAACGCCAAAAAGGCCACCGAGCAGGGCACGACGGCGGGGCAGGCCGGCGCCGTCACCGCCCTCGGCGCCCCGGCGCCCGAGGCGCCCCACGACGGACCTGCAGACGGAACACAAGGCAAGTAAATGCCCCGGCCCTGCAATTGCGTGCTAGCCGGCGGTCACCGCCAGCCAGCTCGCCGCCACAAGCAGTACGACGGCGCCGATCGCCGCCCAGCGGACCGTGACGGTCACTGCGGTGGTGTCGGCGTCGCCGGCGGCGAGCTGCCCGCTCTCCACAAGCGCCTGCCAGCGTGCCCGCACCAGCATGGCCGCCTGGCCCGAATCCGTGGTTTTCAGGTCCCCGGGACGCACCGACTTGCCGGGCCCGTAACTGGTGGCCGGCAGGCCGTGGAGGTCCTCCGGCCGGGCATTGCGGCCGCCCCAGATTCCGGGGGCGGGCGCGGCCCAGGACGTATAGCTCTTCGCGGCAGTGACCAGGGTCAGCGCATAGCGGGTGTCCACATGCACCAGCGCCGCCCACGGGACCTCGACCGAGCGGAACGGATTTTCCAGGGTCACGCCGGCGTCGTGCACCACCACGGACGGCATCCAGAACAGCTGCCAGCCCAGGTAGGCGATCAGCGCCAGCGGAGCGATGCCCGCCAGGCCCCCGGGACCTGCCATGAGCACCGTGACCGCGACACCGAACGCGGCCACCGCCCAAGACAGCCACGCGAACCACTTGTTCGTTCTTGCTTTGAAGACTTCAACGTTTCCGGCGTGCGGCGCAGAGCTCATGCCCCTAATAATTCAGTATTCCGGCCCGCAGCACTAATTTCCGGTGCACCGGCGGTCCGGGCGGAAGGATGGCACCATCATGACTGACTTCATCACCCTCGACCCGCCGGCAGCACCCGCCCCGGGCAACGGGGAACCCGTCCTGGAGGTCCGGAACCTCAGCGTGGATTTCGGCGTGGACAAGAAGTGGGTCCCGGCCGCGATCGGCCTGAACTACGAGGTGCGCGCCGGTGAAGTGCTCGCCATCGTGGGGGAGTCCGGGTCCGGGAAGAGCGCCAGTTCCATGGCCCTGCTGGGCCTGCTGCCCAGCAACAGCCGTGTGAGCGGCAGCGTCAAGCTCGGCGGACGGGAACTGCTGGGAAGCGATGCGAGCAACATCCGGGCCGTCCGCGGCAAGGACGTCGCGGTGATCTTCCAGGAGCCCATGACGGCCCTGAACCCGGTCTACACCGTCGGCGCGCAGATCGTGGAGACGGTCCGGCTGCACAACGAGGTCTCCCCGGAGGAAGCCAGGCTCCGCGCCCTGCGCATGCTGGAACTGGTCGAACTGCCCGACCCGGAGAAGGCCTTCCGGTCCTACCCGCACCAGCTCTCCGGCGGACAGCGCCAGCGCGCCATGATCGCGCAGTCGCTCTCCTGCGACCCCAAACTGCTCATTGCGGACGAGCCCACCACGGCCCTGGACGTGACCGTCCAGGCCGAAATCCTGGACCTCATGCGCAACCTGCGCAACAAGCTGGACAGCGCCATTGTGCTCATCACCCACGACATGGGCGTGGTGGCCGACCTCGCCGACCGCATCGCCGTGATGCGCAAGGGGCTCATCGTGGAGACCGGGACAGCCGGGCAGATCTTCCACAATCCGCAGCACGACTACACCCGGGCGCTGCTGGCCGCGGTTCCGCACCTGGGCCAGGGCGGCGCGGATTCCGGGGAGGACGTCGATGTCACGGCCGCCCTTGCCGCGGCCACCCACGCCGAACTGCAGTCCGTCCCCGAGTCCGAGCTGATCCGCCGGGAGCGGGAGAACGCGGCCGCCCTGGCCGCGGCCGAGGCCGCCAAACCGAAGGGCGACCCGGTCCTGGAGCTCAGCGACGTCGCCATCGAATACCCCAAGCAGGGCCGCGTGCCGGCGTTCCGGGCCGTGGAAGGCGCCAACCTGGTGATCTATCCCGGACAGGTGGTCGGCCTCGTGGGCGAGTCCGGCTCCGGCAAGACCACGATCGGCCGGGCCGCCGTCGGCCTGCTGCCGGTCGCGGCGGGCACCATGCGGGTGGTCGGGCAGGACATTTCCGCGGCCAAGAAGAACGGCCGGCAGCTGCACGAGATGCGCCGGCATGTCGGCATGGTGTTCCAGGATCCGTCCTCGTCCCTGAACCCGCGGCTGCCCATCGGCGAGAGCATCGGCGAGCCGATGTTCCTGGCGGGCGTCGCGAAAGGCGCCGAGCTGCAGCACCGGATCGAGGCGCTCCTGGACCAGGTGGAGCTCCCGCGCGACTACCGCAACCGCTACCCGCACGAACTCTCCGGCGGCCAGAAGCAGCGCGTGGGCATCGCGCGTGCCCTCTCGCTCAAACCCAAGCTGATGGTCGCGGACGAACCCACCTCAGCCCTGGACGTGTCCGTCCAGGCCAAGGTGCTGGACCTCTTCCAGAACCTGCAGAAGGAGCTCGGCTTCGCCTGCCTCTTCGTCACCCACGACCTCGCGGTGGTGGATGTCCTCGCGGACCGGATCTGCGTCATGCAGCGCGGCAGGATCGTGGAACAGGGGACCCGGGACCAGATCCTGCGCAACCCCCAGGAACCCTACACCCAGCGGCTTCTGGCGGCCGTTCCGCTGCCGGATCCGGACAAGCAGCGCGAGCGGCGTGAACTGCGCGCGCAGCTTCTCTCGGGGGCGAGCTGAGGGCCCGCCGGGAGGGGGCTCACAGCCGGATTCGGGCCGGATTTGGGTTAATTTGCTGTAACCCGGATCACAGGAAAGGCGTATCCTACCAGCCAGTAGCGTGTGACTTGAAATGCTTTCCGCTTGACGTTAACCGTCATGAGGTTGTCGGATCACGGTTTGGCAACGGAGTTCCAACATTTGGACATTATGGGGCTAGGCTACTTCCTTATGTAGGCCACGTCACAGGGGATACCCCTGTGCCTGCTTACGGGGAAGCATAAGTTTTTCCCTCAGAACTCCCACAACTCATAGGAGGCGGAATGCGTTTTTCGCGCACTTCCAAAGCACTGGGCATGGTGGCTATCGCCGCCCTTGCCCTGACCGGATGCGGCGCCAGCGGCGCCGCAAACGGTAGCGGCAGTACCGGCGGCAACACCAGCAAAGTGATCATCGCCGACGGCTCCGAACCCCAGCGTCCCCTGATGCCCGCCGACACCAATGAAGTTGGCGGCGGCAAGGTCATCGACATGATCTTCGCGGGCCTGGTCAGCTACGACGCCAACGGCAAGCCGGTCAACGAACTCGCCGAGTCCATCGAGGGCAAGGACGGCCAGCACTTCACGATCAAGATCAAGAAGGACCAGAAGTTCACCAACGGCGAGGCCATCACGGCCAAGACCTTCGTCGATTCCTGGAACTTCGGCGCCGCAGCCAAGAACGCACAGCTCAGCGGCGGTTTCTTCGAAAGCATCAAGGGCTACGACGAGGCCAGCGCGGAAGGCTCCACGGTCGAGACCATGTCCGGCCTGAAGGTCGTTGACGACCAGACCTTCACGGTCGAACTGAAGCAGCCGGAATCCGACTGGCCGCTCCGCCTGGGCTACACCGCATTCGTTCCGGTTCCCTCCGGCGCCCTGAAGGACCCGAAGGGCTTCGGCGAGAAGCCGGTCGGCAACGGCCCCTACAAGCTCGCGGACGGCGGCTGGCAGCACAACGTGCAGATCCAGCTCGTTCCGAACCCGGACTACAACGGCCCCCGCAAGGCCAAGAACGCCGGCGTGACGTTCAAGATCTACCAGAACGACGACGCCGCCTACCAGGACCTGCTGGCCAACAACCTGGACATCCTCCAGGTCATCCCGACCAGCGCGCTGAAGAACTACAAGTCCGACCTCGGCGACCGCACCATCAACAAGCCGTACGCCGGCAACCAGACCATCGCCATCCCGGAATACCTGCCGGAATGGAGCGGCGAGGCCGGTAAGCTCCGCCGCCAGGCGATCTCCATGGCGATCAACCGGGACGAGATCACGAAGGTGATCTTCAGCGGCGCACGCCAGCCCGCCAAGGACTTCACCGCTCCGGTGCTTGACGGCTACAGCGACTCGATCCCGGGTGCCGAGAACCTGACGTTCAACGCCGACAAGGCCAAGGAAGCCTGGGCCAAGGCCGACGCCATCCAGAAGTGGGACGCCAACAAGACGTTCACCATTGCCTACAACGCCGACAAGGGCGGACACAAGGCCTGGGTTGAAGCTGTGGTCAACCAGCTCAAGAACACGCTCGGCATCAAGGTTGAAGGCAAGCCGTACGCCACCTTCAAGGAAGCCCGCAACGACGCCACCGCCAAGACCCTCACCGGCTCCATCCGCGCCGGCTGGCAGGCAGACTACCCGTCGCTGTACAACTTCCTCGGCCCGATCTACAAGACCGGTGCCGGCTCCAACGACGCCAACTACGCCAACCCGGCGTTCGACAAGGCCATCTCCGACGGCCTGAACGCCTCGTCCGTTGCCGACGGCAACAAGGCCATGAACAAGGCCCAGGAAACCCTCCTGACCGACCTGCCGGCCATCCCCCTGTGGTACCAGGTTGCCCAGGGCGGCTGGAGCGACAAGGTCGCCAACGTTGACTACGGCTGGGACGGCGTCCCGCTGTACTACAACGTCACCGGCAAGTAAATAAAACGACGACGGCGGGGGCCGCCCACACTGGGGCCTCCGCCGTCGTCGTGTTTCCCCCGCTTTCATTTCTAAATGCCCGGCTCTCCGGGCGAACTTTTCGCAGCCCTGCCGCCGTGAGTGAACCGGCGCCGGCCTGCAGCCATAGTGAAAAGGTTCTTTGATGAACAACTCCGCCGCATCCCTGGACAGGATGCCTTCCAACGAGGGTGTGACTCGCTGATGTCGACCTACATCCTCAAGCGTTTCCTGCAACTGATTCCCGTGTTCCTGGGCGCCACACTGCTGGTCTACTTCCTGGTCTTCAGCCTCCCCGGCGACCCCATCGTGGCACTGTTCGGCGACAAGCCGGTCAACGAGGCCGTCGCGGCCAAGCTGCGTGCGCAGTACAACCTGGACCAGCCGTTCTGGATGCAATACCTCCTCTACCTCAAGAGCATCTTCACCTTCGACCTCGGCCAGGACTTCTCCGGGCGCCCCATCGCCGCGGTGCTCGGCGAGGTCTTCCCCGTCACGGCCCGGCTGGCCATCATGGCGCTGATCTTCGAAGGCTTCTTCGGCATCCTGTTCGGCCTCATCGCAGGCCTGCGCAAGGGCAAGCTCTTCGACGCCACCGTCCTGGTCGCATCCCTGATCGTGATCGGCATCCCGATCTTCGTCCTGGGCTTCCTGCTGCAGTTCACCATCGGTGTCCAGCTCGGCTGGGCCAAGCCCACCGTCAGTTCCGCCGCGACCATCCCGGACCTGATCCTGCCGGCGATCGTGCTGGGGCTGGGATCCTTCGCCTACGTCCTGCGCCTGACCCGTACCAGCGTCATCGAAAACATGAACGCCGACTACGTGCGCACCGCCACCGCCAAGGGCCTGTCCCGGTTCAAGGTGGTCCGGGTCCACATCCTGCGCAACTCCCTGATTCCGGTCATCACGTTCCTGGGCGCCGACCTCGGCGCCCTGATGGGCGGCGCGATCGTCACCGAAGGCATCTTCAACGTCCCGGGCGTGGGCAACCGGCTCTACCGGGCCGTGCTGTCGGGCGAGGGACCCACCGTGGTCTCGATCGTCACCGTCCTGGTGCTGATCTACTGCCTGTCCAACCTGCTCGTTGACCTGCTTTACGCCTGGCTTGACCCGAGGATCCGCTATGACTCCTGAGAACACCACCGCACGGCACGCCGTGTCCCTCCGTCCGGGCCGCCGGATCGAGCACTTCGTGGCCGACGTCTCCGAGACCCCGCTCCAGGCGACGGACCGGGTCAAGGACGAGGCCGCGCCGCTGAGCCTGTGGGGCGAGGCCTGGAAGAACCTGCGCAAGCAGCCGCTGTTCCTCATCTCCGCCTTCCTGATCCTCGTGGTCGTGGCGGTCTCCGTCTTCCCCGGGCTGTTCTCGCCGATCGACCCGACGTCGGAAGCGTGCCAGCTGGCCAACTCCGACGCCGGCCCGGCCGCCGGCCACCCGCTGGGCTTCACCCAGCAGGGCTGCGACGTCTATGCCCGCGTCATCTTCGGCACCCGCTCCTCCGTGACGGTGGGCCTGTTCACCACCCTCGGCGTGCTCCTGATCGGTGGCATCTTGGGTGCCGTGGCCGGGTACTACGGCGGCTGGATCGACTCGGTCCTGGCCCGCATCAACGACATCTTCTTCGCCCTGCCCCTGATCCTGGGTGCGATCGTGCTCATGCAGCTGCCGATGTTCCGGACCAACCGGACGGTCTGGACGCTGGTGCTCATCCTGGTGGTCTTCGGCTGGCCGCAGATCGCCCGCATCACCCGCGGCGCGGTCATCGAGGTCCGGAACGCCGACTTCGTCAAGGCCGCCCGGTCACTTGGCGTGTCGAAGTTCAGTGCCCTCATGCGCCACGTCCTGCCGAACTCGCTGGCCCCGATCATCGTCGTGGCCACCATTTCGCTGGGCACGTTCATCGTGGCCGAATCCACGCTGTCCTTCCTGGGCATCGGGCTGCCGCCCAGCGTCATGTCCTGGGGCAACGACATCCAGGCGGCGCAGGCCTCCCTCCGGTCCAACCCGATGCCGCTGCTCTACCCGGCCATCGCGCTGTCCATCACCGTCCTGAGCTTCATCATGCTGGGCGACGCCCTGCGTGATGCGCTCGATCCCAAAGCCCGCAAGCGATGAAAGGGGACACCATGAGCGCCTCTGTTGATTTCCAGGAAGCCAGTGACGCCGCAGAGCGCCCGCTGCTTGAAATCAAGGACCTCGCCATCGGCTTCACCACCGGCAACGGTGAGGTCAATGCCGTCCGCAACGCCCGCCTGACCATCATGCCGGGCGAAACCGTCGCGATCGTGGGCGAGTCGGGCTCCGGCAAGTCCACCACCGCGCTGGCCGCCATCGGCCTCCTCCCGGGCAACGGCCGCGTCACGGCAGGCCAGATCCTGTTCGACGGCGAGGACATCGCCAACGCCGGCGAAAACCGCATGATCGAACTGCGCGGCAACAGCATCGGCATGGTCCCGCAGGACCCCATGTCCAACCTGAACCCGGTGTGGAAGATCGGTGACCAGGTCCGCGAGACGCTGAAGGCCAACGGGCTGCCCAACGGCCCGGACGACGTCGCGAAGGTCCTGTCCCAGGCCGGGCTGCCGGACGCCGCCAGCCGGGCCAGGCAGTACCCGCACGAGTTTTCCGGCGGCATGCGCCAGCGGGCGCTGATCGCGATCGGGCTGTCCTGCCAGCCGCGGCTGCTCATCGCCGACGAGCCCACCTCGGCGCTGGATGTCACGGTGCAGCGGCAGATCCTCGATCACCTGGACAAGATGACCACACAACTGGGCACCGCGGTCCTGCTGATCACGCACGATCTCGGCCTCGCCGCCGAGCGGGCCGACCAGGTGGTGGTCATGTACCGCGGCCAGGTCGTCGAGTCCGGACCGTCGCTGGAGCTGCTGCAGAACCCGCAGCACCCGTACACGCAGCGGCTGGTGGCCTCCGCGCCGTCGCTGGCGTCCCGGCGTATCCAGGCCGCCAAGGAACTCGGCGTGGAAACCGACGACATGCTCGCACCCACCGAAACCGGTGTGGTGGAGCCGGCCAAGACCGACGACGTCCTGCAGATCCAGAACCTCCGGAAGGTCTTCAAGCTCCGCTCCGGCCTGGGCAAGTCCAGTGACTTCACCGCCGTCGACGACGTCTCCTTCAACGTCAAGCGCGGAACCACGACGGCGATCGTGGGGGAGTCGGGGTCCGGTAAGTCCACGGTGGCGCAGATGGTCCTGAACCTCCTCACGCCGACCTCCGGAAAGATCATCTTCGACGGCGTGGACACCTCCACGCTGAACAGCAAGGAGATCTTCGCCTTCAGGCGCCGTGTGCAGCCGATCTTCCAAGACCCGTACGGTTCGCTCGACCCGATGTACAACATCTTCAGGACCATCGAGGAACCGCTGCGGACCCACAAGATCGGGGACAAAGCCAGCCGCGAGAAGAAGGTCCGGGAACTGCTGGATCAGGTGGCGCTGCCGCAGTCCACCATGCAGCGGTATCCGAACGAGCTCTCCGGCGGCCAGCGCCAGCGCGTCGCGATCGCCCGCGCCCTGGCCCTGGACCCCGAAGTGATCATCTGCGACGAAGCGGTCTCGGCGCTGGACGTGCTGGTCCAGGCGCAGGTGCTGAACCTGCTCGCCGAACTGCAGTCCCGGCTCGGCCTGACCTACCTGTTCATCACCCACGACCTCGCCGTGGTCCGGCAGATCGCCGACCACGTCTGCGTCATGGAAAAGGGCAAGCTGGTGGAGACCGGGTCCACGGACGACGTCTTCGAGGCGCCGCGGCAGGAGTACACCAAGGCCCTCCTCAACGCCATCCCCGGCGCCGGCCTCATGCTGCCGCCCGAAGTGGCCTGATCCTAAAGTCCTGTCGCTGCTAACACTGTGTGGCAGCTAATACGCAGGCAACGGCAAGGAGCCGGTGACCGCCCGTGGGGGCGGCCACCGGCTCCTTTGTCGTTTCCCGGTGCCGATTTCCGGTGCCGTTTTTTCTGGTGCCGGGGCCGGTGTCAGCGGATCAGTCCGGCCAGCATGCCGGGGTCCGCATAGTCGAGCCCCATCGCTTCCAGCCGCTGGCCGAAAACGGCGCCGAGGGCAGCATGGCCATGCCGGTTCAGGTGCACCCCGTCCGCCATCGAGCCGGTGAGGTTGTACCGGGTGAGCCAGTCGCCGGCGCTGACGAACGGCAGCCCGTGCCGGCTCGCCACGGTGCCCAGAAGAGCGTCAACGGCGCTCCGTCGGCCGCCGCCATAGTGGGCTCCGCGCGCGAGCGTGCCGACCATGAGCAGCCGTGCCGCGGGGTAGCGCTGCTGGATGCTCGTGATCAGCCGGTCGGCGTTGGCGACGATCTGCGCATCGGAGGCGCCGCGGGCGGCGTCGTTTCCGCCTCCTTCGATCACCACAAGCGGCGGGGTGCCGTACGGCAGTTTCCAGTCGCCGCGCTGAAGCGCATCAATGTAGTTGCCGGTCTTGCCGTTCGAGGCCACATAGCCGGTGCCGCCGCGGCCGCAGAAGAAGACCTTGTACCCGGCCGCGGCCAGTCCCTGCCGGGGCCAGCCATAGGCCGGTTCCGATTGTGAGTCGCCAATGAGCACTGCGATGTTGGCGGTGTCCTTGATGATCACCTCGCTGCGGCCGTTGGCGGGATTGCGGTAGACCGCACCGCCCGGCAGGCTGGCGGGATCGACGGTGGCGCCGATCCGTGTCTTGGCCGCGGTCCCCGCCGCAACCGGCGCTCCGGGGCCGTTGGCCGCCGCGCTGCCGGCCCCGGTTGCCGTACCGTTGCCGATTCCGGCCTGGCCGGCGGCCGCGGGCGCGCCGGAGGTGCCCGCGTCCCGCGCGGGTGAAAAAGTTGCCTGCCCGCAGCCGCCAAGAACTACGCCTACGGCGATCATCGTTGCGACAAAGCGGGACAGAGCCGATGCGTTTCGCATGAATGTCTCCGGGCTTGCTTGCTGCTTTCAGAGCCATAATGGGCCATGCACGGGTGAAAATCCAGTGACTTTACCCACAAGTAATAATACTTTTTCGGGTGTCGTCCCGGGGGCGGCGACGGCGGGCCGGCGCCCACTGTGAGCGCTGTCATGCGCGCGGGCGGATGCGCGATTTGGGCCAATAAATGGCCTACCCCTTAGACTATTAACAGGTGCCCTGTGTCGAGGGGCGTATCCGTCGTGCGTTCCGGTTGGAAATGTCGCGATACCACAGCTGACTTCACCACTGAATCGAGCAATAACGCATGTCTGAAACCACCACCAACACCGCGGTAGCCACTGCATCGCGCAGTGACCTGCGCAACGTCGCGATCGTGGCCCACGTTGACCACGGCAAGACCACCCTGGTCGACGCCATGCTCAAGCAGACCAACTCCTTTGCCGAGCACAACCACCTCGAAGACCGCGTCATGGACTCCGGTGACCTGGAGCGCGAAAAGGGCATCACCATCCTGGCCAAGAACACCACGGTGGCCTACAACGGTCCGTCCTCCAACGGCGAGACCATCACCATCAACGTCATTGACACCCCCGGCCACGCCGACTTCGGCGGCGAGGTCGAGCGCGGCCTGTCCATGGTCGACGGCGTCGTCCTCCTCGTCGACTCCTCCGAGGGCCCGCTGCCGCAGACCCGCTTCGTGCTGCGCAAGGCGCTGGCCGCGCACCTGCCGGTGATCCTGCTGGTCAACAAGACCGACCGCCCCGACGCCCGCATCGATGAAGTTGTCCACGAGTCCATGGACCTGCTGCTGGGCCTCGCTTCGGACCTCGCCGACGAAGTTCCGGACCTTGACTTGGACAAGGTCCTCGAGGTTCCCGTCGTTTACGCCGCCGCCAAGGTCGGCCGCGCCTCCCTCGAGCAGCCGGCCAACGGCTCCGCACCGGACAACGAGGACCTTGAGCCGCTGTTCAAGACCATCATCGAGCACATCCCGGCCCCGACGTACAACCCGGAGGGCGTCCTCCAGGCACACGTCACCAACCTGGACGCCTCTCCCTTCCTAGGCCGCCTGGCGCTGCTGCGGATCTACAACGGCACCCTGCGCAAGGGCCAGCAGGTTGCCTGGGCCCGCGCCAACGGCGAGCTGAAGACCGTCAAGATCACTGAGCTCCTCGCCACCAAGGCCCTGGACCGTGTCCCGGCCGATTCCGCCGGCCCCGGCGAGATCGTCGCCGTCGCCGGTATCGAGGACATCACCATCGGCGAAACCCTGACCGACGTCGAGAACCCGCAGCCGCTGCCCCTGATCACCGTTGACGACCCGGCCATCTCGATGACCATCGGTATCAACACCTCGCCGCTGGCAGGCAAGGTCAAGGGCGCCAAGGTCACGGCCCGCCAGGTGAAGGACCGCCTGGACAAGGAACTGATCGGTAACGTCTCCATCAAGGTGCTCCCCACCGAGCGTCCTGACGCCTGGGAAGTCCAGGGCCGTGGCGAGCTCGCGCTGGCCATCCTCGTCGAGCAGATGCGCCGTGAAGGCTTCGAACTGACCGTCGGCAAGCCGCAGGTTGTCACCAAGACCATTGACGGCAAGGTCCACGAGCCGATGGAGCACATGACCATCGACGTGCCGGAAGAGTACCTCGGCGCCGTCACGCAGCTCATGGCCGCCCGCAAGGGGCGCATGACCAACATGGCCAACCACGGCACCGGCTGGTGCCGCATGGAGTTCATCGTTCCGGCCCGCGGCCTGATCGGTTTCCGCACCAAGTTCCTTACGGACACCCGTGGCGCCGGCATCGCCGCCTCCATCTCCGAAGGCTACGAGCCGTGGGCCGGCCCCATCGAGTACCGCACCAACGGTTCGATGGTTGCCGACCGTGCCGGTGTGGTGACCCCGTTCGCGATGATCAACCTGCAGGAACGCGGCTCCTTCTTCGTCAAGCCGACCTCCGAGGTCTACGAGGGCATGATCGTGGGCGAGAACTCCCGCGCTGACGACATGGACGTCAACATCACGAAGGAAAAGAAGCTCACCAACATGCGTGCCGCTTCCTCTGACTCCTTCGAGAACCTGACGCCGCCGCGCGAGCTGACCCTCGAAGAGTCCCTCGAGTTCGCCCGTGAGGACGAGTGCGTCGAGGTCACCCCTGAGGACATCCGTATCCGCAAGGTCATCCTGGACTCCAACGAGCGCGCCAAGGCGAGCCGCGCCCGCGCCAAGGCCTGATCCCGGTCCCCGGGCTGCGGCTGCACCATGACTAAGAGGGTTGCCGGTACGGCAGGCGGCATTGCCGCCGCCGTGCCGGCAGCCCTTTTTGTGGCCCTGGCCGGTACGGCCCTGCACCGGCACGACCTGGTCCTGGCGGGCCTCCAGGTTCCCTGGGGAGCAGCCGCGGCCCTGGTCCTGCTGGGCTCGGCCCAGGTGTGGCTCGGTGCGGCGTTCCGCTCTGTCATCCCCGCGGCGGTGTGCGGAGTGCTCTGTTACGCGCTGACAGGTTGGTGGTCAACCCTGGAAGCGGGCAAGCGGCTCATCATCGGCGACACCGCGGGCAACGTCTGGGTCTTCGGCATTGCGGTGACCACCATCGCCATGCTGCTGTGGTGCCGGCGGTACAGGCAGCCCGCCGGCTGACCCCGCCCCCACCCGTCCCGCACCGTCCCGCCCCGTCCCGCCCCAACCGGCGGGACATGCTCATTTTTGGGCCTGCTGGTGGGCATCGTGGCATCATGCCCGTTCCCCGGCGCACCCACTGGACATGCCCGTTCCTGGCCACCGGACATGCCCCACGCGGTCCAGCAACGCGGAGCATGTCCACCGTTGGCTTGGCGGGCCGACCCGCGGTCCAGGAGCGCTGCACCGGGTTGTCCACATAGCCCGGCCCCGACTACTCACGCACCGTCCGCGACTGCACGATGGGTCCATGGCCAACATCATCGAGGTACTCACCAAGTACGACGGCGTCGCGCGCGCCAAACACATTGCCGCCGCCGGCGTATCCGATTTCCAGCTCAAGACCGCAATGGCCAGTGGTGCCGTGTTGAGGGTTGCCTACGGCGTTTATGCAGTTCCCGGAGCCGACCCGCAGCTCATCGCCATCCGCTCGCTGCCCGCCGAGCCCGCCTGCGTCACCGCGGCCCTCCTGGGCGGGCTGTGGGTACTTGACGCCCCCCAACGAACCACACGTGGCAATCACGCACAGCCGAAGTTACCCGGGCTACGTGTGCCACAGGTCCTCCGCGCCGCTGAAGCTACTGGATGTCGTCATCCAAAGCCTGCGTTGCTTGCCCGAACCTGACGGCCTCGTCGTTGCCGAGTCTGCCGTCGTGCTCAAAGGACTCCAGATCAGTGCTCTGCGCCAGCGGCTCGACGGTCGAAACGACGTCCGGGAGCGTCGGATCGTGTCCGGGATCGTGCCTCAATCGCAGTCCGTGATCGAGTGCCTGGCGCGATATCTTCTCCGGCGGGCCGGGTTCCATGTCGAATCTCAGGTCAATGTGCCCGGTTTGGGTCATCTGGACCTCATGGTCGACGGCCGGCTCGGGATCGAGACGGATGGGGCTGCCTACCACATGGACAAGGCGAGCTTTGAGGAGGACCGACGGCGGTGGAATGTCACCACGCGCCGCGGCATCCCGACACTTGTCGTGAGCTACCAGTTGCTGAGGGATCACCCGCAGGAGTTCATCGCCATGGTCAAGGAGACCCTGAACAGGCTCACGGCCGCAGCCTAGGGACGGGACGGCCTTCGTCCCGCAACTTCTTGAACCATCGCCGCCGGCGCAACCGTCGCGGCATGCTAAACCACCACAGCGCGCCAAACCACCGCGACATGCCAAACCACCACAGCGCGCCGACTCACCGAGGCTTGTCCACTCACGACGAGACTTCTGGCGCCGCCACTGGACGCGTCCCGCGGTCCGTGGATTCACCATTGGGCATGTCCTGCGGTTGCTCGATCCACCATTGGACATGTCCTCCGCTGGCTTCACCGGATGGACATAGTGGGCCTATGCCCATTTCTCCGGGCCGCAAAAGAGCATGCTCACTGGGAGGGAGGCCAGGGGGAGCACATGCCCGTCCGATGGAGCGGCAGGAGGACATGTCCAGTGGTGCGGAGAGCATGTCCGGCCGGAGGGGCGGGAGGGGAGCATGTCCGGTGGCCCCGGGGTGGCGGGGAGGGCATGTCCGTCCGGTGGAGTGGCAGGAGGGCATGTACAGTGGCGCCGGGGTGGTGGGGAGAGCATGTCCGGCCGGAGGGGTGCGAGGAGAGCATGTCCAGTGGTGGGGTGGGCAAGGTGGGAGCCTCTAGCCCTCACGAACCCGCCCCAGCCCCCACGAACTAGCCCTTACGAATCCGACCCGATCCAAGCCCCCGACCCGATCCCATCCCTGCCGCACCCGTGCCGGCCGTGCCCGTCAGGGAGCGGGGACCCGGGGGCCGCGGCGGGGTGGGGCCGGGGGGACTTCCTTGGCTGCGACGACGAGGGGGAGCGCGATGACGACGTCGGCCCGGCGGGTGCGGACGGTGCAGTCGCCCTGGCCGCGGGCCACGAGCTCGCCTAGCGCGTCCGTCAGGCCGCCGTCGATCCGGTACCGGACCACGACGCGCGTGCCCAGCGGGGCGCCGGAGAGGAACTGCTGGGGCAGGGGCAAAGGCGAGCTCATCAGATCATAGTAAGACGCGGACCGAGTGTGACGTCCGGCTAGGTTCGCGGGAACAGGCTGGGAGATAATAGGCTCAGAAGTCAGCAGCCCGGCTCAGGGCCTGGAAAATCATCCGGCCGGTCGCCGGAACCAACGTGGAGAGGCCAGGGACGTGACGTACGTAATCGCGCAGCCGTGTGTAGATGTTAAGGACAAGGCATGTATTGAAGAGTGCCCGGTCGACTGCATTTACGAGGGTGAGCGTTCCCTGTACATCCACCCCGACGAGTGCGTGGACTGTGGCGCCTGCGAGCCGGTCTGCCCCGTCGAAGCGATCTACTACGAGGACGACACCCCCGAGGAGTGGGCCGACTACTACAAGGCCAATGTTGAGTTCTTCGACGAGCTCGGTTCCCCGGGCGGCGCCGCGAAGATCGGGAACACCCACACGGACCACCCCATGATCGCCGCCCTGCCGCCGCAGAACCAAGACCACTAGGACGGCACAAGGGTGACATCCGCGGTGCGCACTTTCGGCTTGAGCCTGCCCGACTACCCTTGGGAGGCGATGGCGCCGTATCTTGCCACGGCCTCCCGGCACGAGGCGGGAGCCGTGAACCTGTCGATCGGCACTCCGGTGGATCCGACGCCGGCACTGATCCAGGACGCGCTGCGCGCTGCAGCGGATGCCCCGGGCTACCCCACTGTCCACGGGACAGCGGCGCTCCGGGAAGCTATTGCCGGCTGGTTTGAGCGCCGGCGCGGTGTGCCCGGGCTGGATCCGCAGAACGTCATGCCGACCGTGGGATCGAAGGAGCTCGTCGCATGGCTGCCGTTCCTGCTCGGCCTGAAGCCGGGCGACGTTGTGGTCCGCCCAACGGTGGCGTACCCCACCTACGACATCGGTGCGACGTTTGCCGGTGCGGAGCAGGTCGCGGCTGATGATCTTGACGAGCTCGACGCCGGCACCCGCTCCCGGGTGCGCCTGGTCTGGGTCAATTCCCCGGCCAACCCCACCGGCAGCGTCCGGGACATCGCATCGCTGCAGCGGATCGTCCGCCAGGCCCGCGAGATCGGCGCGGTGGTCGCATCCGACGAATGTTACGCCGAACTTGGCTGGGGGGAGTGGGATGTCCAGCGCGGCGGCGCACCCGTCCCCAGCATCCTGGACCCGCAGGTCACGGACGGCTCGCATGAAGGCCTCCTGGCCGTGTATTCGCTGAGCAAGCAGTCCAATGTGGCCGGCTACCGCGCCGCGTTCGTCGCCGGCGACCCGGCGATCATGGCAAACCTGGTCAACAGCCGCAAACACGCCGGCATGATCGTTCCGTACCCGGTCCAGGAAGCCATGCGGGTCGCCCTGGGCGACGACGCCCACGTTCTGGCCCAGAAGGACCTCTACCGCGGACGCCGGGAACGGCTCGTGCCGGCGCTGGAGAGCTTCGGGCTGACCATCCACGAGTCCCGGGCCGGGCTCTACCTGTGGTCCACGGCCGGCGAAGCCACATGGGACACGGTGGGCAGGCTCGCGGAGCGCGGCATCGTCGTCGGCCCCGGGGTTTTCTACGGCGACGCCGGCAACGGCTTCATCCGGGTGGCGCTGACCGCCAGCGACGAGAGGATCGACGCCGCCGTCGCGAGGCTGGCCACGGGGGCGTAACAATGCTGTGACGCGTGCCACATGTGGCGTGTTTTCGGCGGTTTGGCGCCCTCGCGGATTAGTGCCACCCGCGAAGTGACGGTACTTTTTAACTGACGATCAATGGTGGCTTTCCACAAGAAGGCAGCGCAGCCTTTGGAAATCCTGTCCGCACAGGATCCGCGGGCAGCTTCACCAGATGTTGGACCAGCTTTCGACAGAGGCCCCGACGCCTCATGAGGAGACTCCATGACTGAAACCACCAGCGCAACCCTGCGCCATGCCGGCGGCGAGCTCGAACTCCCGCGCATCAAGGTTGTAGAAGGAAACGAAGGCTACGACGTTTCCAAGCTGCTGAAGCAGACCGGAGCCGTCGCCTTCGACCCCGGATTCATGAACACCGCAGCGACCACGTCGGCCATCACCTACATCGACGGTGACGCCGGGATCCTGCGCTACCGCGGCTACCCGATCGAGCAGCTGGCCCAGCACTCGAGCTTCCTGGAAGTGTCCTACCTGCTGATCTACGGCAACCTCCCCACGCCGGCCGAGCTGGAGTCCTTCGACCAGCGGATCCGCCACCACACCCTGCTGCACGAGGAGCTCAAGGGCTTCTTCAGCGGTTTCCCCCGGGACGCCCACCCGATGCCGGTGCTGTCCTCGGCCGTGTCCGCGCTCTCGACGTTCTACCAGGACTCGCTGGATCCGTTCAACGCCGAGCAGGTGGAAGTTTCCACCATCCGCCTCATGGCCAAGATGCCGGTCATCGCCGCCTACGCGCACAAGAAGTCGATCGGCCAGCCCATGCTGTATCCGGACAACTCGATGAACCTCGTCGAGAACTTCATGCGGCTCAGCTTCGGCCTGCCGGCCGAGCAGTACGAGATCGACCCGGTCATCGCCAAGGCCCTGGACCTGCTCCTGATCCTGCACGCCGACCACGAGCAGAACTGTTCGACCTCCACCGTCCGCCTGGTCGGTTCCTCGAACGCGAACCTCTTTGCGTCCGTCTCCGCCGGCATCAACGCCCTCTTCGGCCCCGCCCACGGCGGCGCCAATGAGGCCGTCCTGAAGATGCTGCGCCAGATCCAGGCCGAAGGCATCAAGCCCGAGGACTACATGGAGAAGGTCAAGAATAAGGAAGACGGCGTCCGCCTCATGGGGTTCGGGCACCGCGTCTACAAGAACTACGATCCCCGCGCCAAGATCATCAAGGCCACGGCCCACGAGGTCCTCAGCAAGCTCGGCGGCAACGACGAGCTCCTGGACATTGCCATGCGCCTGGAAGAGAAGGCGCTCGGCGACGACTACTTCATCCAGCGCAAGCTCTACCCCAACGTGGACTTCTACACCGGCCTGATCTACAAGGCCATGGGCTTCCCCGAGAAGATGTTCACCGTTCTGTTCGCCATCGGGCGCCTGCCGGGCTGGATCGCCCAGTGGCGCGAGATGATCAGCGACCCCAACACCAAGATCGGCCGTCCGCGCCAGCTCTACGTCGGGGAACCGGAACGCAACTACCCGTCGCTGTAGCGGGTCCGCCGTTCGCGGCAGCCGCCGCACGGCGAGGACAACGCACGGCATGGACGACGCCGGCCGCGCACCCCAGCAGGGGTGCGCGGCCGGCGTCGTTTTCCGGACAGTGCGCGCCGCTGTGACGCGCCCCACACGCCGCAGGGCGCCGGTGTGCCCTGCCGGGGCCGCCGTACAGACGTGCTAAAAAAGACCAGTGCCTAAATTTGTCGACGCCGCCATCCGGCGCCAGGAAATAGTAGACGCGGTTTTCAGAATCATCGCCGCCGACGGCTTCGAACGGGCATCCCTGCGCGAAGTGGCGGATGAAGCGCAGCTGGCCGTCGGCTCGGTGCGGCACTACTTCGCCAGCAGCGACGAGCTGCTCTCCCACGCTTTCGCGGCAGTGATCGACCGGATTGTCGGACGGCTCGCGGACGCGGACGTGCGCCTGGGGGAGCTGCGGCCGGGCTCGGAGGAGCACCACGGTGCGGTCCTGGGCCTGCTGGGTGAGTTCCTTCCGCTGGACGAGGTGCGGGCGGTGGACGCCTGCGTCTGGATGGCCTTCAAGAATGCCGCCCGGACGCGGCCGTTCCTGGCCGCGGAAGCGGACCGCAGCCACCGCGCCGTGGCAGCGGTGGTGGGCGGGCTCGTCCTGGGCCTGGCAGGCGGCGGCGCGGACGGCACTGACGACGGCGACGACGGGTCGGCGGACGGCATCGATCAGCAGGTGCTCGTCACCGAGGCCGAGCTGCTCCTGGCGGTCCTGGACGGGCTGACCATGCACGCCCTCCTGCAGCCGGAATGGATGACCGCCCGGATGTGCAAGGATGTGCTGGAATCCCATCTCGAGGGCCTGAACCGCCGGCTGGCGGACCGTACAATCAGCCGGGCAGCCAGCCGTTAACGTGCACTAACAACAGGAATAGACTGAGATAGTACGTCTTGCCAAGGGAGGCAATTGGATGCACCACACCGGCGGACCTGGCTGGCGGATCACCATGGATACTTCGGGTCCCATGCTCATTGCCCTTTACGTTCGTGACGCCGCCGGCCTGGACACAGCCGGGCATCCGGCGCTGTGCCATGTGGCACCGAAGATCCGCGCCGCGGATCATGCGCACCTGATCTCCGAAGTCGGCGGCCCTGCGGCGCTCAAGACGGAGTGGGAGGCCTGGTGGGAGCAGCTGCTGAAGGCCCATCCGGAGATGTCGCCCGAGCTCTCCCCGCCGGGATTTGGCACGTTCAGCAACTCGCCGGCGCTCCGGCGGGTGCTGCAGGCGCACTTCGGCGCCGCGCTCACGTGGTCCCGGGAACGGCTTGCGGAATACGGCGCACTGGAGGCCGAACGCGAGGCCAATAGCGCCAATGAGCTCCTGGCCGACATGGTGGAGGACCGCCTGCTGGAAGTGGGCCGTGCCGCGAAGGACTTCAGCCTGACGATCATCGAGCTCCCGCTCGCGGAGCCGCGCGCCTGGTACCTCGAGCCGGACAAGATCATCATGAGCCACGAGTTGTTGTCGCAGCCGGAACTGTTCCGCAGCTACGTGCAGCCCGTGGTCGATCTCCTCGTCTGACCGAAGGCTGCCGGCTGCGCCGGCGCTAGCCGGCCGGGGTGTCGGCGACCGTGATCCGCACCTGCCCGGCCGGGACCTGCGCGGGCTGCCAGCCGTCACGGGACTGCCGGTTCCAGGCGTGTCCGTCCACTTCGACGCCGGTGATAGCCAGCGTCTTGGCGTTGGCCACGGCCCACTGGGCCACCGACCAGGCCTCGGTGCCCTCGGCGTCGACCAGCAGCGTCCGGCCGCTGGTGGAGACGGGCAGATTGCCGAGGGCCGCTGTCAGCTCATCCGCAACGGCGGCCGGATCGCCGGCGGCCTCGGGGGACCGCAGTGAGCAGTCCAGGCCGGCCGGCGTCTGGCCGCTCAGTGCGGACGCAAACGCGCGGGCCATCACCTGATGCTGGGCGTAGGCGCCCGGGTAGGCTGAGCGCTGCACCTTTTGGGCGGCGACGGTGATGTCCATCGACTCGTAGCCGGAGACCTCTACGAGCGCATCGTAGAAGGCGTTGCTGGCGTGGTACGGGTCCATTACCTGGGCCGCGGTGCCCCAGCCCTGGGAGGGCCGCTGCTGGAACAGGCCGCGCGAATCCGGACCGGCCTGGTCGCCGTGGCCGATGTTGCGCAACTTGGACTCCTGCATCGCGGTGGCCAGGGCGATGCTGGCCGCGCGGGCCGGAAGCCCGCGCCGGACCGCCACGGCCGTGATGAGGGAGGCGTTCGCGGCCTGGTCCGTGGCGAGGTCGTCGCCGCCGCTGCCCGCCGCGGTGCAGCGCTCGGTGATGAGCGTTTCCGAGCGCTGCAGAAACGCCACGGCGGTGTAGATCGCCCCTGCGACCATTGCCAGGGTCAGCAGAAGGACGATCCGGCGCCGCCAGCTCCCTCGTCGTGCCACGAAACGTACTCCCTCAGGCCCTGGCGGGCTGCGTCGTCGGCTGCATTAATGCCGGGTCGGACCCGGCGGGCGGTCTGCACCGCCCGCCATACCGTACCAGCCGGTGCGGTCAGTTGGCGTGCAGGTCCGCGTTCAGCTCCACCGTCTGTCCCTTGCGGGGGAGCGCTTCGACGGCGCCGGTGGCGGAATTGCGGCGGAAGAGAAGGTTCGGAACGCCGGAAAGCTCGATAGCCTTGACCACCCGGCTGGTGTCCTCGCCCTCAGCGTTCCGGGGGCTGACGACCCGCACCCGGGTGCCGGCCGTGACATACAGCCCGGCCTCCACCACGGAGTCGTCGCCCAGGCTGATGCCCACACCCGAATTGGCGCCCAGCAGGACCCGCTCGCCGAGGGCGATCTTTTCCTTGCCGCCGCCGGAGAGGGTGCCCATGATGGACGCACCGCCGCCGACGTCGGACCCGTCACCGGCGACGACACCGGCCGAGATCCGGCCCTCGACCATGGAGGTGCCCAGCGTGCCCGCGTTGAAGTTCACGAAGCCTTCGTGCATAACCGTGGTGCCTTCGGCCAGGTGCGCGCCAAGCCGGACACGGTCGGCGTCGGCGATCCGGACACCGGAGGGGATCACGTAGTCCACCATGCGGGGGAACTTGTCCACGCCGAATACGGTGACGGCTCCGCGCTTGCGCAGGCGTGCACGGGTCAGTTCGAAGTCCTCCACCGCCGCGGGGCCAAAGTTGGTCCACACCACGTTGGGGAGCTTGCCGAAGATGCCGTCGAGGTTGATCGTGTTGGGCTGGACGAGCCGGTGGGAGAGCAGGTGCAGGCGCAGATAGGCGTCGGCCGTGTCCGCCGGGGCTTCATCCAGGTTGATCTGGGCAAAGACCACCTTCTGCTCCGTGCCCCGGTCGGGGTCGGTGCCGTGGGCGGCGATGTCGATCAGTGACTGGTCCGCGTTGTCCACGTCGCGGAGGCTCTCCGCCGCCACCCCGAGCGCCGGCGCCGGAAACCAGACATCCAGGACGGTGGCCTCGCCGTTGCGCGTCGAAACGGTGGCGACCCCATAGCCGTAGGCAGAGCGGGCATCGGAACGGGCGTCGGCGGGCACGGCGGAAGAAGCAGTTTCAGTCATGTCCCAAGTCTAACGAGAGCCTTCCCGGGCGCTGAAACATGACAGCCCGGGACGTGGGCCGCAGGACAGCTACAGTGGGACGGTGACCACCAGCAACCGCACCCCTGACCGCGCCGCCAACCAGCCCCCCGCCCACCCGCCCGTCCACCTGGACCTGCGGCAGGATGTCGCGCTGCTCACGGCTGCCCTGATCGACATCAACAGCGTGTCCGGCAACGAAAAGCCGCTGGCTGACGCCGTGGAGCAAGCCCTCCGGGCGCTGCCGCAGCTGGAGCTGGTCCGCGACGGCGATTCGATCATCGCCCGCACCAACCTCGGCCGCGCCGAACGCGTGATCCTCGCCGGGCATCTGGACACGGTTCCGCTGCCCCTGACGGAGGGCTCGCTCGGGACCGTTCCCGCCTACTGGCCTTCCGGGGCGCCGGGGGAGGGCATCCTGTACGGCCGCGGCGCCACCGACATGAAAGGCGGCGTCGCCGTGCAGTTGGCGCTGGCGGCCACCTTGTTCGACGGCGGGGCGGAGCCGGACAAGGACGTCACCTTCGTTTTCTACGACCACGAGGAAGTCGAGGCCGTCAAGAGCGGCCTCGGCCGGCTGGTGCGCAATCACGGAGCGCTGCTCGGCGGGGATTTCGCGATCCTGCTCGAGCCCACCGACGGGACGGTGGAAGGCGGCTGCAACGGCACCAGCCGGTTCGAAGTGACCACGCGCGGCGAGGCGGCGCACTCGGCCAGGGCGTGGATGGGCAGCAACGCCATCCATGCTGCGGCCCCGATCCTGGCCCGGCTGGCGGCGTACGAGCCGCAGACCGTGACGGTTGACGGCCTCGACTACCGGGAAAGCCTCAACGCCGTCAGGATTCAGGGCGGCACGGCCGGGAACGTCATCCCCGATGCCTGTGTGGTGGAAATCAACTACCGGTTCGCCCCGGACAAGACTCCGGACGGGGCTGAAGCCGTCGTGCGGGAACTGCTTGACGGGTTCGACGTCGTCCGGACCGACAGCGCCGCGGGGGCGCGGCCCGGCCTGAACCACCCGGCCGCCGCGTCGTTCGTGGCCGCCGTCGGCGCGGAGCCGAAACCCAAGTACGGCTGGACCGACGTCGCCCGCTTCAGTGAACTGGGCATTCCCGCGGTGAACTTCGGCCCCGGTGATGCGCTGCTGGCCCACAAGGACAATGAGCACGTCGAGGCGGACGCGATCCGCGAGTGCCTGCGGGCGCTGCGGACTTGGCTCCGGGCCTGAAAACCGGCCCCGCTGTATCGAAACGCAAAAGGTCCGGAACCCCGAAGGGTTCCGGACCTTTTTGTGCGCCTGTGCGGCGAGTCTTACCGGGGCGCTACTTGGCCGCGATCCCGGCGACCGGGACGTGGGCGACGCCGCCAGCGGCCCGCTTGGAGCCGCGGCGTTCGAGCCAGATGGCCAGGCGGGAGACCGCCAGGTCGATCGCGATGTAGATGGCGGCGGCCACGAAGAACACCGGGAACAGGTACTGCGGGCCGAGGAAGTCGGCCATGACCTGTACGGCCCGGAGCAGTTCGCCGTAGGCGACGATGTAGCCGAGCGAGGTGTCCTTGAGCAGCACCACGAGCTGAGCGACGAGCGAGGGCAGCATGCGCCGGATGGCCTGCGGCAGCTCGATGGTCAGCCGGGACTGGAAACTGGTCAGCCCGATCGCCAGGCCGGCTTCCCGCTGGCCCTTGGGCAGCGACTGGATGCCGGCGCGGATGATCTCGGCGAAGATCGCCGAGTTGTACAGGACCAGGCCGGCCACGACGGCGACGAACGAGCTCGTGGCGAAGACCAGGAGCACGAACAGCATCATGAGCACCACGGGCATGCCGCGCAGGAATTCCAGCACGACCCTGGTGGGCACCCGGACCCACGGGTTGTCGGAGATGCGCAGCAGGCACACGATCAGGCCCAGCGGGAAGGCAATGACGGCCGCTACGGCTGCCGCGGCGAGCGTCGCGCCGATGCCGTTGGCGATCAGCACCCAGACATCGGGAATCTGGAAGACAGCCCAGCGTTTGGGGTCGAAGATTCCCTGCTGGGCGAGCGTCATGACGGCCAGGACGAGGAGGCCGCCGATCACGATGACGCCGATGATGGAGCCGATCAGCGAAATCCGGCGGGCTTTGGGGCCGGGGACGTCGTAGAGAACAGAGCTCATCGCGCGATTGCCACCTTTCGTTCAACGAAGTTGGCGAGGAAGCCAAGCGGGACGGTTATCAGCAGGTAGAAGAAGGCGACGCCGACCAGGACCCACACGACGGCGTCACCGTTGGCGTTGGCCAGCTGCTTGCCGTAGCCGAACAGTTCCAGTACATAGAAGGCACCGGCCACGGAGGAGTTCTTGACCAGGGCGATCAGGATGTTGATCAGCGGCGGGATGACGGTGCGCAGTGCCTGCGGCAGGACGATGAGGGAGAGCACCTGGCTGAACTTCATGCCGATGCTGCGCGCAGCCTCCGCCTGGCCCACCGGGACGCTGTTGACGCCCGAGCGCACGGCCTCGGCGATGAAGGCCGAGGTGTAGGCGCTCAGGGCGATGATGGCGGCTACCTCGAACTGCTGGAACGTGATGCCGACCCGGGGCAGGACGACGGCGGCGAAAAAGAACGCGATGGTCAGCGGAGTGTTCCGGACAATCTCGACGTACACCATGCTGAAGCCGCGCAGGGCGGCGACGGGAGAGACGCGGGCCGCGGCCAGTACGGTGCCGACGACCAGGGCGATAATCCCCGAGACCAAGGACAGGAAAAGGGTTCTGAGAAAACCGTCCCAATACTGGGGGAGGTTTTCAATGATGACGTCCATATATTCCTTCAGCTGCGTTTAGGGGGAATCCAGGCGTTAGACGGCAGTGGCGGCTGCCGGGCCGCGGAGGAACCCCGCGCCCGGCAACCGCCAGGACCGGCTAGTAGCGGTCGATCGTGGGGAGCTCGGGAGCGGTCTTGATGACCGTGCCGGCAGTGTCTTCCCACGCCTTCTTGTAGGACCCGTCCTTGGCGAACGCTTCCAGCTGGTCGTTGATCCACATGCGGAACGCGGTGTCGTCCTTCTTCAGGCCGATGCCGTAGGGCTCCTTCGTGAAGGTCTGGTCCGAGGCCAGCTTGAAGGCGTCCGGTTCCTTGGAGACGAACCCGGCCAGGATCACGTTGTCGGTGGTGATCGCTTCGACCTGCTTGTTGCGCAGCGGCTCGAGGCAGGCGGAGTAGGTGGCCGCCGGCACCAGGACGGCTTGGTACTTCTCCACGATCGTCGCGGCGGGGGTGGACCCGGTCACGGAACAGACATTCTTGCCCTTGACGTCCTCGGGCTTGGTGATGGAGTTGTTGTCCTTGTTCACCATGAGGGCCTGGCCGGCTTCGTAGTACGGGCCGGCGAAGTCAACCTGGGTTTTCCGCTTGTCGTTGATGGTGTAGGTGGCGACGATCATGTCCACCTTGCCCTGCTTGAGGAATTCCTCGCGGTTGGCGGAGACAGTCTCAACCCACTCGATCTTGTCGGCGGGGATGCCCAGCTTGGCGGCAATCAGCTTGCCGATTTCGACGTCGAAGCCGACCGGCTTGCCGTCGAGGCCCTTCTGGCCGAACAGCGGCTGGTCGAACTTCGTGCCGATGGTGATCTTCCCTGCGTTCGAAAGCTTGGCCATGGTGGAATCGGCAGCAAAGCTCGGCTTCTCGGCTACAGGCGGGTTGGTGGTAGTGGAGGAGCTGCCGCCACAGGCGCTCAGGCTGAGCGCCAGTGCTGCGGATGCGGCAACCAGAAGGGATTTCCTTCGGGTCAAAAATGCCTTCATGACATTCCTTTCATTGGACGGCCGCCTTCCGGCGGCCAGGGTGCGAACTCGTAAGGACTTAGTGCGTCAGCAGCTTGGACAGGAAATCCTTGGCCCGGCTGCTCTTCGGATTGGTGAAGAATTCCTCGGGGGTCGCGTCCTCGACGATCTGGCCGTCGGCCATGAACACGACCCGGTCGGCGGCCTTGCGGGCGAAGCCCATCTCGTGGGTGACCACGATCATGGTCATGCCCTCCTTGGCGAGTTGGACCATGACGTCCAGGACCTCGTTGATCATTTCCGGGTCGAGGGCCGAGGTGGGCTCATCGAAGAGCATGACTTTGGGCTTCATGGCCAGGGCACGCGCGATCGCCACGCGCTGCTGCTGGCCGCCGGAAAGCTGGGCCGGGAGCTTCGGGGCCTGGTGCCCCACGCCCACCCGCTCCAGCAGTGCCATGGCCTCCTTGTCGGCCTCGGCCTTGGCAACGCCCTTGACCTTGATGGGGCCCAGGGTGACGTTTTCCAGGATGGTCTTGTGGGCGAAAAGGTTGAAGGACTGGAAGACCATGCCGACGTCGGCGCGCAGTTTGGCCAATTCCTTGCCCTCGGCGGGCAGTTCCTTGCCATCGATCCGGATCTCGCCGTCGTCGATCGTCTCGAGACGGTTGATGGCGCGGCAAAGCGTTGACTTGCCGGAACCCGACGGGCCGATGACAACAACAACCTCACCCTTGCGGACATTCAGGTTGATGTCCTTCAAGACGTGCAACTGGCCGTAATGCTTGTTCACGGCCTTCAGGGAGACGAGCGCATCGCCGGGCACTTGAGTAGTCATACATCGAATCTAGCGAATTTTGACGCGATATGACCTCAATCACTCAGTTTGCTGAAGATCGTGACTCAAGAGATACCTGCACGTCAGCGCCGGCGCCGGGGTTTGTCTGTAGGATTCCGGCCGGTGCGCCGGGACCGCGGCCGCCGCCTCCGACCGGGTGTGGCCCGGGTGTGGCGCGGGTGTGGCGCGGACGCGCCGGAACGGTGCCGGCGATGTTCCGCGCTAGCCTATGGGCATGAGTACCGATCCGCAGCCTGGCCCCCAGCAGAACTCCGAACAGAACCCCGCCGGGCAGCCGGCCCGCGAGGTCCGCAGTACCCCGGCCCCCAACGGCATCCGCCATAAGGGCCCGCTCGAGCTGCGCCGCAAGGCGGCCAAGGTCACGATGTCGGACCAGACCCTTCTGGACACCAAGGGGCCCGGCCAGTTCGTTCACACCGACCCGTGGCGCGTCCTGCGGATCCAGAGCGAGTTCGTGGAAGGATTCGGCGCCCTCGCCGATCTGGGCCCGGCCGTCAGCGTCTTCGGTTCGGCCCGCACCTTACCCGGAAGCCTGAACTACGAGCTCGGCGTCGAGGTCGGACGCAAGCTGGCCGAGGCCGGGCTGGCCGTGATCACCGGCGGCGGCCCCGGATCGATGGAGGCGGCGAACAAAGGCGCCGTGCAGGGCAACGGCGTCTCCGTGGGGCTCGGGATCGAGCTGCCGTTCGAGCAGGGCATGAACCAGTGGGTGGACCTGGGCATCAACTTCCGGTACTTCTTCGCCCGTAAGACCATGTTCGTCAAGTACGCCCAGGGCTTCATCGTGCTCCCCGGGGGCCTGGGCACCCTGGACGAGCTCTTCGAAGCCATGGTCCTGGTCCAGACCCACAAGGTCACGTCGTTTCCGATAGTCCTGGTCGGAACGGCCTTCTGGACTCCGATGCTCGACTGGGTCCGGGACACGCTTGTTGCCGAGGGCATGGTCTCCGAGGAGGACCTGGACCTCGTGCAGGTCGTGGATGACCCCGCGCTCGCGGTCGAACTCGTCGTCGAGGGCGCGGCCCGCCACCGGAACCCGAACGGAGGCTCCCCCGGTTCCCCGAACGGCAACGGAACGAGGGGCTGACGGGCCGCGGCTGGCGGTTCCGGCCGCCGTCGTCTGGCACGATGGTCTAGTGAGTCTCTTCCTGGTCTTCCTGGCGATTGCGCTGATCGGCGTCGCCGTCCTCGTTGGCAATGGCCTGGCATCGAAAATCTCCCGCCGTGGCCGGGCCGGCGGCCGCGCCTCCTTTGACGACGGCTTCGACGAGCCGGTCGCCTCGCTGCCGCCGGTCCTGCTGCCCGAGCACGCGGCCGCGGCGGACATCGACCGTCTCCGCTTCGGCGTCGGCCTCCGCGGCTACCGCATGGACCAGGTGGACCAGGTCCTGGATGACCTGCGCGAGCAGATCACGGCCAGGGACCAGCGGATCCAGGCGCTCGGGGAGGAGCTGGAACGCCTCCGGCCGCCGACAGAGCCGCGTCCGTGAACCACGTGGACAATCCGGAGACCGCCGCGGCCCCCGGGCCCCGGGGCCCGCAGGGGCTGAACGCCGCGGCATGGACCCGGATCGCGTCCGCCGGCGCCCGGATGTCGCGGTGGCCGTGGTGGGTCCAGGTTTCCGGACTGTATATCGCCGCCCGGCTGGTCAGTGCCTGCATCTTCATGGCCGCGGCCCTGCACCAGGGCGTAAATCCGTGGTTCCCCGCCAAGCCGGACTACTGGAACTTCATCAACATTTGGGACGCCCGCTGGTACGCCGAAGCGCTGCAGCACGGCTACCCCGCACTGCTGCCGACCAGCGCCGAGGGTATCGTGCAGGAGAACGCGTGGGCCTTCTACCCGCTGTTTCCGATGCTGGGCAGGGTCCTTTCGGGGCTCACGGGCACCGGCCCGGCGTGGTCGCTCACGGTCATCGCGCTGGTCGCCGGGCTGGGAGCGGTCCTCGTGGCGTACCGGATCTTCCGGCACCGGGCCGGGCACCGCACGGCGCTGTGGGGGGTGGTGTTCCTCGCTGCTTTCCCGGTGGCGCCGGTGCTCCAGGTACCTTATGCCGAATCCCTCAATCTGCTGCTGCTGGGCGGCGCGCTGCTGCTGGTCATGGAACGCCGGTACCTGTGGGCGATGCCGGTGGCACTCCTGATGTGCCTGTCCCGACCCACCGGGGTTCCATTGGCCGCGACGATGGGCCTGCTGTTCCTCTACCGCCTCTGGCAGCGCGTCACAGCGCAGCGAAAGACTGTTCAGGGAGAGACTGTTCCGGGGATCCATAGCAACGCGCAGCTTTGGTCCCTCGCCGGCCTCACGGCCGCCAGCGGAATCGGGGCTCTGCTCTGGCCGGCCATCGCCTGGGCCTCGACCGGTGATCCGGGCGCCTACACCAAGACCGAAACCGCGTGGCGCGGCGATGACCTGGTGCCCTTCAAACCCTGGTTCGACACCGGCGTCATGCTCTTCGGTCCGACGCTCGGCGTGCTGGCCCCGTTCGTGCTCGTTGCCGCGTTCACCCTGCTGATGATGTCCCGGCCCGTCGTCGCGCTTGGTACCGAACTGAGGCTCTGGTGCTGCTGCTACATGGGCTACCTGCTGGTCTTCCTGCACCCCCAGACCAGTACGTTCCGGATGCTGCTGCCGCTGTTCCCCCTGGCGCTCAGCGCCGCCCTCGTCTCGCGCTCCCGCGCCTACCGCGGCACCGTGGTGGTCATGTTCGTGCTGCTGCAGATCGTGTGGATTGTATGGCTGTGGGCATGGGCGCCGCTGCCGGGCGGAGGCGATTACCCGCCGTGACGCGCGACACCATTTTGCGGCACCGCCCCGGCTTTGCGGGGCGCGCTGGAAAGTCCAACGATTAGCTCCGGGCGCATTGTTACGCGATAATAGAGGATAAGCAAGGACAAGAAGCACCAAGAAAAACGCGGTTTAACGCACTGATCTGTTGGTGCGTTCACCTGTCAGGGCGGCCTCCCGGAGTGCCGCCGCGGCGGCTTGATTGGCCAAGCGGACGCAGCCCGCCGGGCTGCTATGTCAAGGACTAATGGAGGGGATATTCCTTATGGCGGCAATGAAACCACGCACCGGCGACGGCCCTATGGAAGTGACGAAAGAGGGACGTAGCCTGATCATGCGTGTTCCGCTCGAAGGCGGGGGGCGACTCGTGGTCGAACTCAATGCTGCTGAGGCGACAAACCTCAAGGAATGCCTCGTGGGCGTCACCGAATAGCTTCACACCAAGAGCTTCGCAAAAGGGCGGGGTCCCGGCTACGGCCGGGACCCCGCCCTTTTCGCTGTGCTCCCCGGCCTGCGCCGTTCCTCCGGCCGTTACTTCTTCACCGCTACTTCTTGACCGCTACTTCTTGACAGCGATCAGCAGGCCGTCACCGGTGGGCAGCATCGCGGAGGCCAGACGATCGTCGTCGCGGATGGACTTGCCGATCTGGCGGAGAACCACCGTGGTGGCGTCCCGGGCGGCCGGGTTCGCCACCCGGTCCTTGTCGAGGGCGTCGTTGACGATCAGCAGTCCGCCGGACTTGAGCAGCCGCACGGCCTGTTCGACGTAACCGGGGTAGCTGGGCTTGTCGGCGTCGATGAAGACGAGGTCGTAAGCCCCGTCGGTCAGGCGCGGCAGGACATCGCCGGCCCGGCCCGAAATGGTGCGGGTGCGGTTGGCCGGGCTCCCGGCTTCCTGGAAGGCCTCGCGCGCGGCTTTGAGGTGTTCGACGTCGACGTCGATGGTCGTCAGGACCGCCTGCGGGCCCAGCCCGCGCAGGATGCATACCCCGGACACGCCGGCTCCGGTGCCGATCTCCACCGCGGTCTGCGCCTTGGACGCTGCCGCGAGCACGGTCAGCACTGCGCCCACGCCGGGGCTGATCGGGGTCACGCCAAGCTCGAAGGACCGTTCGCGCGCGTGCAACAGGACCTCATCCTCGGCAGGCAGATCTTCTGCATAGGACCAGCTCGTGGACTTATCGGCGCTCATGGGTAATCGCTTTCTGGGCGGCAGGGGAGTTCTCCCTACAGCGTACTGTGTCGGGCGGTACGGGACCGGCAGGCTACCGCGCCGTGGCCCTGGCAGCGGCGGCGCGGGCGGCCGGCGTTCTGCCTTGGGCGGAAGGCCGCGGTGCGTCAGGAAATTCCCAGCTTATTTTGAAATGATGGGTATCCGCTCATCCGCGTGGTGATCGGCGTCGAATGAAGGGTGCAGGAACCTGTGCGAGCAGGCACCATTCAGGCGTAGGGACCATCCATGAGGGGAGCGGACGATGTCGGTTCTGACACCTGTCCCGGCAACTGAATCAACTGATCCCACCGGCCCGTCCCCGATCGCGGCGGACGCCGACTGGGTGCGGCCCACCTGGGAGGAAGTGGTGACGAACCACTCCGCCAAGGTCTACCGCCTTGCATACCGGCTGACCGGGAACAAGTACGACGCCGAGGACCTCACCCAGGAGGTGTTTGTCCGGGTCTTCCGTTCGCTGGAGAACTTCAAGCCGGGCACCCTGGACGGCTGGCTGCACCGGATCACCACCAACCTCTTCCTGGACCAGGCACGGCGCAAGAGCCGGATCCGTTTCGACGCCCTGGCCGAGGATGCCGAGTCCCGGATTCCCGGCCGGGAGCCGGGCCCGGAACAGAGCTTCGAGTTCAACAACCTCGACGTCGATGTGCAGGCCGCGCTCGAAGAACTTCCCCCGGACTTCCGCGCCGCCGTCGTCCTCTGCGACCTCGAAGGACTGTCCTATGACGAGGTTGCCGCCGCGCTGGACATCAAACTGGGCACCGTCAGGTCCCGGATCCACCGCGGCCGGACGATGCTGCGCGAAAAGCTCGCGCACCGCGATCCGCGTCCGGCCCAGCAGGCCAAGCAGTCCCTCAAGCCGCGGCTGAAGATGCCGCGCATCGCCGGCCTCCTCTAAAGCGGTCAATGGGTCTTCTGAATCGACTATTGGGAAGCTCTGGCTGCAGGTTCTCGGGCAGGGCCGGGCACGGCCGGATCGGCGCCACCCGGAAGCGGGCCGCCGGGCACCACGACCACGTCGAAGAGTGCGCCGAATGCCGGGCCCGGCAGCAGCGTGAGCGCCAGTACCTTGAAAAACTTCGCGGCGCCGCGGTGCCGGAGGCCAGCCAGGACCTGACGGCACGGCTCCTGGCGCGGACCGAGCAGCTGGCCGCAGAACGGGCAGACGCCGAAAAGACGGCCGCGGCGCCGTCGGGTTCACCGGACCGGGCGCGGCCCGTTGGACCGGCGCCGGCGGCGTATCGTCCGGGCGGCCGGCGGAGCGGCCTGCGGCTGCCGGTCGTGGCGGCCGGAGGCGCATTCGCCGCCCTGGCCCTCATGGCCGGCACCGCCTACGTCATGGGCGACGACACCGTTGTCCTGGCCAGCAGCTCCGGTGCCCCCGCACCGCTGAATGCCGCGCCGCCGGCAGCTCTGCCGTCCGACCCGATCGGAGACGTCTCCGGTGCCGGGGAGGAGGCCCGGCCCGGGCTCGGCCTGAACGGCGAACCGGACCTGACCCCGGCCGGGGCCCTGAGCGCCGAGCAGCTTGCCGCGCTGCGCTCGCAGGGATGGACATGCCCGGAGCTGCGCGACCTCGGGTTCCACCTCATGTGGGCCCGCGCCGGAGTCATGTCCGGCAGCCAGGTCGTCGAGCTGCGCCTCACGGACGGGCAGCACTTCGCCACCGTGGTGGAACAGCACGCGTCCTCGCCCCGGACGCCGGGGACGCCCCCGGCGCCCGCCCCGGCCGACAGTTCGCCGGTCAATGTGCTGACCGGCCATACCGCCGCGGCGGACGGCTTCACCCTGGCCGGAGCCGGAACCGGCACGCCCGTCTCCGGGAACGGCACGCTCTGGGTCAACGACGCCCCGCCGTACCGGGCCATCTACCGGACCTCCGCGGCCACCTACACCTACATTTCGGACCTGCCGGCAGGTCAGGCTGATGACGGCGCTGCCGCCCTTGCCCGCGCGGGCGGCGCGGTACCGGAGGCGGCGGCACACGAGGGAATCCCGGAGCGGATAGAACGCGGACTGGCCCGGATATTGGGGCACCTGGCCTCATGATGCGGGAACCGGTCCGACATCGTCGGCGTGCGGGCTTCGTGAAATCGTCGTCAGCCCGAACGAGAGGGTAATCTTCCTAAAGTGCTTGGAATCAATGGACCGGAGTTCTTACTTCTGCTGATCATCGGCCTTCTGGTGATTGGTCCCAGCAGGCTGCCCGAATACACCCAGAAACTTGCCAACATCGTCAAGGAAGTGCGCCGGATGGCGTCCGGCGCGCGGGAACAGATCAAGGAAGAAGTCGGCATCGATATCGATGAGGTCGACTGGAAGAAATACGATCCCCGGCAGTACGATCCGCGCCGGATCATCAAGGAAGCGCTCCTTGAAGACGACACCAAACCGGTGAGCCCCGGTGCCCCCGTGGCGGTGTCCACGGCCGCGGCCGCCACGGCCGTCGCGGAGCACCGCCCGGCCAGGGTTTTTGAGCGGCTGCCCGAAGGCGAACCGGCGCCCTTCGACTCCGAGGCGACCTAAGCCCCGCACTGTCTCTGCGACCGGCTGAGCGGCGCCGCTGCCCGCAACTTCTGCCCGGCCGCTGGCTGCGGCCATATGGATTCTCGCGGCGGGCACGCTCGGGTGGCTCCTGGCGGCCGGTGACGCCACCGCCGCGATGCGCGCAGCACCCTGGCTTTACCTTGCCTCCTGGGTTGTCTACGCGTCCCAGTGGCGGCCCACGGGCCGGGATGCCATCGCCGCGGCATGGCGTGACGCCCGGGCCGCGGGGACCGCAACCATGGGCAGTGGAGTGGTCACGACCTGGAACGTGCCCACGATCGTCGCCGGAGCGGCCGCGGTGCTGGCGGTAAACCTCGCAACCTTTTCCTGACCGGCACCGACGAAGGACCGGGCCCCGGCGCGTGCCGTGCTGCCGGGCGGTCAGCGGGGCTGCAGGCCCAGCGGCATGCCCTTGAGGCCGCGCGGAACCGCCGCGAGTTTACCGGCCACCCCGGCGAGGGCCAGTGCGGCCGGGGTCTCCGGGCGTCCGAGCACCACCGGCATTCCGGCGTCCCCGCCTTCACGCAGCAGGACCTCGAGTGGGATCTGGCCGAGCAGGGGAACATCCTCACCCACGGTGGCCGAGAGACGTTCGGCGAGCACGGCGCCGCCGCCGCTGCCGAACAGGTCCATCCTGCCGCCGTCGGGCAGTTCAAGATAGGACATGTTCTCCACCACGCCGGCCACGGTCTGGCCGGTCTGGGCGGCGATAGCCCCGGCCCGCTCAGCCACGTCCGCGGCGGCCGCCTGGGGCGTGGTGACAACAAGGATCTGCGCCTTGGGCAGCAGCTGGGCGACGGAGATGGCGATGTCGCCGGTGCCCGGGGGCAGGTCCAGGAACAGGGCGTCGAGGTCGCCGAAGTAGACGTCCGTGAGGAACTGCTCCAGCGCGCGGTGCAGCATCGGCCCGCGCCAGGCCACGGGCTGGTTGCCGGTGACGAACATGCCGATGGAGATCACCTTCACCCCGTGCGCGACCGGCGGCAGGATCATGTCGTCCACCCGCGTGGGGGCCTGGGTGATGCCCATCAGCGCCGGGACGGAGAAGCCGTAGACATCCGCGTCCACGATCCCCACCCGCAGCCCCTGGGCGGCCAGTGCGCACGCCAGGTTGACGGTCACCGACGACTTGCCGACGCCGCCCTTGCCGCTGGCGACGGCGTACACCCGGGTCAGCGAGCCGGGTGCGTTAAACGGGATGCCGCGCTGGCCGCCGGAACCGCGCAGTCGTTCCTTGAGGGCATCGCGCTGCTCCTGCGTCATGACCTTCAAATCAACATCGACGCCGGTGACGCCCGGAACGGCGGACAGGGCGGCCTCGGTGTCGGCCGTGATGGTGCCGCGCAGCGGGCAGCCCGCGATGGTCAGCAGCACGGCGATCCGCACGCGGCCGGCGTCGGAGACCTCCACGGAGTCCACCATGCCGAGTTCGGTGATGGGACGGCGGAGCTCAGGATCGATCACGGTGGCAAGTGCGGAGTGCACTTCCTGTTCCAGCGGGGTGGTCATGCGGGCGGGGCTCAGCTTTCGGGGAAGGTGCGGTGTGCGGGCAGGCGGACGGAGTCGGCAGGGGCCGCCGGCGGGTTGGCAGGCGGGTCCGCCGGCGGCGTGTCCGGCTTGCCGGCGGGCTTGACGCGGGGGATTTGCTGGGTGCGGGGGCCGCGCTGCTTGTCGCGCCGCTCCTTCAGTTTCTCCTTGACCTTGTCCCGCGGGGTCTCATGCGCGCCGCTGGAGGGGTCGTGGTGGCGCAGCTCCTCCTGGGCCTCCAGCATGTCCTCGAGCAGGCTGCGGAGCTCGGCGCGGACGTAGTCGCGGGTGGCGACCTCGCGCAGCGCGATGCGCAGCGAGGCGAGTTCCCGGGTCAGGTACTCGGTGTCAGAGAGGTTCCGTTCGGCCCGCTGCCGGTCCTGCTGAAGCGAGACGCGGTCCCGGTCGTCCTGCCGGTTCTGGGCCAGCAGGAGCAGGGGCGCTGCGTAGGAGGCCTGCAGGGACAGCATGAGGGTCAATAGCGTGAAGCCCAGCGCCTTGGAGTCGAACTGCCACGCCTCCGGTGCCCACGTGTTCCAGCCCAGCCAGAACACACAGAACACGGTCATGTACAGCAGGAACTGGGGCGTGCCCATGAAACGGGCGAAGCCTTCCGTGGCGTGGCCGAAGGCGTCCGGGTCCGGGCGGAACTTGGGCAGGACACGTTTCCGGGCGCTGAGCGGCGTGTCGAGGGCGCCGGCAGTCCTGCTGCCGGACCGGACGTTGGAGCTCCGGGGTGGTGTGGACTCAGCCAATGCGGCCTCCAAGTTTCCTTATCGGGGCGTCGTCCTCGTGGGCGCGCCAGTCATCCGGCAACAGGTGATCCAGCACGTCATCAACAGTCACCGCCCCCACAAGACGTCCGTCCTCGTTGACTACGGGGAGCGAGTTGAGGTTGTAGGTGGCCAGGGCCCGGGCCACCTCGCTGATGTGGGCCTGGTCGGAAACCGGCTCCAGGTTCTTGTCCACGAGGTTGCCCAGCGGCTCCGGCGGCGGGTAGCGCAGCAGTTGCTGGATGTGCACGACGCCGAGGAAACGCCCGGTGGGTGTTTCCAGCGGCGGGCGGGCGACGAAGATCGAGGACGCCAGCGCGGGGGAGAGCTCCTCGCGGCGGACGTGGGCGAGGGCCTCGGCCACGGTGGCTTCCGGCGGGAGGATGACCGGGACCGGCGTCATGAGGCCGCCGGCGGTGTCCTCGTCGTATTCGAGGAGGCGGCGGACGTCTTCGGCGCCTTCGGGCTCCATCAGCTGCAGGAGCTCCTCGGCCTGGGCGGTGGGCAGTTCGGCCAGGAGGTCGGCGGCGTCGTCGGGATCCATCTCCTCCAGGACGTCGGCGGCGCGGTTGACGTCCAGGGCGGAGAGGATTTCCACCTGGTCGCCTTCGGGCATTTCCTGCAGGACGTCGGCGAGCCGTTCGTCCTGCAGTTCGCTGGCGACTTCGAAGCGGCGCTTGTCGCTCATTTCCTGCAGGGCTTCGGCGAAGTCGGCCGGCTTGAGGTCCTCGTGGGTCGCCACGAACTGCGTGGCGGCCTGCGGCTCGGTCTTGGCACCCTGCCGGGCATCGGCCCAGTCGATGATCAGGGTCTCGTTGCGGCGCAGCCGGCTCAGCGGCGAGAGGGAGTGGCCGCGGCGGACAAAGAGCTTGGAGACAAACCAGTCGCCGGAGCGGTGCCTGTCCATCGCAATGTCCTCGATGGTGGCGTCCCCGCTGCCGTCCGCGAGGGTCACCCGGCGGTCAAACATTTCGGCGACGACGAGGGTCTCCGCGCCGCGCTGCTCGAACCGGCGCAGATTCACCAGGCCGGTGCAGATCACCTGCGTCTGGTCGATCGAAGTGATCCGGGTCATCGGCACGAAAACGCGCTTCTTGCCCGGGACTTCGACGACGATGCCCACCACGTGCGGGGCGCCCCGGGTCCCGCGGGAGAGCACCACGACGTCGCGCAGCCGGCCCAGACGGTCGCCCAGGGGGTCGAAGACGTCCAGTCCGAGAAGGCGCGCGACAAACACCCGCGAAAGATTCGTGCTCACCCCTACAGGCTACCGAGTCTGCTCTCTTTTAGCTGAATTTCCCGCCGCACACCAGCCTGATGGGTGAGAATGGGCGTATGTCAAACATTTTTGGTGCGCCCAGGGCCGGTGCCCCCAACGGCCCGGATGACGCCCGTGCCGTCCCGCGAGGTGACGTCATCGGCTCGTACAACTCCTACCTGGATGCCCAGAAGGCGGTGGACTACCTCGCCGACCAGCAGTTCCCGGTGCAGATGGTCTCGATCGTGGGCAACGACCTGAAGATGGTGGAGCGGGTGACCGGCCGGCTCACCTATCCGCGCGTCGCGTTGTCCGGTGCTCTCAGCGGCATGTGGTTCGGCCTGTTCGTCGGCGTCATGCTGTCCTTCTTCTCCACGACCCCCGGGTATTTCTCGATCGTCACGTCCGTGCTGATGGGCGCCGCGTTCTTCATGCTCTTCGGCATCGTCACGTACGCCATGCAGCGCGGCAAGCGGGACTTCACCTCCACCAGCCAAGTGGTGGCGACGAACTACGACGTCGTCGTCTCCTTCGAGGCTGCCGGAGAGGCCCGGCGCCTGCTGCACCAGCTGCCCATGACGCCGCATGACGCGTCCGGCGCCGCTGCCGGGCACCCGCAGCACGACTACCGGCCCCAGGAACCCCAGCACTACAACCCGCAGCAGCCGGGGCAGCAGGGCCACGCACCCCAGCGCCCCGCCGGCTGGAATGATCCGTACGGCCAGAGGACGCCGGAGGGCGGCCAGCCCGGCCAGGGCGCCCCGGGCCAGGCTCCGGCCGCCCACGGCACGGAGGAAGAGGCAACCCGGCCGGCCGGCCGGAGCTCCGGCGTGAGCTACCCGGATCTCCCGGACGGCCGCCCGCAGTACGGGGTCAGGGTCACCGACGCCGACAGGCAGGCGCAGGGCCCGGACGGCCAGCAGCAGTAGGCGCGGCGCGCCGCAGGCACAGCAGCACCTGCACACGCAGCAGCAGAAAAGGGAGGGTCCGCGGACCCTCCCTTTCTGTGTTTCAGCACGTGACGAGTTTCAGCCGATCTGGCCGTCAAATTCCAGGTAGATGCCCGCCATCCAGGATTCGACGTCGTCCGCCTTGCGCGGCAGGGCGGCGCTCAGGTTCACCGGCCCGTCCGCCGTCATCAGGATGTCGTCCTCGATCCGGACGCCGATGCCGCGGTATTCCTCGGGGATGCCGATGTCCTCATTCTTGAAGTACAGGCCGGGTTCGATCGTGAAGACCATCCCGGGCGTGAGCACCCCGTCAAGGTAGAGGTCCCGCTTCGCCTGGGCGCAGTCGTGGACGTCCAGGCCCAGGTGGTGGCTGGTACCGTGCGGCATCCACCGGCGGTGCTGCTGGCCCTCGGTGCTGACGGCTTCCTCCACGGAAACGGGCAGGAGGCCCCATTCGGCGAGCCGTTCGGCCAGGACCGTGGTGGCCGCGGTGTGGATGTCGCGGAACCTGGTGCCGGGCTGGGCGGCGGCGAAACCGGCGTCGGCGGCGTCGAGGACTGCCTCGTAGACCTTGCGCTGGATGTCGGAGAATTTTCCGTTGGCCGGCAGGGTGCGGGTGATGTCGGCCGTGTACAGGGAGTCGGCCTCGACGCCGGCGTCCAGGAGCAGCAGTTCGCCGGCCGTGACCTTGCCGGTGTTCCGGGTCCAGTGCAGCACGGTGGCGTTGTTGCCGGAAGCGGCGATGGTGTCGTAGCCGAGTTCGTTGCCTTCCTCGCGGGCGCGGGCGAAGAACGCCCCTTCCACGACGCGCTCGCCGCGGTGGTGGGTCAGGGCCCGCGGGAGTGCCTTGACCACCTCGGTGAAGCCGGCCACGGTGGCGGCCACGGCGGTCTTCATCTGTTCGATTTCCCACTCGTCCTTGAGCAGGCGCAGTTCGGAGAGGGCCTCGGTGAGCTTTTCATCCAGGGCGTCCAGGACGCTGAGGTCGAGGTTGTCCGGATCCTTGGCCGTGTTGTAGCGGGCGGTGTCCACGAGGGCGTCAATGTTCTCGTCGACCTTGCGGACCAGCCGGATGGAGATGCCGCCGATTTCGGGGGCACCGACGTTCTTGGTGATGGCCAGTTCGAGCTCGCTGATGTCCGCGGTGTCCAGTCCGAGCTTGGCCTTGAACTCGGCGAGGGTCGGGCGCGCGCCGATCCAGAACTCGCCGGAGCGGGAGTCGGCGTAGAACTGCTCGGTGTCGCGGCCGGCCAGCGGACGGAAGTACAAGGTGGCGTGGTGGTTTCCGCCGTCGTCGCCGGTGCCCTCGGCTACCGGTTCCAGGATCAGGACCGCGTCGGGCTCGTGGTCCAGGCCCAGGCCGGTGAGGTGCGCGAAGGCCGAGTGCGGCCGGAAGCGGTAGTCGCAGTCGTTCGAGCGGACCTTCAGCGGGCCGGCGGGGATGACCAGGCGTTCGCCCTTGAACTGGCCGGAAATGGCGCGGCGCCGGGCCGCGGCGTGGTCCGCGACGGCGTCGCGCTCGGGCAGCTGCTGCGTCGCAGGCGCCCAGTTGCTGGCCATGAAAGCCTTGAAAGCATCGGAGCTGGGCCGCTGCGAGCGGTTGTTGACGCGCTCGTCGAGGGGCTGGGAAGCGGAGACTTGGGTGTTATCTGCATCGTTCACCGTCCCATAGTCTCACCAGCCCCGCGGCTTAGGCCAACGGCGCGCTGCCGCCGCGGGGCGCCCGACCGCGCGCGTCTGCGGCCGTGGAACCGGGCACCTACTAGGCTGGTGGAGTGAGGATTGACCTGCATGCGCACTCGAACGTTTCCGACGGCACCCAGGCGCCGGCCGACGTCGTCGGGTCCGCCGCGGCAGCCGGGCTCGACGTCGTCGCCCTGACCGACCACGACTCCACCGACGGGTGGGCCGGGGCCGCCGCCGCGGCCAGGCAAACCGGGGTCGCGCTGGTGCCGGGCATGGAGATCTCCTGCCGGACCGCGGAGGGCATCAGCGTGCACCTGCTGAGCTACCTGCATGATCCGTCGCACCCGGGACTTCTCGAGGAAATCACAAAGGCCAAGGACGCCCGGCAGACGAGGGCGCAGAAGATGGTCACCCTGCTGGCCGAGGACTACCCGCTGACATGGGACGATGTGATCCACCATGTGGCACCGGGGGCCACGCTCGGCCGCCCGCACATCGCCGACGCGCTCGTCGCCGCGGGCGTGGTGGAGGACCGGGCCGAGGCCTTCAGCTCCATCCTTACCTCGCGTTCGCGTTATTGGGTCCAGCATTACGCGCCGGAGCCGGCGCTCGCCGTCGAACTCGTCCGGGCGGCCGGCGGCGTGCCGGTCTTTGCCCACCCGGTCGCGTCCGCGCGCGGGCGGATCGTGGGGGAGGGCACGTACCGGGAGATGATCGACGCCGGACTGGCCGGCCTTGAGATCTATCACCGGGATAATCCGGAGGACGGCCGGGCGTTCCTGCGCCGGCTTGCCGACCGGTACGGGCTGCTGGTGACCGGGTCCTCCGACTACCACGGCACCGGAAAGCCGAACCTTCTGGGGGAGAACGTGACCTCCCCGGAAGTCTTTGCCCGGATCGAGGAACTGGGGACCGGCTCGTCGGTCATCCGCTGACCCCGCACCGAACCAACTGGCAGCAGGGGCCGTTCTGAGGTCCCGGAACGGCCGCTGCTGCGGGCTACTTAGGCGGAGGGGTACGCGGTGAAGGCGGCGTGCCGGGACAGGCGTTTGGCCATGACGTCGACGGCCGCCGGGTTCTGGTCCACGCACACGAACCTGCGGTCCAGCTTCGCGGCCACGGCGCCGAGCGTTCCGGAGCCGGCGAAGAAGTCCAGGCACCAGTCGCCGGGCCTGCTCGAGGCCGCGACCACCCGGCGGATGAGGCCCTCGGGCTTCTGCGTCGGGTAGCCGGTCTTCTCCTTGCCGGTGGGGGAGACGATGGTGTGCCACCAGACGTCGGTGGGAAGCTTGCCGAGCTCGCGCTTGGCGGGGGTCACGAGGCCCGGCGCCATGTACGGCTCCCGGTCCACTTCGGCGCTGTCGAAGTGGTACTTCGCCGGGTTCTTGACGTAGACGAGGATGTTGTCGTGCTTGGTGGGCCAGCGGTTCTTGGCCCGGGCGCCGTAGTCATACGCCCAGATGATCTCGTTCAGGAAGCACTCGCGGCCGAAGATCGCATCCAGCATGACCTTCGCGTAGTGCACCTCGCGGTAGTCCAGATGCAGGTACAAGGTGCCGTCGTCGGCCAGGAGCCGCCACGCTTCCACGAGCCGGGGCTCGAGGAAGGACCAGTAGTCGCTGAAGGCGTCGTCGTAGCTGTGCAGCGCGCCCTTGATGGTGTCGTAGGACCGGCCCTTGAACCCGACCCGGTCACCCTCGCCGCCGGCATTGAGCACCATCCGGGTCTCCTGGCGCCGCTGGACCCGCCCGGTGTTGAACGGCGGGTCCACGTAAATCAGTGTGAAGGCGCCGTCCGGCAGCGTGGGGAGGAACTCCGCGTTGTCCGCGTGAACCACCAGGTTGCTGCCGTCCGGCGCCCAGACGGTGTCAGTCATGGAGGGGGTTAGGCCTCGGCGCCGCTTGGCTGTGCGTCGCCGCCGGCCACCACCTCGCCGTTGCGGCGGCGGGTGCGGGTCCGGCGCCGGGCACGGGTTGCCCGGTCCACCTCGGTCGGCGCACTGGCCGAAGCCGCGCGTGCCGAGGCCGGTGCCGAAACGGGGGCCTGGGCCGAAGCCTCGGCCGGGGCGGCGGCGTCCGTATCGGCGGAACGACGGCGGCGCTCACCCGAGCGTGCGCCGGTTTCGGTGCCGCTGCGGCGCGGAGACCGGGTGCCGGTGCGTCCGCCTTCGCGCCCGCCCTCACGTCCGGCTTCGCGTCCACCGGCGCGGCCGCCGCGGCCGCCGTCGCGTCCCCCGCCGCGCGAGTTCTTCTTGCCGGTCTCGCCGAGGTCCTCCAGGACCTCGGCGTCGACGCCGGCCAGCACACGCTTGTCCCGCGGCAGCCGGCCCTTCGTGCCCTCGGGGATGTCGAGTTCCTCGAACAGGTGCGGCGAGGAGGAGTAGGTCTCCACGGGCTCCGGGAAGTCCAGGCCCAGGGCCTTGTTGATGAGTCCCCAGCGCGGGACATCGTCCCAGTCGACAAAGGTCACGGCGGTGCCCTTGTTGCCGGCACGGCCGGTGCGGCCGACGCGGTGCAGGTAGATCTTCTCGTCCTCGACGCACTGGTAGTTGATCACGTGCGTGACGTCGTCGACGTCGATGCCGCGGGCGGCGACATCGGTGGCGACAAGGACGTCCACCTTGTTGTTGCGGAAGGCCCGCAGCGCCTGCTCGCGGGCGCCCTGGCCGAGGTCGCCGTGGATGGCGGCGGCGGCGAAACCGCGGTCCACAAGCTCCTCTGCGACCTTCGCGGCGGTGCGCTTGGTCTTGGTGAAGATGATGGTGCGGCCGCGGCCGCGGGCCTGCAGGATACGGGCCACCACTTCGACTTTGTCCATGCTGTGGGCGCGGTAGACAAGCTGGCGGATGTCGCGCTTGGTCAGGCCCTCGTCGTCCGGGTCCGCGGCGCGGATGTGGGTCGGCTGGGACATGTACCGGCGGGCCATGGCGATGACCGGGCCGGGCATAGTGGCCGAGAACAGCAGTGTCTGGCGGACCGCCGGGGTGCCGGCGATCAGGGTTTCAACGTCCGGGAGGAAGCCGAGGTCCAGCATTTCGTCGGCCTCATCGAGGATGACCATCTTGACGTTCTTCAGGCTCAGGTGCTTCTGCTTGTGCAGGTCGATCAGGCGCCCCGGGGTGCCGACGACGATTTCGACGCCGTTCTGCAGCGCCTCGACCTGCGGCTCGTAGGCGCGGCCGCCGTAAATGGTGGCGATCCGGGCGTTGCGCTTCTTCGCGGCCGTCTCAAGGTCCTTGGCGACCTGAATGGCGAGCTCCCGCGTGGGCACGATCACGAGGGCCTGCGGGGCGCCCGGAACGGCCAGCTTCTCGAAGCCGGCGTCGTCACGTCCGACGACGCGCTGCAGGGCCGGGATGCCGAAGCCGAGGGTCTTGCCCGTGCCGGTCTTGGCCTGGCCGATGATGTCGTGTCCGGCCAGGGCGACCGGCAGCGTCATGGCCTGGATCGGGAAGGGATGGGTGATGCCGGCGTCGGCCAGGGACTCCACAATGTCGGCGCGGACACTGAAATCGGCAAACGTTTTTTCGGCAATCTCGTGCGGCTTTTCGTCCGAGATGATGGTTTCTTCGGGCTCGATGGTTTCCGTGCCGGACTCATCGGTCAGAAGCTGGTGCGTGTGCAATTCACTCACAGGTGAGTTTCCTTATTCATTTTGGGCTGCGCTGCTTGCTCAACGGGGCCGGCCGGGGTGGCCGTTCCGGAGCACGCTCGGGCGCGCAGGCAAATCCAGTGGAAGCCGATCGCGGGCTATCTAAATGCTGGCACTGGGGACCAGCGGGTCTATCTCAAGATCGCGTAGGGGCGGGCTTGTTGAATTCGAAAATCATGGAAATCAACGACCGGGCATCCATTTCTACCTCTCCAGTCTAGCTGTACGCGGCCCGGATCCTCGACCGGGGCCGCCGGAGCGCCGCGGAAGTGCGCCCGGAGGCGGCCCGTCAGCCGGCGAGCTCGAGCCGGATTTCGCGGGTGGCGATGTCCGAGGACAGCACCCGGACCCGGACCTGCGTGCCGGGTTCGAGCTCGCCGGGGCACCGCGCGGTCACGGCGGGCTCGGCGATCTGGACCATGCCGGAGGGCCCGTTCCCGTTCCCGCCGGCGCTGCCGTTGGTACTGGCACTGGCACTCCCACTGGCACTGGCACTGGCTCCGCCGGAAGCGGTGCCGCCGTTCTTCGGCGGCTTTGAACCGGAGATGACGACGGCGTCGAACTCCTGGCCGACGTGGTTGACCAGCAGCGCCGCCTCCACCGTGTCCAGGGCGAGGCGCTCCAGCTTCGCGGCCAGCTGGTCCGAGGTGGCCATGATGGCAGGAAGCGACGGCAGGGCTTCCCGGGCCCAGGCCGGAACCTCCGTGCCGTTGCTCAGGGCCTCGCAGATGACCAGGACGAAACGGTCCACCAGGCGCCGCAGCGGCGCCGTGGAGTGGGCGTAGGCGGCGCCGATGGCTGCCTGGATGGCGGCCTCCGGGACGGTGCCGTCGAACGGGGTGTAGCCGGCGCCGCGGAACAGCATCCCGGCCGAATGCACGATCGCCAGCTGCCGGGGATCGGTGGGATCGAGGGTGCGAAGGTATTCGCCGTAGCGGATCTCCCCGTCCCAGGGCTTGCCCAGGGCGTGGGTCTGGCGGTGGAAGTGCCGCAGCGACGCCTCATCCGGGGCGGGCATGGTGCGCAGGATGCCGACCTTGCCCCGGATCATGAGACCGGCTGCGGCCATCCCGGTCATGAGGGAAATCTGGGCGTTCCAGTCCTCCACGGGCAGCGGCGGGGCCGCCACGATCCGGTAGCCGCCGTCGGGCAGCTGCTGGATCTCCTGCTCCGGCATGTTCAGGCTCGCGCCGCCGCGCAGGCGCTCCAGCTCCACCCGCTTGATGCCCACCTCCCTGAGCAGCTGCAACATGGCCGGCGCGGTGCCGGCGTCGAGCTCGGCCTGCACGCCCTTGTAGCTGAGCTTCGCGCGGCTGCGCACCTGCGCCCGGCGGACCAGCACCGAGGTCACCTCGGCCGCGGCGTCCAGATCGAACTCCCACACGAAGGCCGCACACAGCTGCCCGGCGAGCAGGCTCCCGGCGGCCTCGCTGATGACCTCCGGGTGCAGCGGGATCCGGCCGTCCGGGGTGTAGAAGGTCTGGCCGCGGCGGCGGGTTTCGGCGTCGAGCGGGCCGCCCGGAGCGACAAAGGACGGAACGTCGGCGATGGCGTACAGCACTTTGTACCCGGCACCCCTGCGCTCGATGAACAGGGCCTGGTCGAGGTCCGTGGACGACGCCGGATCGATCGTCACGAACTCCACATGCGTCAGGTCCAGGTCCGGCAGCTTGTGTTCGGCCACCGCGGCCCGGGCGTCGCGGAGCACGTTTTCGGGGAACGGACCGGGCAGTTCCAGGGTCGTGCGCAGCGCCTTGAGTGCCGCGGCCAGCTGGTTCTGCTGCTCGTGGACACTCGGGGTCAGGCGATGATGGGACACGAAAATCAGGGTAGCCCGATTTCCGCCATTAGTCTTGAAAGATGAGCGCCAGTCCGGACGATCCTGCCCGCTACAACAGCTTCCTCGCGGATCTGCTGGGAGTGATGGCCTATGGCGAGCTCTCGGCCTTCGAACGGTTGTCCTCCGATGCCCGGTATTCGCCTACGCTGCATGACCGCGCGGTGCTGGGCAGGATGGCCGTGGTGGAGTTCCAGCACTACGAACTGGTCCGGAGCCGGCTCGAGGCCATGGGCCTGGACACGGAGGCCGCGATGCTCCCGTTCCAGCCGTCCGTGGACCACTTCCATGAGCGCACCCGCCCGGCGGACTGGTACGAATCGCTCATGAAGGCCTACGTGATCGACACCGTCTCCGCGGACGTCTACCGGGCCGTCGCCCGGTACGTCGACGCCGGGACCCGGGAACTGATCGAACAGATCCAGTCCGCGGAAACATCCACGGCCGTGCTGCGGGACCGCCTCAAGGCGGCCCTGGCCGATGACCCGCGGCTGGCTTCCCGCCTGGCGTTGTGGGCCCGGCGCCTGCTGGGCGAAGCCCTGACCCAGGCCCAGCGGGTGGGCATCGAGCACGCGCTCCTCGGCGGCCTGTCCGGTCTCGACGACGACGCTGCCAAGGACATGGCCAGCGGTCTCGCGGCCGAACTCGCGGCGAACCACGCACGCCGGATGGCGGGGCTGGGACTGGCCGCGTAAGCCAGGCCGGCCTGCCCGGCGCGGCCCGCCCGGAGCGTTCTGGCCGACGCGCTCAGGCGTCCGCGGCGTCCAGTGCCGCCAGCAGCGCTCCCGCAGCGTGTGCCGGATCATCGGCGTCGGTGATGGCCCGGACCACGACGATCCGCCGGGCGCCGGCGTCGACCACCTGCTCCACGTTGCCGAGGTCGATCCCGCCGATCGCGAACCAGGGCACCACCCCGTCCACCGTGCCGGTTCCCTCCGCGTCCGCCTTTTCGATCGCCCGGGCGGCGTAGCGCACCAGGTCGAGGCCGACGGCGGCGCGTCCCGGCTTGGTGGGGGTGGCCCACACGGGCCCGACACAGAAGTAATCCAGGCCCTTGCGGCCGGGCGAGGCCGCGATGGCCGCGTCCACCTGCTCCGGGCTGTGCGTGGACAGCCCGATCACGGTGTCCTTGCCGAGGAAACCGCGGGCGGCACCGAGCGAAATGTCCTTCTGCCCGACATGGAACACCGGCGCCCCCGACAGGGACGCGATGTCCGCCCGGTCATTGACGGACCACAACCGGCCGTGGCGTTGCGCCGCGGCCTGCAGGACCTCCAGGAATTCCAGTTCCTCGGCCGCCTCGAGCGACTTGTCACGCAGCTGGATGATGTCCACCCCGCCGGCGAAAGCGGCGTCCACGAAGGCCTCGAAGTCGCCGCGGTCCCGGCGGGCGTCGGTGCACAGGTAGAGGCGGGCGGTGGTGTGGATGGCGTCCTGGGTCATGGGACCAGCCTAGTTCCTCTAAACTGGGCGCATACCGCGGGAGCCCGCAGCGGCAATGCCGCTGCAACGGCTGAGAGGGCGTCAGAGCCGACCGCTTGACCTGATCCGGCTAGTACCGGCGTAGGGAAGGAATTTTTTTATGGGTCCAGGAGCCAGCCGTGAAGCCGAGCCCGCAGATGACGCCGCTTCCCGGATTTATGACAGCAGACCCGATGCCGCCGGGGATTGCACCGCCGACGTCGCCGTGATCGGCGGCGGGGTGATCGGCCACGGCATCGCGTTCGAGGCCGGCCGCGCCGGCCGCTCCGTCGTGCTGATCGATGACGCACCCGGCAGCGGGGCCAGCTGGGCCGCGGCCGGGATGCTCGCGCCCGTCAGCGAACTGCATTACCAGGAGGAAGAACTCCTGGAACTGATGCTGGAGTCCTCCCGGCTGTGGCCCGGGTTCGCTGCCGGGATCGACGCCGGTGCCACCGCTCCGGAGTCCGCGGCCGGCACGGGGTACCAGAGGACGCCGACCCTCGCCGTCGGTGCCGACGCGGCGGACCGCCGCGCGCTCGCGGACCTCAGGGAGGTCCAGCGGGCCTGCGGCCTCACCGTCGACCCCCTGACCGTGCGCGAGGCCCGCAGCCGCGAACCGCTGCTGAGCCCCGGCATCTCGTGTGCCTTCGACATTCCGGCAGACCACCAGGTGGATCCCCGGCTGCTGATCGCCCGTCTCGCCGGCCTGCTGGGCACGGAGGGCCACGGCAGTCTGGTCCGGCGCCGCGCGGCCGGGCTGCTCTGGGACGGCGGCGCCGTCACGGGAGTCCGGCTGGCCGGCGGCGGTACCATCCGGGCCACGGAAACGATCGTGGCCAACGGGCTCGGCGCGCCCGGCCTGGAGGGCCTGCCCGACGGCCTGGCGCTGCCGCTGCGGCCGGTCTACGGCGACATCCTCCGGCTCCGGGTGCCCGCCCATCTGCGGCCGCTGGTGACCGCCACGGTGCGGGGGATGGTGCGCGGGGTGCCCGTGTACATCGTCCCGCGGCAGGACGGCACCGTGGTGATCGGCGCCACCCAGCGCGAGGACGGCCCGACCGATCCCCGGGCAGTGTCCGCCGGGGGCGTGTACCAGCTGCTCCGCGACGCCCAGCAACTGGTGCCCGCCGTGGCGGAGCTGGAGCTGCTGGAAGCCACGGCGCGGGCACGTCCGGGCACGCCGGACAACGCCCCGCTGCTGGGGCGGGTCGCGGTCCGCGGCCGTGGTGGCGGGGATATCCCCGGGCTCATCATCGCGACCGGCTTCTTCCGGCACGGCGTCCTGCTGACGCCGGCGGCCGCCGCCGTCTGCCGCGAGCTCATGGACGGGACAGCGGACCCGCGCTGGTCCGCGTTCCGCCCCGACCGTTTTTCCCGAATCCCGGATGCGTCCGGGGACAGCCCTAACAAGGAAGCAGCATGAACATCAGACTGAACGGAACGGAGCAGAGCGTCGCCGACGGCGCCTCCGTCAGCGCCCTTGTCAGCGAGCTCACCGGCCGGAGCATCGGCCCCGACGGCCGCGCCGCGGACGGCAGGAAGCTCGGCGTCGCCGTGGCCCGCAACGCCGAAGTCGTGCCGCGCAGCCAGTGGCACGCCACGGCGCTCGCCGAGGGCGACGACGTCGAACTCGTCACAGCAGTCCAGGGAGGATGAGCACCATGAACGAGACTGTTTTTGCCGGACCGACGGCTCTTGCCGGCACACCGGCCGGGTCCCCTGCGGCAACGGCCGCCGACCCGTTCGTGGTCGACGGCGTGACACTTGGCTCGCGCCTCATCATGGGCACCGGCGGCGCGCCGAGCCTGGACGGGCTGGGCGCGGCACTGCTGGCCTCCGGGACGGAACTGACCACGGTGGCGATGCGCCGCTATTCACCGGCGGAGACGGGCTCGCTGTTCCAGCTGCTGGTGGACCACAACATCCGGGTGCTGCCCAACACGGCCGGCTGCTTCACCGCCAAGGACGCCGTCCTCACCGCGGAGCTGGCCCGCGAAGCCTTGGAGACGGACTGGGTCAAGCTCGAAGTCATTGCCGACGAGCACACCCTGCTTCCGGACGCGGTGGAACTCGTGGACGCCACCGAACAGCTCGTGGCCCGCGGGTTCAAGGTTTTTGCCTACACCAACGACGATCCCGTGCTGGCCCTCCGGCTGGAAAACCTCGGCGCGACGGCGGTGATGCCGCTTGGCGCCCCGATCGGCACCGGACTGGGCATCCTGAACCCGCACAACATCGAGCTGATCGTAGCGCGGGCATCGGTTCCCGTGGTGCTCGACGCCGGGATCGGCACGGCCTCGGATGCTGCCCTGGCGATGGAACTGGGCTGCGACGCCGTGCTGCTCGCCACGGCCGTGACCCGGGCGCAGAATCCCGCCGTCATGGGCGAGGCGTTCAGGCACGCCGTCATCGCGGGCAGGCTGGCAAAGTCGGCCGGCCGGATCCCGCGCCGCGAGCACGCACTGGCGTCCTCGGCCATGGAAGGCCGGGCCGAGTTCCTCTAACAGGGGCCCGACGACGCTCAAGAAACGGAGTCAAAAACAGTGGCCACGCTCCCGACGAGGAGCGTGGCCACTGCTTTTTCCGGCCAGGGATTGGCGTCCTGCTGACGATCCGCGTCCTGCTAGAGCTTCAGGATGGCGGTGAGCCGGTCGGTATCGTGCCGGGTCCGGGTCCTGCCGAGGTACACCACGGCCCCGATGGAGGCTGCAGTGCCCAGGACCATGGGCAGGATCCACGGAATCCAGGTCAGTCCCGGCTGGTAGCCGAACCCGGCCGCCATGAAGATGATCCAGCTCAGCATGCCGACGGCGGCGGCGACCCCGGCCGGAACACTGATGCCGTACTTCGTGTGCCGTTTGTCATTTGCCCATACTACGAAGCCCGCGGCAACGGTGACCATGGCCACCACAATCAGGGAAAGCATTCAGGACCCCTCGCGTTCAGGAAACTGCGGTGAAGAACGGACTCTGGAAGAGGGGGAACTAGAGGGCGCCGAAACCGACGCGGCGGGCCTCTTCTGCTCCGATTTCGACGTAACCAAGGACATTGGCGGGGACAATGATCAGCCGGCCCTTGTCATCCGTCAGCCGCAGCTCGCTGCCCTTGGCGATCGCGTCGCCCACCACCTTGGCGACGGCGTCGGCATCCTGGCTGGATTCGAGCACGATTTCGCGGCCAATGTTCTGAATACCAATCTTTACTTCCACAGCGAGGCCTCCCAGCCGGTCAAAGTCGATTAAATCTCTAAGGTCAATCTCTAGTTGTAGTCTAGGTCTCCTTGGGGAAGCGGGAGATTCCGCGCCAAGCTAAACGGTAGATGAGGTCACTGGCCACATCGAGGTCCAGGTTCCCGTCCGTCTCGAGCCAGTACCGCGCGCTCACGTGGGCCATTCCGGCCAGTCCGCGGCCCAGGAGTTGGGCTTCGAGCTCCGGCAGCTTGGTGTCCTCGGCAATGACGTGCGCGACGGCGTCGGCAAAGGTCTTGTTGAACGTTTCCAGCCGTGCGCTGACGTCGGGGTCATTAATCAGGTCCGATTCAAACACGAGCCGGTGTGCCTGATCATCGTTGGCGATGAAGCGGAAGTAGGCGCGCATCACCGCCTGGACACGTTCGTCATTGTCCGTGGTGGAATTCAGGGCGCCCAGCAGGAGGTCGATCAACTTGCTGAGGTGGCTGTCCAGCAGCGCCAGGTAGAGGTCCCGCTTGGACGGGAAGTGCTGGTACAGGACAGGCTTGCTGACGTGCGCGGTCTCGGCGATTTCATCCATGGCGGCACCGTGGTAGCCGTTCGCCACGAAGACTTCCTGCGCAGCCGCCAGCAGCTGCGCCCGGCGTTCGTCGCGGGGCAGGCGCGCCGAGCGATGTCCGCTCCGCGTCTGTCCGGCCGGCGGCTTGCCGGTCCCGTCCCGCTCCACCGGTGCCTGATGAACCACTGTCGGCCTTCTTTCCCTCTTCACCCAATAACGCGCAATATATTCAACAGCACTGCCGTAAACAACACTGCAGCCATAAACGGCACTGCACTACCTTGCCCTGAAATACACTTTACGCGCGGGTAATATGACCTGACGGTATCTTCAGGCATAGATTGAAGTATGGCCTCAAACATCGCCGCCGACGGCGCCCCCGCAACCTCCCGGATGCAGCTGGATCCCCGGCCCGGACCGCTGGTTGAGCCCGCGGCAGACCTCAGCCCGGAGGAGGTGGAGCGCTACTCGCGCCACCTGATCATTCCGGAGATCGGCGCGATCGGCCAGCGCCGGCTCAAGAACGCGAAAGTCCTGGTCATCGGGGCCGGCGGACTGGGTTCGCCCGCGCTGCTCTACCTCGCCGCCGCCGGGGTCGGCACCCTCGGGATCGTCGATGACGACGACGTCGACCTCAGCAACCTGCAGCGCCAGATCATCCACGGCGTCGCGGACGTGGGCCGGCCCAAAATCGAATCGGCCCGGGACGCCATTGCGGCGCTGAACCCGCTGGTCGACGTCCGGCTGCACAACATCCGCCTCGATGCGTCCAATGCCCTGGACCTTTTCGCCGGCTACGACCTCATCCTCGACGGCGCCGACAACTTCGCCACCCGCTACCTCGTCAACGACGCCGCGGCGATCCTCGGCAAGCCCTATGTCTGGGGATCGATCTTCCGGTTCGACGGCCAGGTCAGCGTCTTTTGGGAACAGCACGGACCCACCTACCGGGACCTGTACCCGGAAGCACCCCCGGCCGGCTCCGTGCCGTCCTGCGGGGAAGGCGGCGTGTTCGGCATGCTGTGCGCCGCCGTCGGATCCCTGATGGTGACCGAAGCCGTCAAGCTGATCACCGGCGTCGGGCGGTCCCTGCTCGGCCGGCTGGCGCTCTACGACGCGCTCGGCGGCACCTGGCGCGAGATCAAGGTGGCCCGGGATCCCGCGGCGCCGCGCATCACGGAACTGACCGATTACGAGGCCTTCTGCGGCATCACCCCCACAGCGGATGCCGGGGCCGGGCACACGGTCACGGCAACCCAGCTCGCCACCATGCTCGCCTCGCGAAAGGCCGGACTCAAGGACTTCCACCTGGTGGACGTGCGGGAAAGCGGGGAGTACGACATCGTCCGGATCGACGGGGCGGTGCTGATCCCGCAGGGCCGCATCCTGGCCGGCGAAGCGTGGCAGGACCTGCCCCAGGACGCCGATATCGTCTTCCACTGCAAGGCCGGAACACGGTCCGCCGCCGTCCTGTCAGCGGCCCGCGCTGCCGGGTACGAGCGCGTCAGCCACCTCGAAGGCGGCATCCTCGCCTGGGTGCGGGACGTGGAACCCGGGAAACCGGTCTACTGAGAGGCCCTGCCATGAGCGAGGAACCCGCCCGGACACCACAGCGCAAGATCGGCTCCGGCTTCGGCCGTGATTCGACGGCCGCCGACGTCATCTCCGGCATCGGTCTGGCCGGGAAGACCGCGATCGTCACCGGCGGCTACTCCGGACTCGGCCTGGAAACCGTGCGGGCACTCGCGTCCGCCGGGGCCTCCGTTGTGGTGCCCGCCCGACGGCCCGACCACGCCCGCGACGTCCTGGCCGCGGCCGGGCTGGCCCCGGGAGCCCGGGGCGGCGATGTCAGCGTGGCCGAACTGGATCTGGCGGACCAGGCGAGCGTGCAGGAGTTCGCCGCCGGCTTCCTGGCTGCCGCGGCGGCCAACCCGCCCCGCAGCCTGGACATCCTCATCAACAACGCCGCCATCATGGCCAGCCCGGAGCACCGGGTGGGCCCCGGTTGGGAGGCCCAGTTTGCGACCAACCACCTGGGCCACTTTGCGCTCACCAACCTGCTGTGGCCGGCCCTCGCCGCGGCGGACGGGGCCCGCGTCGTCTCGCTGTCCTCCACGGGGCACAAGCTCTCGCCGATCCGCTTCGATGACATCAACTTCGACGCCGGCTACGACAAATGGCGCGCGTACGGCCAGGCGAAGACGGCCAACGCCCTCTTCGCCGTCCGGCTCGACGCCCTCGGCCGGGACTTCGGCGTGAGGGCCTTCGCCGTTCACCCCGGCGGCATCATGACGGAACTGCAGCGCCATCTGCCGCGCGAGGAAATGATTGCCGCGGGCTGGATGGATGAGCACGGCACCGTCGACGCCCGGTTCAAGACCCCGGAACAGGGCGCGGCCACGTCGGTCTGGGCGGCGACGTCGCCGGCACTGGAGGGCATGGGCGGCGTGTACTGCGAGGACTGCGACATCGCCGAACCCACCGTTCCGGGATCGCCCGAGGCCAGAATCAGGGGCGTGGACGCCCATGCAGTGGACCCGGACGCGGCCGCCCGGCTGTGGCAGGTGTCCGCCGACATGACCGGGATCAACGCTTTCGCCGGGTGAGCCCGGATAGTCCAGGTTCCGCGAGAAGGGTACCGTTCCGCGAAAAGGGTACTTAGACGGGACGCTACGCGGTTTCGCGGATTTCGCCGGCTCCGCCGTGTTCCACCGGGCACTCAGCGTCGGACACGACGGGGGCGGGCGCCGCCAGGGCGGAACCGGCGGCGGGGGAGGGCTCCACGGTGATGCCGTACAACGCCTCAAGACCGGCAACGTAGGCGTCCTGCTGCCCGTCGGCGGCAAGTTCCCGCGCCCGGACCGTGGGGATGTGCAACAGCTGCTTTACCATGCGGCGCAGGGCGAACTCGACTTCCTCGGCGGCGGCGGTGCAGCCGTGCCGGGCGCGGACCTTTTCCATTTCCGCGTCCAGGACGTTCATCGTGTGCCGGCGCAGGGCAACGATCGCCGAATCAACCGAGCGTGCCTCACGCTCCTGCTCAAAGGCGCTGGCCGCACCGGAGACAATGCTGCTGGCCTGCGCGAGCGACTCGGCCTGTTCCTGGGGTGCCGCCAGCCGGACGGATTCCAGCGTCAGCAGTTCGACGCCGTCGAGCTCGCCCACCGCGGGGTCGAAGTCGTGGGTCAGGGCGAGGTCGATCGCGATCAGCGGCTGGACCGAGTCCGCCCGGATCCGGGCGAGCTCGTCCGCTTCGACCCGGCTGTCCGAGCCGCTGCAGCCGATCATGACGTCCGCCGCGGCCACCGCTGCCGGGAGGGTGTCCTCATCCAGGGCCGTGCCGCCCCGGGTGGCGACGAACCCGGGGGCGCGCCCGGAGGAGGAGTAGACATGGACGTCGGTGCAGCCGCGTTCGCGCAGCAGCGACATGGTGGCACCGGCGTAGGCGCCGGTGCCGAAGACGACAGCCTTCTTGGCCGACCAGTCGGGGTTTTCCGAGAGGTCCGTGGCCAGATCCAGCGCCACCGAGACGATCGAGAGGCCGCGGGAGCCCAGGGCCGTCTGGGCGCCGACATCCTTGGCCGTCTTGGACGCGGCCTGGAAGAGCCTTACCAGCCCGGAGCTCGCCGTGCCCTCATGCTGGGCGGTGATCAGGGCGCGGCGGACCTGGCCGGCGATTTCGCGTTCACCGACAACGGCGGAGTCCAGCCCGGAACTGACGGCGAACAGATGCCGGCTGACCTCGGCACCGGTGCGGGTGCTGAACGCGCGGGAGACGAGCTGATCGTTCAGCCCGCTGGCACCGCTGATCTGCGAGATAAGGGCCGCCCGGGCCGCGTCGACCGCGTCGGGGTTCGGTGCCTCGCCATAGATTTCGAAGCGGTTGCAGGTGGCAAGGACAACGGCACCCGCCACGGCCGGCGATCCGGCGAGGGCGGATGTGGCAAGCCCGGAAGCGCCGGTGCTCAGCTGAGCAACGGTTTCGAGGTCGATGTCGGCGTGTGTAGCCACCAATGAGAAAAGAACCACAGCATCACCATCATAGCTTTTTCGTGTCCGTGTAGAACAACATGTCCGAGTGGGATCGGGCACCCCCTGCTGTGATTCCCGCCACGGCACCGCGATCGTTGCCGGTGTAACGATGCGCGTGACAGGCTGTCGTTATCTTTTGGGCGCAAATTTGGGCACAATCGAAGGCATGACTCCAAGGGCTGCGGCAAGCGCCGGCACGACAAATTCCAGTACGTCCGACCGCGGGCTCGACGCCGGGCACCCGCTCATGGACGGCCGCACCTCGGACTCGCCCCTCATCACCGCCTACCGGGGCGGCACGCCCTCGCGCCGTCCCGTCTGGTTCATGCGCCAGGCCGGCCGCTCGCTGCCGGAGTACCTCAAGGTCCGCGAGGGCGTCGCGATGCTGGACTCATGCCTGCGCCCGGAGCTGGCCGCGGAGATCACCCTGCAGCCGGTCCGGCGGCACGACGTCGATGCCGCCATCTTCTTCTCCGATATCGTCATCCCGCTCAAGCTGGCCGGCGTCGGTGTGGACATCGTCCCCGGCGTTGGCCCCGTCCTGGACGCGCCGGTGCGCACCGCAGCGGACGTCGCCGCCCTGCCGCAGCTGACGTGGGAGGCCCTGGAACCCATCCGCGAGGCCGTACGTCTTACCGTGGCTGAGCTCGGCAGCACCCCGCTGATCGGCTTCGCCGGCGCGCCCTTCACGCTCGCCGCCTACATGGTGGAAGGCAAGCCGTCCCGCGACCACCTCGGCCCGCGCACCATGATGCACGCCGACCCGGAGACGTGGACCGCCCTGGCCAACTGGGCCGCCGACGCCTCCGGCATGTTCCTCAGGGCGCAGCTGGAGGCCGGCGCCTCGGCCGGCCAGCTTTTCGACTCGTGGGCCGGCTCGCTGGGGCTGGCCGACTACCAGCGTTACGTCGCTCCGGCGTCGGCCCGTGCCCTGGACCACGTCCGCCACCTCGGCGCACCGCTGGTCCACTTCGGCACCGGCACCTCGGAACTGCTCGTGGCCATGCGCGACGTCGGCGTCGACGTCGTGGGCGTTGACTACCGGCTCCCGCTGGACGAAGCCAACCGGCGGCTCGGCGGGACCGTTCCGCTGCAGGGCAACATCGACCCCGCACTGCTGTCCGCACCGTGGGAGATCCTGGAAGCGCACGTCCGCGACGTGATCGCCGCCGGCTCCGCCGCGCCCGGCCACGTCCTGAACCTGGGCCACGGCGTGCCCCCGGAAACGGACCCTGCCGTGCTGACGCGCGTCGTCGAACTCATCCACTCCATCTCCCCGGAGTAGGCCATGGACGCAGGCACCGCCGGGATGTCCGCGGCCGCCGGCTCCGCAGGGCAGCGCCCTGACAGGACCGCGCTGGTGATCGGCGGAGGAATCTCCGGCCTGCTGGCTGCCCGGGAGTTCGCCCGGGCCGGCGTCCGCACCACAATCCTGGAGGCCGGCGAGGCGTGGGGCGGCTGCGTCGGCAGCCACACCGTGGCCGGGCTGACGCTCGACAGCGGGGCGGAATCGTTTGCCACCCGCAGCACGGCGGTCGCCGATCTCGCGGCCGACCTCGGCCTGGCCGGCGAGATCGTCGCGCCGAATCCCGGCGGGGCCTGGGTCCAGCTGCCGGACGGCCCGCGGGAACTGCCCAAGACCGGGATCCTCGGCATCCCGGCCAGCCCATGGGACCCGGAGGTCCGGCGGTCCCTGGGCCTGCTCGGTTCCCTCCGCGCTTCCATCGACTCCGTGCTGCCGGCCTCGCTCGGCACCGCCGCTGAGGCCACCAGCGTGTCAACCCTGGTCCGCAGGAGGATGGGCCGGCGGGTGCTGGACCGGCTCGTGGCGCCGGTGGTGGGCGGCGTCCATTCCGCCGACCCGGCAGGGCTCGACGTCGACATGGTCGCCCCGGGGCTGCGGGCCGGCATCCGTCAGCACGGCTCCCTCGCCGCCGCCGTCGCGGCCCAGCGCAGGGGAGCGGCGGCCGCGCCGCCGGAGCAGGCAGCCCGGCAGCACACAGCCCAACCCGCAACGTCCGGGCCCCGGAAGGCCGGCTCCGCCGTCGCCGGCCTGCGCGGCGGCATGCACACACTCGTGGCAGCCCTGGTGGCCGACGTGCGCCGGCAGGGCGTCACCCTGCTCAGCGGCACCCGGGCGCGGTCGGTCCAGCGCACCGCCGGCGGCTGGCGGGTCAGCACGGAACGCGACACGTTCGACGCCGGGCTGCTCGTCGTTGCGGTCGAGGGCCCGGCCGCCGTCGACCTCCTCGGTGCGGCCCTGCCGGAACTTGAACCCCTCCGCCCCGACGCCGGGCCGGACGTCAGCCTGGTCACCCTCGTCGTGGACCTCCCGGCACTCGACCGGGCGCCGCGCGGCACCGGCGTCCTCGTGGCGCCGCAGAGTCCCGGCGTGCAAGCCAAGGCGCTGACGCACAGCACCGCCAAGTGGGCCTGGCTGGCGCAGCGGACAGGGCCGGGCAAGCATGTGCTCCGGCTCTCCTACGGCCGCGGCGGCGCCTCCGACGGCACCGGAGCTGTTGCCGCGCCGCGCTCGGACGCCGAACTCTTCTCCGCCGCCCTGGCCGACGCCGCGGCCCTGCTCGGCGTCCCGGTCACCGAAGCCGCCGTGGCGGGCTGGGACGTGGTCCGCTGGACCGGTGCGCTGCCCTTTGCGTCCCTCGGCCACAAGCAGCGCGTCGCCGCCGTCCGGAGCGCCTGCGCCGCGGACGGCACGCTCGCGGTCGTGGGCGGCTGGCTGTCCGGCAACGGCCTTGCCGCCATCGTGGCCGACACGCCGCGGCAGATCCGCCCGTTGCTCACCTAGGACCCCGTCCGTCACAGCTTTCACATTCGTCGCAACTTCACCTAAAACACCGGCGGCACCATGGGTTACCGGCCGGTATTTCCCGGGTTCCGGCCGGTTTTTCCTCCCGGTCGATTCCGGCTAGGCTCGATGACCATGGTTATTTTCAGGTCCAACGTGTCAACAACGAAGACCGGGCGCCATGGAGGACTCCGGCGCGGCGCAGCAGGAGCCGCGCTCGGGGTGGTACTGGCTGTTTCTGCGGGAGTTCCTGCTTCCAATGCCGCGACCGGGCTGTCCCCGGCAGCGTCCACCGCACCGACGGCACAGGGATCGCTGACCCTCGGCCTCGGGGACGTCCTGGACAGCCTGCTTGGCTCCTCGACGCCGAGCCCCTCGCCGTCGGCAGGCTCGGGCGGGGCCACATCCACGCCGTCGCCCTCACGCAGCAGCAGCCCGGAACCCACGACTCCCGAAACCGGCGATCCCGAACCGAGTGATCCGCAACCCAGGGACCCCGAGCCCAGCGACCCGGCCCCCGGCAGTCCCGAGCCCACCGCCCCGCACGCGGCCGTGCCGCCGTCGGGAACCCCGTCAGCCGGCGTTGCTCCGCCCGCCGCGCCGCCGGTCCCCGGCGCTCCGCTTACGTCCCCGGCGACCGGAGCCCCCGCCGCAGGCCAGGCAGGATCCGTCCCGGCGGCAGGCCAGGCAGCCTCCGGATCCACTACCGGGTCCGCCGCGGCCACCGCAGGAAACGGCGCCGCGCCCCTGAACGGATCCGCAGCCCCGGCCGGCGGAGCCAAGGCGTCGCCGTCGCACACCGCCACGGCAAAGGCTTCCCCCACCGGGACGGCCACGCCGGCAGCGGCCAAGGGCCACGCGGGAAGCACCTCGCTGCAGGCCACCTCGGCCGTGGAGCCCGCCGGGCTCTCGCCGCTCGTTGGCTGGGGCCTGGGCCTGGTGGCGCTGTCCGTCGGCGCCGGCGTCGCCGTCGTCCGGATGCGCAGGGCCTGAGGGCCCCGCACCACGCGGTCCGCCTCCGGCGTGTGAAATAAAGCACTTCTACGCGTTGTAGAAGTGCTTTTTTTCGACTTAGCTAGGGAGAGGGGGCAGACTGGTATTCATGAGCCACACTTCTGCCGAATCTGTCACTAAAACCGGAACGCCCGTCCCCGGAGCGTCAGCCGCCGGGGCATCGGCGCCCCAGGATTCAACCGAGCAGTTCTTCACCCTCTGGACCGTTTTCAAGCGGTCCGCGGACGCCCCCCGCGATGCGGAAGCGGCCCGGGACTTCGAGTCGCTGCTGGCACGGCTCGCCGAGGCCGGTGTTGTCCACCGCGGCAGCTATGACGTTTCTGCCATGCGCGCGGATGCGGACATCATGATCTGGCTCCACGGGCCCAAGCCCGAGGCCCTGCAGCAGGCGGTCCGCGACATCCGCCGCAGCAAGCTGTTCACCGGCACCGAGATCGCGTGGTCCGCCATGGGCGTCCACCGCGAGGCCGAGTTCGCCAAGAACCACACTCCGGCCTTCTCCCGCGGCGTCGAACCGGCCGAGTGGCTGTGCGTCTACCCGTTCGTCCGCTCCTACGAGTGGTACCTCCTGCCGGACGCCGAGCGCGGCGCGATGCTCCGCGACCACGGCCTCCTGGGCCGGGACTTCCCGCAGGTCATCTCCAACACGGTCTCCTCCTTTGCCCTGGGCGACTGGGAATGGATCCTGGGCCTGGAGGCACCCGAGCTCGTGGACCTCGTGGACCTGATGCGGCACCTGCGCAGCACGGAGGCGCGCAACCATGTCCGTGAGGAAATCCCGTTCTACACCGGCCGGCGCGTCAGCGCCGCCGAGGTCGCCGAGGTCCTGGCATGAGCCCGCTCGACCCGCAGGCGGACGTTGCGGAGCTGACGGCCGTGAACCCCGTGACCGAAGCCGGCCGGATGGCTCCCAAGGAGTACGACGCCGTCCTGCTTGCCTCCTTCGGCGGCCCGGAGGGCCAGGAGGACGTCATCCCCTTCCTGCGCAACGTCACCCGGGGCCGCGGCATCCCGGACGAGCGGCTCGAAGAGGTCTCGCACCATTACCGCGCCAACGGCGGCATCAGCCCCATCAACGCGCAGAACCGCGCGCTCAAGGCCGCCATGGAGACGGAGCTGGCCGCCCGCGGCATCGAGCTGCCGGTCTACTGGGGCAACCGCAACTGGGACCCCTACATCCCGCAGACGCTCCAGGCCATGTACGACGCCGGACACCGCAAGGTCCTCATGCTCACCACGAGCGCCTACTCCTGCTACTCCAGCTGCCGCCAGTACCGCGAGGACATCGGCATGGCCCTGACCGAAACCGGCCTGGACGGAAAGCTCGAGGTGGACAAGGTGCGCCAGTACTTTGACCACCCCGGCTTCGTGGAGCCCTTCATCGAGGGCACCGCCGCCGGCCTGGCCGAGGTCCGGGACCGGCTCGCCTCCGCCGGCACGCCCGAGGCTCCGGTGCACATCCTGTTCGCCACGCACTCCATCCCGACCCGCGACGCCGACGCCGCCGGCCGCTCCGAGGGCGAGCCCCGCGAGTTCGAACAGGACTCCGCGTACGTGGCCCAGCACCTGGCCACCGGCGCCGAGGTCATCCGGCGGGTTGAAGCCGAGACCGGAGTGGGCGCCCCGTGGTCCCTGGTCTACCAGTCCCGGTCCGGCGCCCCGCACGTCCCGTGGCTTGAACCCGACATCAACGACGCCATTGAGGAGCTCGCCGGCCAGGGCGTCAAGGGCATCGTGATCGTGCCGCTGGGCTTCGTCAGCGACCACATGGAAGTCGTCTGGGACCTGGACACCGAGGCCCTCGAGACCTGCGCCAACCTTGGCCTGACGGCCATCCGTGTGCCCACGCCCGGAACCCACCGCAAGTTCGTCACAGGGGTGGTGGACCTGATCTGCGAACGGACCGCGGCGAACAATATCGCGGACCGCCCGCACCTGACCCGGCTCGGCCCCTGGTACGACGTCTGCCGGCCGGGCTGCTGCGCCAACTTCCGCGGCGAAAAGCCCACCATCGCGGGCGCGGACACCACGGTCGGAACGGGGCACGATCCCTACCCGGCCGCAGGTCAGGCAGCACTGTGACCGTCCGGATCGGCACCCGCGCCAGCAAGCTCGCCCTCACCCAGACCCAGCAGACCGCGGACCAGCTGGCCGCCGTCGGCGGGTTCGCCGTCGAACTCGTGCATGTCCGCACGGACGGCGACGTCCTCACCGGCCCGCTGTCCCAAATGGGCGGCACCGGAGTGTTCGTCGCGGCCCTGCGCGATGCCCTGCTGCGGGACGCGTGTGACGTCGCCGTGCATTCACTCAAGGACCTGCCCACCGGGCCGGCCCTCGGCCTGAGCCTCGCGGCGACGCCGAAACGCGTCGACGTCCGCGACGTCCTCTGCGCCCGCGACGGCCTGAACCTCGCGGACCTGCCCGCCGGGGCCACCGTGGGCACCGGCTCACCGCGCCGTGCGGCGCAGCTGCGCGCGGCCCGGCCGGACCTGGACATCCGTGACATCCGCGGCAACGTCGACACCCGGCTCGGACGCGTCCCGGGGCTGCCGGGCAACACCACCGACGCCGTCGTCGAAGGCAAGTCGTGCGACCTCGACGCGGTGGTCCTGGCCGCCGCCGGCCTGCAGCGGATCGGCCGGCTCGACGCCGTGACCGAATACCTGGCAACGGACATCATGCTGCCCGCCGCCGGGCAGGGTTCCCTCGCCCTCGAATGCCGCACAGCCGACGCGCCCCGCAAGGCCGGCTCCACGGACGGCTCCCAGGGCGTCCTCGCCCAGGCCCTCGCCGCCCTCGACGACCCCGACACCCGGCTTGCCGTGACCGCCGAACGGGCGCTCCTGGCCCGCCTCGAGGCCGGCTGCGCCGCACCGGTGGGCGCGTACGCCTACCGCAAGGGCAGCATGCTGCACCTCGAAGCCGTGGTCTGCGCCGTCGACGGCACGGCCAGCGTCCGGGACAGGAAGGCCACCGACGGGCTGACCGAAGTGGGGGCAACCCTGCTGGGAATCGAACTCGCCGAGGTCCTGCTGGCCCGCGGTGCCGCCGATATCGCGGACCTGGCCGCGTCCTGAGCCACGGGAGCCAGCACACCATGGGACAGGAGAGCGCCCGCACCCGGGACAGCGCCCGGGCCCCCGGGAGCGGGACGGAGGCGTCCGGGGACGGGGCCCTGGACGGTGCCCGGATCCTGATCGCCCGCAGCCCGGACCGCTCCGGCGAACTCGTCGCCGCCCTGCGCCGGCTCGGTGCCGATCCCGTGCTGCTGCCCCTGATCGATTTCGAAGTGGCCAGCGACCAGCACTCCCTGGACGTCGCCTTCGATGCCCTCGGCGCCGGTGCCTACAACTGGCTCGTGATCAGCAGCGTCACCACCGTCCAGGTGCTCGAGGCCAAAGCCGCGGAGCGGGGCTCCTCCCTGTGCGCCTGGCTGCCCGGGCACGTCCAGGTCGCCACGATCGGTCCCGCCACGCGGCATATCCTCGAGTCCCGGGGTGTCAGCGTGGACCTGGCGCCCACGGCGCAGCAGTCCGGAACCGGGCTGCTCGGCATCTGGCCCGAAGGCCGCAGCAGCGTACTGCTCCCGCAGGCGGACATCGCCGATCCCCGGCTCCGCCGCGGCCTCGAAGCCCGCGGTGCCTCGGTGCAGGCCGTCACCGCGTACCGGACCGTGGACTACCCGGCGGATCCCCGCCTGGGGCTGCCGGCCTGCCAGCCGCCGCTGGAACAGCCCGGCGCCGGCCAGCCGGCCGACGTGCTGACCCTGGCCGCCGCGAAAGGCGAGATCCGGGCCGGCCGGCTGGACGCCGTCGTCGCCGCTTCACCGAGCGCCGCCCGGCGCATCCAGGCAGACCTCGCCCCGCTTGGCACCTGCCGGTTCGTCGCCATCGGGCGCTCGACGGCGGCCGAGGCGGACCGCCTTGGGCTCACCGTGGACGCCGTCGCCGAAACTCCGACGGCGTCGGGCCTCGTCGCCGCCGTCGTCCGGTCACAGGAGACGGCAGACCGCCGCCCGGCCGGCCGGCTTCCCGCAGACCGTTTTCCAGCAGAGCATCGAGCGAAGGACAACACATGAGCTTCCCGACCCACCGGCCGCGCCGGCTGCGCACCATCCCCGCGATGCGGCGGCTGACCGCAGAACACCGCCTCTCCGCCGCGGAGCTGATCCTGCCCGCCTTCATCCGGGAAGGCCTGGACGAGCCCAACCCCATTGCCTCGATGCCCGGGGTGCAGCAGCACACCACGGACTCGCTCAAGCGGGCCGCGGCCGAGGCCGTGGAGCTCGGCGTCGGCGGCATCATGCTCTTCGGTGTCCCCGCCGTCCGGGACGCGCGCGGCACCGCGTCCCTGGATCCGGACGGGGTCCTGAACAAGGCCATCCGGGACGTCCGCGCCGAGGTCGGCGACGACCTCGTGGTCATGAGCGATGTCTGCCTCGACGAATTCACCGACCACGGCCACTGCGGCGTCCTGGACGCCAACGGCTACGTCGACAACGACGCGACGCTGGAGATCTACGGCCGGATGGCCGTCGCCCAGGCCGACGCCGGCGCCCACGTGCTGGGCCCGTCCGGCATGATGGACGGCCAGGTCGCAGTGATCCGGCAGGCCCTCGAGGACGCCGGGCACGCCAACACCGCGGTCGTGGCCTACGCCGCGAAATACGCCTCCGCGTTCTACGGACCGTTCCGGGAAGCCGTCGACTCGCAGCTGACCGGCGACCGCCGCACCTACCAGATGGACGCCGCCAACCGCCGGGAGGCCATCCTGGAGGTGGACCTGGACCTGGCCGAGGGCGCGGACATGGTCATGGTGAAGCCGGCCATGAGCTACCTGGACATCCTCGCCGACGTCGCCGCCATGAGCCCGGTCCCCGTGGCGGCCTACCAGATCTCGGGCGAATACTCGATGATCGAGGCTGCCGCCGCGAACGGCTGGATCGACCGCCGGGCCGCCATCACCGAATCCGTCCTGGGCATCAAACGTGCCGGCGCGAACATGGTGCTCACCTACTGGGCGAGCGAACTCGCCGGCTGGCTGAAGGAGTCCTGATGAGCGCGGCCCCGGCCTCCGGGCCCGCCCTGCCGGCCGGTCCCACCGCACCGGTGGGGCCCGAACGCATCCTCCTGGGCCTGAACACCTTCGGTGACGTCGGCGTCTTCCCCGACGGCCACCCCGTCCCGCACGCCCAGGTCCTCCGGCAGCTCCTGGAGCAGGCCGAACTGGCCGACGAGGTGGGCCTGCACGCCTTCGGCGTGGGGGAGCACCACCGCCGCGACTTCGCGGTGTCCGCCCCCGAGGTCTTCCTGGCCGCGGCGGCCGCGCGGACCAAACGCATCCGGCTCGGTTCCGCCGTGACGGTGCTCAGCTCCGATGACCCGATCCGGGTCTTCCAGCGCTTCGCGACGGTGGACGCCCTCTCCAGCGGCCGGGCCGAGGTCATGCTGGGCCGGGGATCGTTCATCGAGTCGTTCCCGCTGTTCGGCCTGGACCTGGCGGACTACGACGTCCTCTTCGAGGAGAAGCTCGAACTCTTCGACAGGGTCCGGGCGCAGGAACCCGTCCACTGGGAAGGCCGCACCCGGCCGGCCATCAAGGGCCTGAGCGTCTACCCGCCGCTGGAACACCACCTTCTGCCGGCCTGGATCGGCGTCGGCGGCACCCCTGAATCCGTGCTGCGCTGCGCCGAATACGGCTACCCCATCATCTTCGCCATCATCGGCGGCCAGCCGCGGTCCTTCGCTCCGCTGGCCGGGCTCTACCGTGAGGCCATGGCCAAGTACGGGCACCCGATGCAGCAGATGGCCACGCATTCGCCCGGCCACGTCGCCGCCACGGACGAGGACGCCCGGGAGGAGTTCTTCCCGCACTGGATCGCCATGCGCAACCGGATCGGCGCGGAACGCGGCTGGGGACCGGGCAGCAGGACCGAATTCGACGCCATGTGCACGCCCGAAGGGGCACTCTACGTCGGCTCCCCGGAAACCGTGGCCGCGAAGATCGCCCTGCTGAAGAAGAACCTGGGCGTGGACCGCTTCGACCTGAAGTACAGCAACGGCACCCTGCCGCACGCGGCCATGATGCGCTCCATCGAGCTGTTCGGCACCGAAGTGGCGCCCCGGGTGTCCGCCCTGCTGGCCGGGCCGGCCGCCGGCTGACCCGGCCCGCGAACTGCCCGCCGCGGCAGCCGTGAACCGCCCCGCCAGCGAACTGAAAGAATAGGAACCATGACTTCCAGCATGCCTCGCAACGAGGAACTCTTTGACCGCGCCCGCCAGCTGATGCCCGGCGGCGTGAACTCACCCGTGCGCGCCTTCGGGTCGGTCGGCGGGACGCCGCGGTTCATGGTGTCCGCCAAAGGCGCCTACCTCACCGACGCCGACGGCGCCGACTACGTCGACCTCGTCTGTTCCTGGGGCCCGGCGCTGCTGGGACACGCCCACCCGGAGGTCCTCGCCGCCGTGCACGCCGCCGTCGACCGCGGCCTGTCCTTCGGCGCGTCCACGCCGGACGAGGCGAACCTCGCCGCGATCGTCAAGGAACGCGTCCCGGCCGCCGAACGCGTCCGGATGGTCTCCACCGGCACCGAAGCCACCATGACCGCCATCCGGCTGGCCCGCGGCTACACCGGCCGGAACCTCGTCATCAAGTTCGCCGGCTGCTACCACGGCCACCTCGACGGCCTCCTCGCCGCCGCGGGCTCCGGCCTGGCGACCCTGGCGCTGCCCGGCTCGGCCGGTGTCACGGCCGCGACCGCCGCGGAGACGCTTGTGCTCCCGTACAACGACCTCGCCGCCGTCGAGGCCGCGTTCGCGAAGCACGGCGACAGCATCGCCGCGGTCATCACCGAAGCCGCCCCGGCCAACATGGGCGTGGTGACCCCGGGGGAGGGCTTCAACGCCGGCCTGTCCCGGATCACCCGCGAGCACGGCGCACTGCTCATCCTCGACGAAGTCCTCACCGGGTTCCGCACCGGATACTCCGGCTACTGGGGCCTGACCGGCGGGGCAGCCGACGCCGCCGACCCCTGGGCGCCGGACCTGCTGACGTTCGGGAAGGTGATCGGCGGCGGCATGCCGACGGCGGCCCTCGGGGGCCGCGCCGAAGTCATGGACTACCTCGCTCCTGTGGGTCCCGTCTACCAGGCCGGCACCCTCTCCGGTAACCCGGTGGCGATGGCCGCCGGTGTCGCGACGCTCACGCACGCCACCCCGGAGGTCTACTCGTTCGTGGACGCCCGCTCGCTGGAACTGTCCGCAGCGCTGTCCTCCGCCCTCGATGCCGCCGGCGTGGACCACTCGATCCAGCGCGCCGGCAACCTGTTCTCCGTGGCGTTCGGCACGGGCGCGCGCGGCGTCCACAACTACGACGACGCCCAGGGCCAGGACGTGTTCCGCTACGCCCCGTTCTTCCACTCCATGCTGGACTCCGGGGTCTACCTCCCGCCATCGGTCTTCGAAGCCTGGTTCCTCTCCGCCGCGCACGACGACGCCGCGATGAACCGGATCTTCGACGCCCTGCCGGCCGCGGCCAAGGCGGCGGCAGCAGCCAAGGCCTGAGCACGTCTGATTAAACACTGATGGCACCCGCCGCGGCGGGTGCCATCAGTGTTTGCGCTGCTGTCGCTGCTCTTGGCGCCGGGCCGGCGCGGCCGGCAGTCCTACAGCACGTCGGAGAGGAAACCCTGCAGCCGCTCGGTCTGCGGGTTGGTGAAGATCTGCTCCGGCGGGCCGGATTCCACCACGACGCCGCCGTCCATGAACGTGACGGTGTCCGAGACGTTGCGGGAGAATCCCATCTCGTGCGTCACCACCACCATGGTCATGCCGCCCTTGGCGAGGTCGGTCATCAGCGCCAGGACGCCCTTGACAAGCTCCGGGTCGAGCGCGGAGGTGGCCTCGTCGAAGAACATCACCTCCGGCTTCATGGCCAGGGCGCGGGCAATGGCGACGCGCTGTTGCTGCCCGCCGGAGAGGTTGGCAGGGCGCGCGTCGGCCTTGTGCTTGAGGCCCACGAGGTCCAGCTGTTCGAGCGCCTCGGCGCGCGCCTGCTCGGCGGGGAGCTTTCGCAGCTTCCGCAGCGCCAGCGAGACGTTGTCCACCACGGTCTTGTGCGGGAACAGGTTGAACTGCTGGAACACCATGCCGATCCGCTGCCGGAGCTCGTCCGGGTTGTCCTTCAGGACGGACCGGCCGTCGAGCAGGATGTCGCCCTGGTCCGGTTCGATCAGGCGGTTCATGACCCGCAGCAGCGTGGACTTGCCCGACCCGGAGGGGCCGATCACCGAGGCGGTGGTGCCCTTCTCGACGTGCAGGTCGATGCCGCGCAGGACATGGTTCGAGCCGAAGGACAGGTGCAGGTTCTTGCCGGTCAGCGAGCCGGAGGCGAAGTCGCTCATGGCTGTGCTCCCTTCCCGATCAGGGCTGCGGCGTCGTCCGGTTGCCGTTTTTCCGGACGGCCGGTGCGCAGGCGGTTGTCGATGTAGTTGACCAGGTGCGTGAGCGGAACGGTCAGGATCAGGTACATCACGGCCGCCGCAATGAGCGGCGAAAGGTTCCCGGTGTTGGCGGCGGCGTCGTTACCGATGCGGAAGATCTCGCGCTGGCTGGCGAGCAGGCCCAGCAGGTAGATCAGAGACGAGTCCTTGATCAGCGAGATGAACTGGTTCACCAGGGCCGGGAGCACCCGGCGGATGCCCTGCGGAATCACCACGAGGCGCATGGACGAGCCGTAGCTGAAGCCCAGTGCCCGGGAGGCCTCCAGCTGGCCCTTTTCCACGCTCTGGATGCCGGATCGGAAGATCTCGCCGATGTAGGCCGCCGCCATGAGCGTAAGGGCGAGGATGCCGAGCGGGAACGGATTGGTGGAGCCGGTCAGTTCCCGGAACACGGGGCCGAGCCCGATGCCGATGAGGAGAATCACCACAATGGCGGGGACGCCGCGGAAAACATCCGTGTAAATCCGGGAAAGCCAGCGCAGCGGGGTCCGGCGGGACGTGCCCATGATGGCCAGGACCATGCCCAGGATGCACCCGAGCACGCCCGATGAAACCGCCAGAATCAGGGTATTGGGCAGGCCGACCATGATCATGTTCGGTAGGACGGCCGCCATCGCCTCCCAGTCAAAGAAGGTCTTTACGAGTTGATCGAGTGCATCCACGGACTAGGACTCCCTAGGACTTCGGAACGGTGACAGCCTTGGATCCCGGGGACCACGTGGCCGGGGTCTCGCGGTCCGGGTACCATTCCTTGGTCAGCTTGGACCAGGTGCCGTCTGCAATCACGGCGTCCAGGCCGGAGTTCAGCGCGTCGATAAGCGGCTGGTTGTCCTTGTTCACGGCGTAGGCGGTGAAGTTCTGGGTGTTCACAACCGACTCGGCGATGACGGTGCCGTCGCCTTCCTTGACCTGGCCGGTGGCCTGCTGGGACGGTGCCACCCAGGCGTCAACCTGACCGTTCTTCACGTTGGCGTAAGCGGTGTTGTAGTCCTCGAAGCGGACCGGCTCGATCTGAAGGGTGTTCGTGACGTAGTCGTCCTGCACGGTGCCCTGGACGACGGCGATCCGGGTGTCCTTGGTCAGGTCCTTGAAGCCCTTGATCTTGGCGTCCTTCTTGGCGACGACGGCCATGTAGCCGAAGTCGTAGCCGTTGGTGAAGCCGACGGTCTTGCGGCGGGCGTCGGTGGTGGAAATCGAGGACGATCCGAGGTCGAACTGCTTGTTGGCGACCTGCGCGAGCAGCGAGGAGAAGGAGGTCGACTTGAATTCGACCTTGAGGCCCAGCTTGTCCGCGATGGCGCGCAGGAGCTCGTTGTCGTAGCCGGTGAACTTGCCGGACTTGTCGATGAAAATGTTCGGCGGGGCATCCGAGAGTGTGCCCACGGTGAGGGTTCCCTCGGTCAGGAGACCGAGCTTGGACTTGTCAATCTTGTCCAGCGGGGTGACGTCCTTGGTCGTGTACTTGTCCAGGGACGTCTGGTCGCTGCCCTGGAGCGCATCCGTCGGTGACGCGGTTGACTGCGCCGAGCCGCCGCCGCACGCCGCCAGGGAGACGGCCACGGCTATCGCCACGGGAACGGTTGTCAGCCACTTCAAGGCTTTGCTTTTCATAACGCAGTCACTTTCGTCTGAAGTTCAGTGGTTCGCGGGGGACTCGAAGGGGCCCCGGCAGCGAGCTCGGGCGCCGGACGGCGGGCAAGCTGCGAAAGATAATTGTGTCACCGGACGCGGACGCGGATTCAATCCGAATTATTCGGAGGCAAGAGATGCTGGGCGCGAAGCATCTTCAGGATCATGGCTGATGCTCATCGCTCCGGACAGCCCGGGCCGGGCCGGGCGGAATCTTCGGCGCGGCGGCTTCCGCCGGCGGGGCGCCGCCGGGCGTGTGAGTTCGGTCTCAATAGCTGGAATTGCGCGCCACGGCGGTCTAGTTGTGACGCCCGTGCGGGCGAAGGTTGCTTATTAAGACGTCCCGCGGCCGGGATTTGCCGTTCAGAACTCGCCCCGGCCGGCGTCCTCCGGGGGCAGGACGGGCCAGTCGCCCTCAATCACGGCGGCCGGTTTGGTCTTGCGCAGGTAGCTCTGGAAATCCGCCGCCTGGGCGGAGGCCCATTCGACCTGGAGCTGGTGCAGGTTGCCTGCGGGCATCCTCAGCTTGGGGAATTTCCCGGCCATGGCATCGAGCATGCGCAAGGTGGCCAGGGCGTCGGCGGCCGAGGTGTGGGCGTTGTCCAGGCTGACGCCGTATTCCTCGCACAGAGCCGTCAGGGTGCGCTTGCCTTTGCGGTACCGGTCCACCTGCTTGTTCATGATGTAGGGGTCCAGGACGGGGAACCGGCTCAGCTGAGGAACTCCGTAGCGGGCCGACTCGGCCGCGAGCACCGTGAAGTCGTAGCTGGCATTGAAGGCGATGACCGGCACGCCGGTGTCGAAGAGCTCCTGGAGCACGGCGGCGAGTTCGCGCGTCACCTCGGCGGCGGGCCGGCCCTCGCTGCGGGCCTTCTCCGTGGTGATCCCGTGGACCTCGCTGGCCTCGGCGGGAATCTCGACCCCCGGGTCGGCGAGCCACTCGTGTTCCTTGACGACCTCGCCGGCGGCATCCACAACCGTGACCGACGCCGTGACAATCCGCGCCGAGCGGGAGTTGCGGCCCGTCGTTTCGAGGTCGAAAGCTGCGCGGGGAAGGCTGTTCCAAGTGCTCATGCTTCAACGCTACCTGCTGCCTCCGACACTTCTTGACCGCCGCCCGGGCGCGCCGCCCGGGCGGCGTGTCTGAGCCCGCGGAAACGTTAGGCTGGATTGATGCGGACGGAGTATGTCGAGGCGGTGCTGGACCTGGTGGCGTTGATCCCCGCCGGTGCGGCGGTGGCCTACGGCGATGTCGCCGAACTGCTCGGTTCCGGCGGCCCCCGGCAGGTCGGCTCCGTCATGAGCCACCATGGCAGCGGCGTGCCCTGGTGGCGTGTCCTGAAGTCCAGCGGGGACGCACCGCCCGGCCACGAGCGCGAGGCGCTGGAGCTCTACCTGGCCGAGGGGACACCGCTGCTGGGCAACTACACTGACTATCGCCGGACCGGCGAGGGGCGCTGGCGCGTGGATCTGGCCGCCGGCCGGTGGGCGCCCACGGACGCCGAATTCGACCGGATCGACGTCATCGCTGAACGGCTCGACCGGCAGTTGCATCGATTGTCGGTACCCGATGATGAAATGACTGTGTGAGTACCCCCAGCCACAGCCCGCAAGACCGCAGCCCGCAAGACGGCAGCGTGCAAGACCGCAGCACGCAGTCACCGCGACCGCGCGCCGGCCTTCGGCTGCTGCCGCCGCGGACCCACCACGGCGCGGTGCCGGTGCTCTCACCGGACCAGCGCGCCGCCGTCGACCTCCCGGCAGGCTCCGGCCCCGTCCTGGTCCCCGGCGCACCGGGCACCGGCAAATCGACCGTCCTCGTCGAAGCCGCCGTCCACCGCACCCGGCGCGACGGCCTGGACCCGGAACGGATGCTCATCCTGGCCCCCGGCCGGCTCGCCGCCGACACCCTCCGCGACCGCTTCACGGCCCGGCTGGACCGCAGCCTGAGCACGACGCCGGCGCGCACTTGGGCCTCCTACGCCTTCGACCTGATCCGCCGGGCCAAAGCGGAAGGGATCCTGCCGCTGCCCCGCCCGCCCAAGCTGCTCTCCGGCCCGGAACAGGACCTCATCATCAAGGAACTGCTCGAGGGCCATGCCCTGCCCGGGCTCGAACTGCCCTGGCCGGAGGACCTGGGCGCCGCCCTGCAGACCCGCGGGTTCCGCCAGGAGGTACGCCAGCTGTTTGACCGGATCATCGAATCCGGGCGGACGGCCGAGGACCTCGTGGCACTGGCCCGGCGGTGCAACCGGTCCGACTGGATCCCGGCAGCCGCCCTGTACTCCGAATACCGCGACGTCCTGGACCTGCGCATGCCCGAGGCCTTCGACCCCGCCGGCATCATCACCGCCGCGCGCCAGATCTTCCAGGACGCCCCGGATTTCCTCGCCGCCGAGCGCGACCGCCTGCAGCTGATCCTCGTGGACGACATTCAGGAGGCCAACCCTGCGGTCTTCGAACTGCTGGCTGACGTCGCCGCCGGCAAGGATGCCATCATCACCGCCTCCCCGGACACCGTCGTCCAGGGCTTCCGCGGAGCCCGGCCGGATCTCGTGGCGGAACTTCCCCGCCTGCTGGCTGCGGACGGAATGATCCTGGAACGGCCGCTCGGGACCGCGCACCGGCAGGCTCCCGAGGTGGCCGGGGCGTGGCTGTCGGTGGCAGGGCGCATTGCCCGGCGCTCCGGCGGCCAGTCCGCCCGACGCCTCGAACAACCCGGCCAACCCGCGGAGCCGGAAGGGGATCCCGGCGCCGGCAGCGCCCGACAAGGGACCGTCGAGGCGCACCTGCTGCCGTCCCCGGTCCACGAACTGCGGTACGTGGCGCAGCGGATCCTCGAAGCACAGCTCAACGACGACCGGGACCTCGGGGACATTGCCGTGATCGTGCGCAACGGCGGCCAGCTCAGCCAGCTGCAGCGATACCTCGCCGGCCAGGGGATCCCGGTCCGGATTCCCGTGGCCGAATCGGCCGTCCGGGACGAGGTCGCCGTCCGGCCCCTGCTCGACGCCTTTGCCGTTGCCCTGGACCCGGCCGCGCTCACACCGGAAGCGGCCGTGTCCTTGCTGACGTCCCGGATCGGCGGCGCCACCTCGATCGAACTGAGGCGGCTGCGGCAGTCGCTCCGCCGGGAGGAGCTCCTGGGCGGCGGCGGACGCACCAGCGACACCCTCCTGGTCGAGGCCCTGCTGGAGCCCGGCGCCCTGGCCACGCTGGGCATCGAGGGGCAGTCGGCCCGCCGGATCGCGCGGATGATCGGCGCCGGACGGGACGCTGCCGGAGCCCCCGGCAGCAACGCGGAAACGGTCCTTTGGGCGCTCTGGCACTCCACCGGGCTCGCCGGACGCTGGACCGACGCTGCCCTGGCCGGAGGCGCTGCCGGTGCCCGGGCCGACCGCGACCTCGACGCCATGATGGCCTTGTTCCATACGGCGGAGCGGTTTGTGGACCAGCTGCCGGGCTCCGGGCCGGAGCAGTTCCTGGAGTACCTGCTGAGCCAGGAACTCCCCATGGACACCCTGGCCGCCCGGGCGCAGGTGGAAGACGCGGTGGAACTCATGACGCCGGCCAGCGCCGCCGGCCGGGAATGGCCAGTCGTGATCGTGGCCGGGCTCCAGGAAGGCGTATGGCCCAACACCCGGCTGCGCGGCGAGCTGCTCGGCAGCACCCTGTTCGCCGACGCCGTCGAACACGGCGTGGAGTACGCCCTGCAGCTGGATCCACTCAGCCGGCTGCGTGAAATCCGCTACGACGAACTCCGGAGCTTTTCCACCGCGGTGTCCCGCGCCCGCGAGGTGCTGATCTGCACGGCCGTGTCCTCGGAGGACGAGCAGCCGTCCTCCTTCCTGGACTACGTGGCGCCGCTGCTCCCGGGGCAGGAGCGCCGGGGCTTCACCCCGGTCGAGCGCCCGCTGACACTCCGGGCGCTGGTCGCGGAACTGCGCCAGTACGCCCAGCTTGACCCCGCCGGGGCCGAGTCGGCCGAGGCAGCGGCCGTGCTGGGCGGACTGGCCGGGGCGCAACCCCCGGTTCCCGGCGCCCACCCGGAGAGCTGGTGGGGACTGGCCGGGCTCTCGTCCGGGGAGCCGGTCGTCCCGGCCGGCAGCACGGTCTTCGTGTCGCCGTCCAAGGTCGAAACCGTGCAGAAGTCGCCGCTGGACTGGTTCGTCCAGGCCGCGGGCGGCGAAGCCGCCACGGATTTCGCCCGCAGCCTGGGCACCCTGGTCCACGCGATTGCGCAGGACCTCCCGGACGCCTCGGGCAGCGAATACGTCGCCGAACTCGTCCGGCGCTGGCCCACGCTCGGGATGAAGGACAACTGGGAAGGCAAATTGGACTTCCAACGGGCCGAAGCCATGGTCCGCAAGCTCGCCCAGTATGTCCTCGTGATGCGCAGCGAAGGCCGGAGCCTGGTCGGCATCGAGCAGGACTTCGAGGTCAAGCTGGCGGACCTTCCCGCGGACACCGCCGGCGGAGCAGGCGGCGACGGCGACACCACAGGCCCGGCGCGGCCCGCCGTGCTTCGCGGCCAGGTGGACAGGCTGGAGATCGATGCCGAGGGACGGCTGGTGATCGTGGACCTGAAGACCGGCAAGCGCCAGCCCGGCAAGGCGGAGCTGGAGCGGCACCCGCAGCTGGGCGCCTATCAGGCCGCCGTGCTGGCCGGCGGCTTCGCCGGTCCGGACGACGGGCCGCCGCCGCTGCCGGGCGGGGCTGTCCTGGCCCAGCTCGGCACCACCACCAAGAGCCCGGGGATCCAGGCCCAGCCGCCCCTGGATCCGCAGGACAACTGGGCGCTGGAGATGGTCGGTGACGCCGCCCGCCTCATGGCCGGCCGGACCTTCCAGGCCCGCCATGATCCGTCCAAGGGAAGCCACGGCGGCCACGGCTGCCGGCTCCCGGAAGTGTGCCCGCTGTGCGTGCGGGGAAAGCAGGTTACTGAATGACTCCCGAAGCCAGCCCGGCCGGCCCGGCAGAACCGCCTGCAGGGCCGACGTCCGGGGGTGTTCCCGCGCCGCGGTTCAGCCCGGAGGAACTTTCCGCCATGCTGGGGGAGAAGAACAGCCCGACGGCGGAACAGTCCCTGATCATCTCCTCGCCCCTGACACCGCGGCTCGTCATCGCCGGGGCCGGCTCGGGGAAGACCGCCACCATGGCGGACCGGGTGGTATGGCTCGTGGCCAACGGCTGGGTCCGGCCGGAGGAAGTCCTTGGCGTGACGTTCACCCGCAAGGCCGCCGGCGAGCTCGCCTCCAGGATCCGCGCCAAGCTGGCGGCGCTGCAGCGCATCGCGGCCGCCGACACCGGGAACAGTATTTTTCCGGCCGGGCTGCTGAGCGCGGATGCGCTCGAACCGAAGGTCTCCACCTACCACTCCTATGCGAGCGGCATCGTGTCCGACTACGGCCTGCGCCTGGGCGTCGAGCGCGACGTCGTGCTGCTCGGCGGCGCGCAGTCGTTTCAGCTCGCCAGCGAGGTGGTGGAAGCGTTCGACGGCGACTACGAACACTTCCGGTCGGCCAAAGCGACACTCGTCAAAGCCGTGATCCAGCTGGCAGGGGAGTGCGCGGAACACCTCCAGGACCCGGCCCGGGTCGGTGACTGGCTGCTGCAGCGGATCACCGAGTTCGAATCGCTTCCCTACGTCGCCGACGCCAAGAAGAACCCCACGCAGGCCGCGGCCGAGCTCAGCGCCATGCTGCGCACCCGGGCCAGCGTTGCGGACATGGTGGGCCGCTATACCGCGGCCAAGCGCGCCCGCGGCGCCCTGGACTTCGGCGACCTCGTGGCCCTGGCCGCACGGGCGGCCGACGAGATTCCGGTCGCGGCCCAAACGGAGCGGCAACGCTACAAGGTGGTGCTGCTGGACGAGTTCCAGGACACCTCGCACGCCCAGCTCGTCCTGTTCTCCCGCCTGTTCGGTGACGGCCATGCCGTGACCGCGGTGGGGGACCCGAACCAGTCCATCTACGGCTTCCGCGGCGCGTCCGCCGGGCAGCTCTTCCACTTCGTCCGGGAATTCCCGGTCCGCGTCGGCGCGGATGCTGCCCGCGTGGACGCTGCCGCCGCCGGTGCGGACCACAGCAGCCCCACGGCCGGTGCGCCCGCCCGCTTTGCCGTGGCGCCGACGTCGTACCTGACCACCGCGTGGCGCAACGGCCGCAACATCCTCGCCACGGCCAACCTCATTTCCGCACCGCTGAGCAAAGCAGCTGCAAGCCTTGGTGCCGCCGGTGCCCGGGACACTGCCGGCGCCGTCGAGGTCCCGCCCCTGCAGCCCAGCCCCGCCGCGGTCCAGGGCAGGGTCGTGATGGGACGCTTCGGCACAGACGAGGCCGAGGCCGCGGCGATCGCCGGCGACGTCCTAAAATTCCGGGTGACGGACTTCGACGGCTCGCAGGACCCGGATCCGGTGCCCCCGGCCATGGCCGTCCTCTGCCGGCGGCGCGCCCAGATGGAATGCATCCGGCGCGAGTTCGAACTGCGCGGCATACCCTATGAAATCGTCGGCCTCGGCGGGCTGCTGGACACCCCCGAAATCATCGACCTCGTCGCCACGCTCCGGGTCCTGGCCGACCCCGGCCGCTCGGACTCCCTCATGCGCCTGCTGGCCGGTGCGCGGTGGCGGATCGGCCCGGCAGACCTCATGGCCCTGAAGGACTGGTCCAGCCATCTGGCCCGCCGCCGGGGCCGCTCGGCCAGCCCGGACACTGACGATAACGGGGACGCTGCCGACGAGGCCGTGATTGAAGGCGATATCACGGACTCCGCGAGCCTGGTCGAGGCCTTGGACTGGCTGCCGCGCGAAGAGTGGACCTCGGCGCACGGCCGCAGGCTCAGCGCCGAGGCCCGCGGCCGCCTGCAACGGCTCTCGGACGAGCTCCGGCAGCTGCGCAGCTTCATGGGGGATGACCTCACCATGTTGCTCGGCGAGGTAGAACGGGCCATGCTCCTGGACATCGAGGTCGCGGCCCGCTCCGGGATCAGCATCCACCAGGCCCGGCGCAACCTGGACGCCTTCCAGGACGCCGCCGCCGGGTTCCTCCGCACCGCCCAGCGGGTGGATGTCCTGGCCTTCCTGGCCTGGCTGGAGGCTGCGGCGGCCGAGGAAAACGGCCTCGATGCCGCGGCGCCGGAGATTAACCATGAGGCCGTGCAGCTCCTGACCGTGCACGCCTCCAAGGGACTGGAATGGGATGTCGTGTTCGTTCCCGGGCTCAACGCCGGGGCGTTCCCCAGCAGCCGGGACTCGCGGTGGAGCAGCGGAAGCGCGGCCCTGCCCTGGCCGTTGCGCGGTGACCGCGCCGACCTTCCCCAGTGGGACCTGGACCAGCCGGACCAGAAAGGCTGGCTCGACGCCGAGAAGGAGTTCAAGTCCGCCGTGCAGGCGCACGGCGAAGCTGAGGAACGCCGCCTGGCCTACGTGGCCTACACCCGCGCCAAACACGTGCTGTGGATTTCCAGTGCCGCGTGGGTGGGCTCGCGCGCCGGACTGGCCGGGATGTCGCCCTTCCTCGCCGAGCTCGAAGGCCTCGCCGCGGAGGGCGCCGCCGAAATCCATCCGCAGTCCGTGAGCGAGGACGCGCTGCCGGCCGAAAGCCCCCTGACCTCCGAACTCGAAGTCGCCGAATGGCCCTACGACCCACTCGAAGGGCCCTACGATCCCCGGACAGGCAAACGGCTGCGGCTTGTCCCGGGCCGCCGGGCGGCCATGGAATCGGCCGCGGCCCGGGTCCTGCAGGCGGTCGACCCCGCCGCAGCCACCGCGCGCACCGACGGCACCGACAGCACAGACGATGCCCGGCGGCGGGCCCTTCGCGGTCCGGCGGCCGGGTGGGCCAGGGAGGCGGCCACCTTGCTGGAACGCCGGTCGCGGCGTGCAGTGGTCCAGGACGTGCATCTTCCCGGCCATATTTCCGCCTCCACCCTGGTGGACCTGGACGAGGACGCGGACGCCGTCGTGGCCAGGCTGCGCCGGCCGGTTCCGCGCGAACCGGGAATGTCCGCGCGAAAGGGCACGGCGTTCCACGCCTGGGTCGAGGAATACTTCGGCGCCGCCGGGATGCTGGACCTTGGTGAGGCCGCCGGGGCCGACGACCACATCGACGAGGCTTACGGCCTGGACTCCATGGTGGAAACCTTCCGCCAATCCGAGTGGGCACACCGCGCCCCCGCTCATGTCGAGGTTCCGGTCGAGACCAGGATCGGCGACGTCGTGGTCCGGGGACGGATTGACGCCGTCTTCCGTGATGCCGACGGCGGCTGGGACCTCGTGGACTGGAAGACGGGCCGTCGCCCGCCGGCCGCCCAGTTGAAAGTGAAAGCAGTCCAGCTCGCCGTCTACCGCCTGGCCTGGGCACGGCTCAAGGATGTTCCGCTCGAGGACGTCCGGGCCGCGTTCTACTATGTGGCCGACAATCAGGTGGTGCGGCCGCACGACCTCGGGTCAGCGGAGAAGCTGGAAGAAATCGTGGCTGCGGCGCTGGGGAGGACGGCCGGTTAGCGGGCCGGGGACTCGGCCGCCGGGACGGCCGGGTCCCCGGCCTCGTTGGCGGCAACCGGCTCCACCACGGCGATGGATTGCGTGGGGACGTCGCCTGCTGCAGGGACGGCGTCGGCTGCGTCACCGGTCCCTGCCGCGCCGGCGTCGCTGTCGGGCGCCTCGGCGGCCGGTGCCATGGCGTCCGGGGCAGCGGCGTCGGGAGTGCCGGTGTCGGGAGTACCGGCGTCGGGTGCGTCAGTCACCGCGGCGTCGGTCTGCGGGGTTTCTGCCGCGGTGGTCTCTGTGGCCGAGTGGTCGACCGCCTCCTCCAGGGGGATAGGCGTCACCTGTACCGCGGGCACCGCACGGACCCCGGACACCCGGGCCGCCGTCGTCTGCGCCGCGGGGCCGGCGGAACCGGCCGGGACGGCGGGGCCGGCGTCGGCACGTTCCGCGTCTGCTTCCAACACCTCGACCGGCCGCGGCAGCGGCTCCACGCTGATGGGCTGTCCGCCGTGGACGGCGACGTCGTCGGCCAGGGCGGCGAGCATCGATTCGGCCTCGCCGATCATCTCCTGGTTGCCGGCGGCCAGGCCTTTGACCAGGTATTGCGCCAGCGCGAACTCGGCGGACAGGGCCGCACGCCGCAACAGGTGGGCATCGGGAACGTCCCGCCGGGCCGAGGTGTAGTGTTCCAGGACAGCGTTCACAAAGTCCTGCTCGTTCGAGGCCACCAGCCACGCCATGTCGTCCGCCGGGTCGCCGATCCGCAGGTCGGTCCAGCCCGTCACGGCGGTCACGCGGTCGCCCTCGACCAAAATGTTGTCCTCGTGCAGGTCGCCATGGACCACGCAGGGGTTGAACCGCCAGAGGGTCACGTCCTCCATGGCGTGTTCCCAGCGCCGCAGCAGCAGCGGCGGGATCTTCCCGGTGGTGGCGGCCTGGTCGAGTTCGTTCAGGCGCCGCTGGCGGAATTCGTTGGGCGTGTAGCTGGGAAGGTCCGCATTGCTCACAAGGGTCCGGGGCAAGTCATGGATCGCGGCCAAAGCCGCCCCGATTTCCCCGGCCAGGGCAGCGGAGCCGCTGCTGAGGTCGTCCAGGGAACGGGTCGCACCGGCCAGGTGCGAGTAGACAAACGTGCTGAGCTGGCCCTGCCGGACGGTGCCGGCGACGGTGGGTATGAGGAACGGCAGTTCCGCCCGGATACCCGGCGCGAAGGCCCTCAGGACCAGGAATTCGGTTTCCAGCCGGGTGCTGGCCTCGGCATGCCGCGGGCAGCGGACACGCCACCGCTTACCCTCGCAGTCCACCAGCAGGGCCGCGTCGAAGTCTGCCGGATCGTCGGGCGCGGAACTGACGGCGGTCGGGGTCAGGCCGGGTACCGCCGCAGTTGCTACAGCTGCCAGTTCGATTGGGTTCCTTCTCACCCCTCCACGGTAGATTGAGCGGCGCCCAGGACGGCGATGCACTCCGGCGAGTCTTGAGATCGGGGGTAAATCAGCGTCAAATCCGGGGTAAATCTGCGGCAAATGGACAATCCCGGACGCCGCCGCCCAGGGCCCGGGCCTGTGGACGGCAAATGTCAATTGTCTGCCCGAGTCAGTACGGTGGGTACATGAGTCTTGCGGAGTCATCATCAGCTTCATCAACGCCCCCTTCATCAACGCCGACTTCACCAACGACGCCCTCTGATCCTGTGGCGCCCCAAGGTGCAGCTAACCCCGTGCAGCTCCTCCCGGCAAACCACCTGATGGAGACGGTGCTGCCAGTGCATCCGGCCCTGATCGACCGCGGCTCGGCGGCACGGCAGAAGCCCGGCATGCTGGCCGAGGTGATCCGCGCAGGCGCGGCGCGGGCCGTGGTGCTCTCCGGGCGCCAGGCCCTGGTCAGCGACAGCCGCCTCGTGCTGCTGAATGCGGCCGAACTCGCCGAGCACCTGGCGAACACCCCGTACGCTCCCGAGCACGTGATCTACCTGGGTTCGGCCCTGGCAGGGGCGGACCTGGACGCCGGCACCGAACTCGTCCTCTTCGTCCTGCCGGCCCAGTTTGAGGTCCGGGCCGAGGAATTCGAGACCCATGTGGCCGGGATCCCCACGGACGCCCAGTGGGCAGGGTTCCGTGAAGTCGCGGCCCGGCTGAACCCCACGGACACGGCGCTGTTCATCGAAGCCAGCGCCATCGCCAATTGGCACGCCACCCACACGCACTGCCCGCGCTGCGGCACGCCCACGCAGGCGGAGGCCGGCGGCTGGGTCCGCCGCTGCCCGGCCGACAACTCCGAGCACTTCCCCCGGACGGACCCGGCCATCATCGTGACCGTGGTGGGTCCCGATGACAGGATCCTGCTGGGCGGCGGCGGTCCGCTCGACGCCCGGAACTATTCCACGCTCGCCGGCTTCGTCGAGCCGGGGGAATCGCTCGAACAGGCGGTGCAGCGCGAAATCGGCGAGGAAGTCGGGGTCCGTGTCACCGCCTCGCAATACCTCGGATCGCAGTCCTGGCCCTTCCCCGCGTCGCTGATGCTCGGTTTCACGGCCCGCACCGCGGACACGGAGGCCCGGCCCGACGGCGTCGAGGTCACCAGGGCGCGCTGGTTCAGCCGCAGCGAACTGCAGGAAGCCGTCCTCAGCGGCGAGATCGTCATTTCGAGCCGGCTGTCCATCGCCCGGTCCCTCATCGAACACTGGTACGGCGGCGTCATCCAGGACGCCGCGGACAACGCCTGACCCGGGCTGACGCCTTCCGCAGGACCCCGACTACCGACTGAGCAGCAAAAAGTGATCCCAGAGACATCGAACCCCAAGAAATCCGGCGCAGAGACATCCGGCGCAGCGACATCCAGCGCAGGGAAGTTGGATTTCAGCGCCCTTCCCGGCGGCGTGCCCGCCCCGGGCGATGCCGGCACCACCGGCCCCGCCCCGGACACACGCTCCCTGGAAGAGCGGATCCTCGGCGGACTCGACGCCGAACAGCGCGAAGTTGCCAGCACCCTCCAGGGGCCCATGTGCGTGCTGGCCGGCGCCGGTACCGGCAAGACCCGGGCGATCACGCACCGGATCGCGTACGGCGTGCACTCGGGGGTCTACAGCCCGCAAAGGCTTCTGGCGGTCACCTTCACGGCCCGGGCCGCCGCCGAGATGCGCAGCCGGCTCCGTGACCTGGGCGCCGGCAACGTCCAGGCCCGAACCTTCCACGCCGCCGCGCTGCGCCAGCTGCAGTTCTTCTGGCCGCAGGCGATCGGCGGCGCCCTGCCCAACCTGCTGGACCACAAGGCGCAAATGATTGCCGAGGCGGCGCGGCGGCTCCGGCTCAGCACAGACCGCGCCGCCATCCGCGACCTCGCCTCTGAAATCGAGTGGGCCAAGGTGTCCATGCTGACCCCGGCGAACTACCTGGAAAACGCGCAGGGCCGCGGCACGCCCGGCGGCCTCGACCTGACAGCCGTGGCACGGGTGTTCCAGTCCTACGAGGACGTCAAAACCGACCGCAATGTCATCGACTTCGAGGACGTCCTGCTGATCACAGTCGGCATCCTGCAGGAGGACCCCAAAGTGGCGGCAACGGTCCGCGAACAGTACCGGCACTTCGTGGTTGACGAGTACCAGGACGTCTCGCCGCTGCAGCAGCGGCTCCTGGAGCTGTGGCTTGGCGGCCGGGACGACCTCTGCGTCGTCGGCGACGCCAGCCAGACCATCTACTCCTTCACGGGCGCCTCGCCGAAGCATCTTCTCGGCTTCAAGGCCATGTACCCCGGGGCCCACGTGGTGAAGCTGATCAGGGACTACCGGTCCACGCCGCAGGTGGTCAAGCTCGCCAACGACCTCCTGGCGGGCCGGCGCAGCGGCGGCCCCGCGGCGGACGCCGCCTGGGCCACTCCGCTGCAGCTCGTGGCGCAGCGGCCGGCGGGCCCGGTGCCGCAGTTCACCGAGTGCTCCGACGACGAGGCCGAGGCGGCCACGGTCGCCGCCCGGATCCGTGAACTGCTCGACGCCGGCACACCGGCCAGCGAGGTGGCGGTGCTCTTCCGCACCAACGGACAGTCCGAAGCCTACGAACAGGCGCTGGCGTCGGCCGGGATCGGCTACCAGCTGCGCGGCGGTGAGCGCTTCTTCGCCCGCAAGGAAGTGCGGGACGCCATCCTCCAGCTGCGGGCCGCCACCCGGGCAGTGGCCGAAACCGCCGCGCCCGAGCCGCTCGGGCAGCTCGTCCGGGACATCGTCGCCTCCCTCGGCTACACCGACGCCGCCCCGCACAGCGGCGGCGCGCTCCGGGAACGCTGGGAATCACTCGCGGCGCTCGTGGCGCTGGCCGACGAACTGGTCATCAGCCGGGGGGACCGTTTCAGTTTGGCCGACTTCGTCAACGAACTCCAGGAACGTTCCCTCGCCCAGCATGCGCCCACCGTCCAGGGCGTCACGCTGGCGTCACTGCACGCCGCCAAGGGACTGGAGTGGGACGCTGTGTTCCTTGTCGGGCTCAGCGAGGGGCTCATGCCGATTTCCTTCGCCGACACCCCGGGAGCCGTGGACGAGGAACGCCGGCTCCTGTACGTGGGCATCACCCGCGCCCGCGAATATCTATCCCTGTCCTGGTCTACCGCCCGGACGCCGGGCGGCCGTGCCAACCGCAAGCCCTCCCGGTTCCTGGACGGCCTGCGGCCCGACTCCGTGGCCAGCTCCCAGCTCCGTGGCAAGGGGGCTGCGCCGCGCCGGAAGGCTGCCGTCCCGGCGTCGTGCAGGGTTTGCGGGAGCATGCTCTCCAGCGGGGCCGAACGCAAGGTGGGGCGCTGCAACCAGTGTCCGCCCAGCTACGAGGAGCAGACGTTCGAGGCCCTGCGGCAGTGGCGGAAGGACGTCGCCCTGGAGGCCGAGGTGCCGGCGTTCGTCGTGTTCACCGACGCCACCCTGACCGCCATCGCCGAGGCCCGCCCCGGCTCGCTCGAACAACTGGCGAAACTCGCCGGCGTGGGGCCCTCCAAACTGGAAAAATACGGCGAGGCCGTCCTGACGGTCCTGGCGGAAAGCACGGAACGCTGATGCCCGGCGGAACCACACCGCTGACCACCGCCGACGGCGCCCCGGTGGTGGTGCGCCGGTCCGCCCGCCGGCGCCGGACAGTCGCCGCGTTCTGGGAGGACGGCACCGCCGTCGTCGCCATTCCCGCCTCCTTCAGCCGTGCCCAGGAGCAGGAGTGGGTACACCGCATGCTCGAAAAACTGCGGCTCCAAGGGACCCGCGGCGCGGGCGGCACCGGCCGGCGCCGGCCGCGCAATGATGCCGAGCTCGCCGCCCGCGCCGCCGAACTCTCAGCCAAGTACCTGGGCGGCCGGGCGGTGCCGTCCTCGGTCCGCTGGGTCACGAACCAGAACTCGCGATGGGGCTCGGCCACTCCGTCCGAAGGGACCATCCGGCTCTCGGCGAAACTTCAGCCCATGCCGCAGTGGGTGATCGACTATGTGCTGCTCCACGAGCTGGCCCATCTGCTGGTGGCCGGCCACGACGCCGCGTTCTGGCGGCTGCTGACGGCGTACCCGGAGACGGAACGCGCCAAGGCATTCCTCGAGGGTGTCTCGTTCGCGACCTCCCGCGGCCTGGCACCCGGCGGCGGGTACGACGAGGCCCCGGACGGAACCGAAATCCCGGCCGGGGCCTCCTAGTGTTCGGGTAGCGCCCGGGCCCGTACGTCAGGCCTTGGGGCCGCCACCCTCGTCCGGCGCCCCGCCCTCGCTGTCGTCCCTGCTGTCGTCGTCGTTGCGGTCGTTGTCGCTGTCGTTGTCGCTGTCGTTGTCGCCGGTTCCGGCGGCAGCCGCATCGCCGTCGGCTGGTTCGTCGAAGCCTCCGCTCAGCAGTTTCTGCAGGGCGTCGTCCACCTCGCTGTCACTGGCTTCGGCAAGTGCCCGGCGTCCGCTGAAGCCTTGGGGATCGTCGAGGTCCTCGGCGGTGGGCAGCAGGTCGGGGTGCTTCCAGACGTCATCGCGGCCCTCGATGCCGCGTTCTTCCTTCAGCGACGCCCACAACGTGGCGGCCTCGCGGAGCCGGCGGGGCCGCAGCTCCAGGCCCACCAGCGATGAGAACGCATGCTCCGCGGGCCCGCCGGTGGCGCGGCGCCGCCGGACGGTCTCACGCAATGCCGCGGCGGAGGGCAGCAGCTTCTCGGTGGCGCCCCAGGTGAGTTCGTCCACCCAGCCTTCGACCAAGGCGAGGGCCGTTTCCAGCTTCTCGAGGGCCTGCTCCTGGGCGGGCGTGCGCTGCGGCATGAAGACGCCCTGCGAGAGCGCTTCCTGGATGCCTTCCGGGTTGCTGGGATCGATGTCCCGCGCAAGTTCTTCGATCTTGGACGTGTCGATGTGGATGCCCCGCGCGTACGCCTCGATGGCGCTGAGGAGATGCCCGCGCAGCCAGGGGACCTGGACGAAGAGACGCGCGTGGGCGGCCTCCCGCACCGCGAGGAACAGGCGGATATCGTTCTCCGGCAGGCTGAGACCTTCGCCGAACTTCGCCACGTTGGCCGGCAGGAGCGCCATTTCCAGGTCGGCCAGGGGCACGCCGATGTCCGTCGAGCTGACCACTTCGGCCGAGAGCGCGCCGATTGCCTGGCCGAGCTGCATGCCGAATATCGCCCCGCCCATGTTCTGGATCATGGAGGAGGCGCCGCCCATCATGGACTTCATTTCCTCGGGCATCTGTTCGGTCATGGCGGCGGAGAGCGCGTTGGCGATGCTGTTGGCCACCGGCTCGGTCAGCCGCTTCCATGTTCCGAGGGTCTCCTCAACCCATTCGGCGCGGGACCAGGCCCGGCCGATCAGACCGGTGGCCGGAAGGGCGGTGACCTGGTCGAGCCAGAGTTCTGCGAGCCGCAGGGCCTCATCGACCTCCCGCGACTGGTGTGCGGTGACCGAGGGGTCAGAACTGCTGGCAGCCACCCGCCGGGCGTTCTCGTGCGCCAGCTTCCAATTGACGGGCCCCTCCGAGGGGGCGCTCATCATGGCCTGCACCTGGGAGAACATCTGGGCCAGGAGGTTGGGGTCGTCCGGGAGGCCGGCGGCCTTGGCGAGTTCGGCGGGGTCGATGTTGCCCATGCCCTGGCCGCCCATCAGGTTCTTGAGCATTTCTGCCAGCGGGTCCTTGGGTTCCTCGTCGCCATTGGACGGATTGAGTGGGTTGGAGGTCATGATCCCGCCGATCGTCGGTGTGGCTGCTTCTCAACTTCACGGTACCCCTCGGCGAGAGGGGCTGTCTGCCGAAACTAGGCCCCGTTCGCTGTCGGCAAAGAGCGGGCGGGGGCGGCCAAGCGCGTAGTCTTGGAAGCTGGAATGTTTGCACGGAGAGGTCGTTCAATGACAGTCACCCAAGGTGAGCAGCCCGCCAGCGACCCGGCGTCCGCCCCGGTCCGTGGCAGGCGGAAGCGCCGGTCCTCAGCGATGCTCGTCTCCGGGCTTCTTGCCGCGGCCCTTGGCATCACTGCCGTGAGCCTCCCGGTGCCGTACGTGGTCGAATCGCCGGGTCCTATCTTCAACACCATCGGCGAGGACAACGGCAAACCGGTCATCAGCGTCACCGGCCACGAGACCTTCCCGGCCAAGGGCAACCTTGATCTGACCACTGTCTATGTCGACGGCGGTCCCAACGGCCCCGTCAGCGTGTTCGAGGCGTTTGCCGCGTGGCTCAACGGGGCCAAAGCCGTCTACCCCGAGGAACTGCTGTTCCCGACGGGAGTGACGAAGGAACAGTCCCAGCAGGAGAGCGCGACCGCGATGACCACCTCCCAGGAGAACGCCGTTGCGTCCGCTCTGAAGGAGCTGAATATCCCGTTCGGGCAGAAGATGGAGGTCGCCGGCCTGCCGGACGGCTCCGCCTCGAAGGGCCTGCTGCAGACCGGCGACGTTCTGGTGTCCATCAATGGCAAGCCCATCACCGGCCTCGGCGTGGTCCAGGCGGAGTTGGCAGCCGGCAACGGCAAGCCGGTCAAGGTCATCGTGGACCGTAGCGGCAGCCAGGTGCCCGTCACGATCACCCCGGCCAAGAACAGTTCCGGCCGCTACATCCTCGGCGTCCTGCTCCAGTACAAGTTCACCTTCCCGTTTGACGTCAAAATCTCCCTGGACAAGGTGGGCGGACCCAGCGCCGGCATGATGTTTGCGCTCGGCATCATCGACACCGTCACCCCCGGGGACCTGACCGGGGGAAAGCACATTGCCGGGACCGGGACCATCGCCCCGGACGGCGCCGTGGGCCCGATTGGCGGAATCGCCCAGAAAATGCTGGGAGCACGGTCCGGTGGTGCCACGTTGTTCCTGGCACCGGCGGCCAACTGCGACGACGTCGTGGGCCACATTCCCGACGGCTTGCAGGTCGTCAAGGTGGAGAACCTCACCGACGCCCGCAAAGCGGTTGAACTGGCCGCGTCAGGCGGCGACACATCCGGTCTGCCGGTGTGCACCAGCAACTAGACTGACCGCGGAACTAAGCGCCAGCCTCACTCGTGGCACTAATGACGGCCGACGCCGCCCCGCCGGGACCTGTTGGAGGGCCCTGACGGAACGGCAGGACCGGCCGTTAGAATGCATCAACCCTGCAATGCCGCGACCTTAGTCGAAGGACTGAGACACGGTAGCGACCAATAACTGAAAACCAGCAGTAGACGACCAGCTATGAGGTACCGAGTTTGTCCCGTCCCGCCAGCACTGTCCCGCCCGGAAGACCCCAGACACGACGCGGCGCCCTGACGCCGACGCTGATCATCGTGGCCCTGATCGTGGTCGGATTCATCTTCTTCGCCAACGTCTGGACGGATGTCCTCTGGTACCAGCAGTTGGGCTTCTTCGAAGTGTTCATGACCGAGAACGTGGCCAGGATCGTGATCTTCCTGGTCGGTTTCGCGATCATGTTTGCCGCCGTGTTCTTTGCCATCAGGATCGCCTACCACGCCCGGCCGGTGTACGCCCCTGATTCGGAGGTCCGGGACAACCTGAACCGGTACCAGGTCCAGCTCGAGCCCATCCGGCGGGTCGTGATGGTGGGTGTCCCCATCCTGTTTGGCCTGTTCGCCGGCAGCGCCGCCGCCAGCCAGTGGCAGAAGGTCCTGCTGTTCCTGAACCAGGAGCCGTTCGGACAGAATGATCCGCAGTTCGGCCTGGACATCAGTTTCTACCTCATGACGCTGCCTTTCCTCGGCTTCGTCACCGGGTTCCTCATCAGTGTCACGGTGGTGGCGGGCCTGGCGGGCATCCTCACCCACTACCTCTACGGCAGCATCCGGATCATGGAACGCGGGATCTTCACCAGCCGCGCCGCGCAGATCCACCTCGCGGTCACGGGCGCCGCGTTCCTCGTGCTGCTGGGCATCAACTTCTGGCTGGACAGGTACGCCACCGTACAGAACAACAACGGCCGCTGGGCCGGTGCGCTCTACACGGACGTGAACGCCGTCATTCCCACCAAGGCCATCCTGGCCGTGGCCGCAGTCATCGTGGCCGTCCTTTTCGTCGTCGCCGCCATCATCGGCAAGTGGCGCCTTCCGGTGATCGGCACGGCCATGCTGGTGATCACGGCCATCCTCGCCGGCGGCGTCTACCCGTGGGTCATCCAGCAGTTCCAGGTCCGCCCGTCGGAGCAGACGTTGGAGAACCAGTACATCCAGCGCAACATCGCCATGACCCGTGCCGCCTACGGCCTGGATAAGGTCCAGGAAACCCGGTACAACGCCACCACCAACGCCACCACCGGCGCCCTGGCCCCCGACCAGCAGACCACCGCAAACATCCGCCTGCTGGATCCGAACCTGATCTCGGATGCGTTCTCCCAGCTTGAGCAGTACCGGCCCTACTACCAGTTCCCCAAGGCACTGAATGTGGACCGTTACCAGATCGACGGCAAGACCCAGGACACGGTCATCGCCGTCCGTGAACTCAACCCTGACGGTCTGGCCACGAACCAGCAATCCTGGCTGAACCGGCACGTCGTTTACACGCACGGCTACGGCGTCGTCGCGGCCAAGGGCAACACGTTCACCGTGGACGGCAAGCCGGACTTCCTGCAGGCGGGCATCCCGTCCACCGGCGCGCTCGGCAACGATTCGACCTACCAGCCGCGCATCTACTTCGGCGAGAACTCACCGGACTACTCGATCGTCGGTGCGCCGGCCGGCGCACCGCACCGCGAGCAGGACCGGCCCGCGGCCAAGGAAGGCGACGGCGAAACGCAGTACACCTTCACCGGCAACGGCGGCCCGAACGTCGGCAGCTTCTTCAACAAGATCCTTTACTCGATCAAGTTCCAGTCCTCGGACATGCTGCTCTCCGACGGCGTGAACGCCGAGTCGCAGATCCTGTACGACCGCAACCCGCGGGACCGCGTCGAGAAGGTTGCCCCGTACCTGACGGTCGACGGCAATGCCTACCCCGCCGTCGTCGACGGGCGGGTGAAGTGGATCGTGGACGGTTACACCACGAGCCCGTACTTCCCGTACTCCCAGCAGGAGCAGCTGTCCGCCGCCACGGCCGACTCGCAGACCGCCGCGAACCGGACGGTCGCCCTGCCGAACAGTTCGGTCAACTACATCCGCAACTCGGTCAAGGCCACGGTGGATGCCTATGACGGCTCCGTGACGCTGTATGCCTGGGATGACCAGGACCCCGTCCTGAAGGCGTGGCAGAAGGTCTTCCCGACCTCGCTCAAGCCCTACTCGGAGATGTCGGGTGCGCTCATGAGCCACGTCCGGTACCCGGAAGACCTGTTCAAGGTCCAGCGCGAACTCCTGGGCCGGTACCACGTGACCAACCCGGACAGCTTCTACACGAACATTGACGCGTGGTCCGTGCCCAACGACCCCACCGTCCAGGACGAGGTCAAGCAGCCGCCGTACTACATGTCGCTGAAGATGCCGGACCAGGACAAGCCGGCGTTCCAGCTGACGTCCTCGTTCATCCCGCAGGTGGTCAACGGCAACGCCCGCAACGTGCTCTACGGCTACCTGGCCGCCGATTCCGACGCCGGCAACCAGAAGGGCGTCAAGGCCGAAAGCTACGGCCAGCTCCGGCTCCTGCAGATCCCGCCGGAAACCCAGGTGCCCGGCCCCGGCCAGGCACAGAACAAGTTCAACTCAGACCCCACCGTGTCGCAGGCCCTGAACCTGCTGCGGCAGGGCGCCTCGGCGGTGCTCAACGGCAACCTCCTGACCCTGCCGGTCGGCGGCGGCATGGTGTACGTCCAGCCCGTCTATCTGCGCTCCACGGGTGAGACCTCGTACCCGACGCTGCAGCGGGTCCTCGTGGCGTTCGGCGACAAGATCGGCTTCGCGCCCACCCTGAACGAGGCCCTGAACCAGCTGTTCGGCGGCAACTCCGGGGCTGCGGCAGGAGACTCGGGGAACAAGGGGCAAACACCCGCCACCCCCGGCGGCCAAGCGCCGGCTCCCGGAACCACGGATGCCAAGGCGCAACTGAAGGCCGCACTCGACGAGGCCAACGCCGCGATCAAGGCCGGCCAGGACGCGCTCGCCAAGGGTGACTTCGCGACCTACGGCGAGCAGCAGAAGAAGCTCGCCGCAGCATTGCAGAAGGCCCTGGAGGCCGAGGCGAAGCTGGAAGTGGCGTCCGCGCCGGCTCCGGCAGCCACCGCGGCTCCCACGGCGTCGCCCAGTCCGTCGGCTACCGCCGGCAGCTGATGCACCCGCAGTAACGGACACCGGCGCCCAATCGCCGGACACCGGCCGGGCTTGACCTCCACGGAGGTTGGGCCCGGCCGGTGCCATTTCCGGACGGTCTCACCGGCGGCGGGGCGGGGGAGATGCACATCACGTCACCTCGATTTGGCCTGAAGTTCACCGGCAGGTAGAGTTGTTTGTGCGACGCGGGGTGGAGCAGTTCGGTAGCTCGCTGGGCTCATAACCCAGAGGTCACAGGTTCAAATCCTGTCCCCGCAACTGAAGCGAAGGTCCGGAACACTGGAAATAGTGTTCCGGACCTTCTGCTTTAAGTGCGTCCCGCGGGCAAGGAGCGCGGCCGCCACCCTGGGCCGGCGGCAGAATCGTCGGAAAACCAGGGTGGTCATGGGGCGGTCAAAAGTAGGGTATTGTTGATCGAGCGACGCGGGGTGGAGCAGTTCGGTAGCTCGCTGGGCTCATAACCCAGAGGTCACAGGTTCAAATCCTGTCCCCGCAACCAGTAAGCGCCAGCGGTGCTCGCAAAGGCCCGGATCTGATGATCCGGGCCTTTGCCGTTCCATGAGACTTGGCGCTCCCCGGGCGGGCGGGGCTGCCCTCAGGCGTCCTTGAGTCGCTGGTAGGCTGCCAGGGCCCGGGCACGGGTCTCGGCGAGGTCCACGATTGGCGCCGGATAGCCGGAGGCGTCCCCGTTGGCCTTCCACGGCTCGTGGACGGACTTGTCGTCCAGGGCGGCGAGCTCCGGAATGTAGCCGCGCAGGTAGCGTCCCGGGGCGTCGAACTTCTTGCTTTGGGTGACCGGGTTGAAGATCCGGAAATAGGGGGATGCGTCGGCCCCGGACCCCGCGACCCACTGCCAGTTGGCCGGGTTGCTGGCGGCATCGGCGTCCACCAGTGTGTCCCAGAACCATGCCTCGCCCAGCCGCCAGTCGGCCAGCAGGTTCTTCACCAGGAACGATGCCGCCGCCATCCGCACGCGGTTGTGCATCCAGCCCGTCTGCCAGAGCTGGCGCATGCCGGCGTCCACCAGCGGGTAGCCCGTGCGGCCCTGCTGCCAGGCCTCCAGTTCGGCTTTCGACGGCGGCTGCCACTGGAACCGGTCGAACTCGTGCCGGTAGTTCTGCGTGGCCAGGTCCGGGTTCTCATAGAGCAGCTGCCAGCAGAACTCCCGCCAGCCGAGTTCGGAACGGAAGATCCCGACGTCGGCCGGTATGCGCGGCCCGAAGTGGTCCAGTAGCGTGTGCCAGATCCGGAAGGGACTGATTTCGCCGAAGCGCAGATGGGGTGAGAGCCGGCTGGTGCCTTCCACCCCCGGGATGTCGCGCCCGGTGCCGTACTCGGCGGCCGGTCCGTCCACGAAATCCGCCAGCCGGCTGTGGGCGCCGCCTTCACCCGGTGTCCAGGTGGCCGCCAAGCCGGTGCTCCAGTCGGGACGGCGGGGGAGTAATCCCCAGCCGTCGAGGGAGTCGCTCGACGGCAAGGTTCCGTGGCCGGTGCGGGCCGGGCCAGGGAGCCGCTCCGGAGCGGGCTGGGGCTGGCGGGGCTCGGCGCCGGCCAGGCAGGCCTTCCAGAACGGGGTGAAGACCTTGTAGGGCCCCCCGCCGCCGGTGCGAACCGTCCAGGGTTCGAACAAGAGGTTGGCCTGGAAGCTCCCCGCGTTGATGCCCTCGCTGGCCGCCCAGCTTTTCAGGCCGGCATCCACCGCCCGTTCGGGTGCGCCATAGCGGCGGTTCCACACCAGGGTGTTGGCGGACGTCTCCGCGGCGAGCTCGCGGATGATCGGGGCGGCCGGTCCGCGCCGGAGCACCAGACGCGAGCCTACGGCTTCGAGGCTGGCGGCAAGCCCGGTGAGGGAATGGTGGAGCCACCACTTCACGGCACCGCCCAGGGGCCGGATGCCGGGCGACTCCTCGTCGAGGATGTAGACAACGGTCAGGGGGGTGCCGAGGGCGGCGGCCTCCGTCAGGGCAGGATTGTCATCCAGCCGGAGGTCGTCGCGGAGCCAAACAATGGTCGCAGACATGGACCCACGCTACACGCGTCGGATCCCGGTACAGCGCGAAAGGGGGCAACCGCGCCGGGCGGGCCTGCGGTCCCAGGCCCGCCCGGCGGACAGCTTAGAGCTTGTCGAAGTCGGCCTCGTCCACTGTGGAGCCGGCGGCGGCGCGGTCTCCGGTGCCGATGGCCGCGGGGCCGCTGCCCGACTTCAGCGCGGCGAGCCGGGCCTCGATTTCGGTCTGTTCGCCGAGGTCCTCGAGCGCGTTGAACTGGGCGTCCAAGCTGGAGGCGGCAAGTTCCTGCTGGCCCCTGACCTTGGCCTCCTCGCGGCGGATCTTCTCTTCGAAGCGGCCCACCTCGGAGGTGGGGTCCATGATGTTGATGCTCTTGAGGGCGTCGTGGACCTGGCTCTGCGCCGCCGCGGTCTTGGACCGGGCTACCAGCTCGTTGCGCTTGCTGGTCAGTTCATTGAGCTTGCCCTTCATCTGGTCAAGGCCCTGCTTGAGCTTGTCCACCACCTCGGACTGGGACGCGATGCCCGGCTCGGCGGCCTTGGCCTCGTTTTCCGAGGCGATCTGGCGCTGCAGGGCCACCTTGGCGAGGTTGTCGAACTTCTCGGCGTCGCCGATATCGCCCTTGGCCCGGTATTCGTCGGCTTTCCGGGACGCCGCGAGGGCCTTGTTGCCCCAGTCCTGGGCATTGCGGACGTCCTCGTTATAGTCATCCTGGAGCATACGCAGGTTGCCGATGGTCTGGGCGACGGCGGATTCGGCCTCCGCGATGTTGTTCGTGTAGTCACGGACCATCTGGTCCAGCATCTTCTGCGGATCCTCGGCCTGGTCCAACAACGAGTTGATGTTGGCCTTCGCCAGCTGTGCCATACGGCCGAAGATGGACTGCTTAACCATGGTTTTACCTTTCGTCCTGCTCAATTGTCATGCTCAGTTGTCCTGCTCACTTGCCTCACTGCCTCCAGTGAACAGATGTAAAGCTTCAGGTGCTAGAAACTGCCGGAGTCACCGCCGCCAAAATCGCCGCCTCCGCCGAACTCGCCGCCGCCCCAGCCACCGCCGGAGTCACCGCCGCCCCAGCCACCGCCGCCACCGCCGCCCCAGCCGCCGCCGCCACCGCCGTGAAGGATCGAGTTGATGAGGATGCCACCGAGGATCGCTCCGCCCAATCCTCCGCCGCCGCTGCCACCGAACATCCCGCCGCGGCCATAGCCCTGACTGGCGTAGCCGCCGAAGTGGTCAACGTCGGACTGGGCCAGCTGTGCGGCCTGCGTCGCAAGCGCATAGGCCTGCTGGGCGTACTGGAGCGCCGTCACCGGGTCGTTGCGGGAGATGGAGAGTGCGTAGTCCAGATTCCGCTGGGCCTCCGCCAGGCGGGTGCGGGCCTCGGTGCCGACCCCGCCGCGGCGGGCGGTGATGTAGTCCGATGTCGCGCTGATCTGGGCCTGGGCCGACATGATGCTCTGCTGCAGCGAGGCCTGGGCCCGGCGCACCTGCTCCTGCTGGTCGCGGATTCCGCCGAGGGCCTGATCGAGGGTCTGGTGTGCCGTTTCCACCTGCTTCAGCGTGGCGATCGGATCGATCTTGCCGCTCTGGATTTGGGCCTTGACCTGTGCCAGCGCGGCCTCCACGGCGGCCACCGGGCCGGAAAGTTCCGGGTGGGCGCCGGACTGGATCATGGCCTTCGCCTGGGCAAGGTCCTGGGCGGTGTCGACGACGGCGGCCTCCAGGCTGCTGCGTGCCTCGCCGAGGCTGCTGGCCACCTTGGTGATGGCGCCGATCAGGACGTTGGTCTGGTGCAGGCTCTCCTCCGCGGCGCGCACGGCGACGGCGGCGAGGCTGTTTTCACCCGCCGCGAGCTTTTCCTGCGCCGCGGCGGAGGCGTTTTGGACGAAGTCGAGGCGTTCCTTGGCCTGGTTGATGTTGTCCGCCACCTGGACCAGGGCGCTCTCGGCGTACTTGGCGCGCAGCTCGGTCAGCGACTGTTCCGCGCTGGCAATCTTTTCCCGGGCCTCGGCGGCACCGGTACCGACCGCGGCGAGGGCCTGCGGGGCGTTTTTCTCCAGTTCGCGCAGCGAATCGAAGTCGGCTTTCTGCTCCTGCAGCGACGCCAGGGCGGCTTCGGAACGGCGGATGATTTCGCCGAGCCAGCTGCGCTGCTGCTCCTCGGTGTCGGGAATGTGGTCGTCGAGCTGCTGCTGCAGCTTGAACGACTCCGTCATGTGCCCCTTCGCCTCTTGCAGTGCCTTGGTGAAGTTGCCCACCGCGGAGTCGCCGTACTGGGCCTGGGCGAATCCAAGTTCCTGTTCGCTGGACTTGATGGCGTCATCGGCTTCGATCAGCAGGGAGTCACTCTTCCGGCGCAGCTCGGCGACGCTGAGGCCTGCCAGCGGATCCGGCGCGCCGCCCTGGGACCCGGCGGTGCCCCCGGCGCCCTGGGCCGCCTTCTTGCGGCGGCTGCGCAGGTACAGGTACGTGCCCGCACCGCCCACGGCCACGACGCCGACTCCCACCAGGACGGCGCTGCCCGCGCCGCCGCCGGACTGGACGGCGCCGCTGCCGCCGGCGGCAGCATCGCCCACCGCAGTCGCGGTATCAATGGCCGCCTGCGCGAAGTCGCGCTTGCCTCCGGCCAGGTTGGGCACGATCGCGTTTTGCACGATGTTTGAGGTCTTGGGGTAGATGGCGCTGGTCGAATAGGGGGAGAAGTAGTAGTGGCCGTCATCGGACATCGTGAGGATGACGTCGGCCTTGCCCATGCCCTTGTTCTTTGCGACGGCCTGGGCCCACGCCTTGGGATCGGTCGGGTTCTCGAACGTCTTGGCCGTGATGACGTACAGGTTGTACTTGTGGTCCTTCAGGAGCTGCTGGATCGCGTCCTGGACTTCGCCCTTGCGGCTGCCGAGCACGTTCGCGTCGTCCACGATGTTCTGCCCGGACGGGATGGTCACCGGATCTTCGGCCAGGGCCGGGGCGGCGGGAAGCGCCAGTAATCCGGCCACGCCAAGGACGGCGAGGAAACGATTCAACTTAGACCGCATGTGCAACCCTTCAGCACTTCTGGGACCGGTTCGGTCGAACCAGCCGTCACAGAATGCAGCAGCGCCCCCACGCAGATGTAAAGCCGCAGGTCGCTGTGGCAATTCCATTTGATTCTATGGTGCACCCAAATGGCCGTCCACCGACGGGAATATGCCACCAGCGAAACGCGCTTAAGCAGGTTAACCGTGCAGGAATACAGCCCTGCCGGCCGCCGACTATCCATTCAGGAACCTCCCAGCAAATGTCCGCTCTAGTATCAGTCTGAGCGTCCATAGTTAGAGGCAGACGAGGATGAAAGGAAGTCTCATGACTGAGAACCCAGTGCCGGGTGCGTCACCTGAGCCGACACAACACCACCGGGAACCGGCGGGGCCCCAGGATAGCGCGCCGGCGCAGCCGAATGTCGCGGCGCAGCCTGATGTCGCCGCGCAGCCGCCTGTCACGCAGCCGACTGTCCCTGCGCAGCCCGCCCCGACGCCCGCGAACCCGACGCTCCGGCTGGACCGCCCCGAGGACGGTGCGCCGCGTCCGGTCTACTCCCAGTCCCAGCCTCCCCAGCTCCAGCCCTCACAGCCCCAGCCTTCACAGACCCAGCCCCAGCAGCCCGGACCCCACGCGTACGGTGCGCCCGCAGGAAACCAGCCGCACTACGGCTACGCCCCCTATGGCAACCAGCCGCCGGGACCGTCCTATGGTTCCGGCCAGAGCTTTTCCGGGCAGAGCTTCGCGAACGACCCGGCGCACGCCCCGAAGCGCAAGGCGGCGTTCGGCGTCCCGACCCTCGTGGCCAGCATCGTGGCGGCCGGCCTGATCGGCGGCGGCGTGGTTGCCGGCAGCAACGCGCTGCTGGCGGACCGTGCCTCGACCGCGTCCACGAGCACCTCGAGCCAGGCCGGTCCGGTGATCGTCAACAACAGGGAAGACGTCAACGCCATCTCAGCCGCCGCCCTCAAGGCTTCCCCCAGCGTTGTGACCATCAAAGCCACCAGCGGCAGCGACGGCGGCACCGGCAGCGGGATCATCCTGGACGCCGAGGGGCACGTGCTGACCAACACGCACGTGGTGACGCTCGACGGCAAGGCGGCCAATGCCACCGTGGAAGTCCGGACCCACGACGGCAAGGTCTACTCCGCGAAGATTGTCGGCACCGACCCCCTTTCCGACCTCGCCGTGATCAAGATTGACAACGCCTCCGGGCTGGTCCCGGCAACGCTGGGTGATTCCGGCAAGCTCAATGTCGGCGACACCGCCGTCGCTATCGGCTCGCCGCTCGGACTTACCGGCACTGTCACGGACGGCATCGTCTCCACCCTGAACCGGACCATCAGCGTGGCGTCCTCGGCCGCGCCTAAGGACGGTGCGGACAACTCCCAGGGCGGCGACCAGGGCTTCCAGTTCGCACCTCCCGGCGGCGGCCAGTCCCAGAGCACCGCAGACCAGGGGTCCATCTCGATCAATGTCATCCAGACGGATGCGGCCATCAACCCCGGCAACTCCGGCGGCGCGCTGGTGAACACGAAGGGTGAAATCATCGGCGTCAACGTCGCGATCGCCTCCGCCGGCGGCGATTCGGCCACCGGCAGCAGCAGCGGCAACATCGGCGTGGGCTTCAGCATCCCGATCAACAACGCCAAGCGCGTGGCCCAGGAGATCATCAACAACGGCAAGGCCACGCACGGGCAGTTCGGTGTCAGCGTCAAGGCCAAGACCGCCGGCTCGTCGGCTTCCGGGTTCTCCGTGGGCGCCGAGGTAGCGACGGTTGAGTCCGGCTCGGCCGCTGACAAGGCCGGCATCAAGGTCGGCGACGTCGTCACGAAGTTCCAGAACCTGACCATCAGCGATCCCAACCAGTTGACCGCTGCGGTGCGTGAACAGCCTGCCGGCGGCACGGTCAAGGTCACGGTGCTGCGCGGCGGCCAGGAGAAGGAAGTCGATGTGACCCTCGGCGCCGCAGCCGAACAGTAAGCACACCTCCCCTGGAGGCAGTGCAGTAGCAACAGCGCACCAGGCACAGGCAATGGCCGGGCAGCACCCGCGCGGTGCGGCCCGGCCATTGCCATGCTCTGCCATCGCCGCGCCCTGTCATTCCCGTGTCCGGCCCTGACACAGGCGTTAACCCAGGCGGCGCCGCGCCGCGGCTTTATGGTTAGCTAGGAACAGCCCGGCTGCCGGGCGTTCCGTTGCCATGACCCCGCCAGGGGCGGCTATCCACCCGCATGGAAGGCTGCTGTAGACACAGTGGAAGAGACTCTGAAAATCATTGTGCTGGTCAAGCACGTCCCGGATGCGCAGTTCGACCGGCACCTCACCGGTGCGGGAAACACCACGGACCGCTCCGAAAGCATTCTCTCCGAACTGGATGAATACGCCCTGGAGGCTGCGCTGCAGCTGATCGAGGCCCGCGGCGGGGAAGCGGCCGGCAACAAGGTCATTGCCCTGAGCATGGGCCCGGCCGGCGCCGTCAATGCGGTGAAGAAGTCCCTGCAGATCGGCGCCACCGAGGGCGTGCACCTCAGCGACGAGGCCCTTGCCGGGTCCGACGCCGCCGCAACGTCGCTGGCCCTGGCCGCTGCTATCCGCCACCTCGGCGCGGACGCCCCGGCCGACCTCATCCTCACGGGCATGGCCTCCACGGACGGCGAGACCTCCCTCGTCCCGGCACAGCTCGCCGAGCGCCTGGGCCTTCCGCAGGTGACCTTCGCGGCGTCGCTGGAGCTCGACGGCGGCCAGCTCACCGCGCGCCGCGACGGCGACACGCACTCCGATACCGTTGAGGCGCCGCTGCCGGCCGTCGTCTCGGTCACCGACCAGATCAACGACCCCCGCTACCCCAACTTCAAGGGCATCATGGCGGCCAAGAAGAAGACCATCACCACGCTCTCCCTGGCCGACATCGGCGTCGACGCGTCGCAGGTGGGCAGTGCCGGCTCCTGGACCGCCGTCGAGACCGCAGAGGTCCGTCCGCCCCGCACGGCCGGCACCATCATCACCGACGAAGGCGACGCCGGCATTCAGCTGGTCGAGTTCCTGGCCGCCCAGAAGCTGCTCTAAAGGGGAATATCCGAACATGGCAAAAGTACTCGTTTTCATCGACAACCCCGGCCAGGCGCTGAAGAAATCCAGCCTGGAGCTGCTCACGATCGCCCGGTCCCTGGGCGAATCCGTGGTCGCCGTCAACGGCGAACTGCACGACGACGTCGCCCGCACCCTGGGCGAATACGGCGCCCGGACGCTCTACCTGCCCTCGGCCGACGACCTCGACGACTACCTCGTGGGCCCGAAGGCGTCCTACCTGGCGGCCGCGGTGCACGCCTCCGCTGCGACCGTGGTCCTCGCCGAGAACTCCGCCGAAGGCAAGGAAATCGCCGCCCGGCTCGGCATCAAACTCGGCGCCGGCGTCATCACCGACGTCGTGGCCGTGGACCCGGACGGAACGGCGCACAAGTCTGTGTTGGCCGGGTCCTACACCACCACAGCGAAGGCCACGACGCCCGTCTCCGTGCTGACCGTGAAGCCCAACAGTGTCACGCCCGAGCCCGCGGCGCCCGCCGCGGCTCCGGACAGCGTCACCGTCGGGCTCCCGGCCGACGCCACCGCCGCCGCGGCCCGCGTCACGGCACGGAACGAAAAGCCCGCCAGCGGGCGCCCGGAGCTGACCGAGGCGCGGATCGTCGTGGCCGGCGGCCGCGGGGTGGACGGCAACTTCGGCCCCCTGGAAGACCTCGCCGACGCCCTGGGCGCGGCCATCGGCGCCTCGCGCGCCGCCACGGACGCCGGCTGGATCGGCCACGACGCGCAGATCGGGCAAACCGGCAAAACCGTCTCGCCGCAGCTCTACATCTCCGCGGGCATCTCCGGCGCCATCCAGCAGAAGGCCGGCATGCAGACGGCCAAGGTGATCGTCGCCGTGAACAAGGACGCCGAGTCACCGGTGTTCGAGATCGCGGACTTCGGTGTTGTGGGCGACCTCTTCCAGGTGCTGCCGCAGGCCACCGCGGAAATCAAGAAGCGCCAAGGCTGACCGATGAGCTCCACCGCCGCCCCGGCGCAAAGCCCGTTCGATCCGGAGACCTCCCGGATCGAGCGGGTGCTTTGTTTCACGGCCCACCCTGACGACATCGACTTCGGCGCCGCCGGCACGGTTGCGGCCTGGACCGCCGCCGGCGTCCAGGTCAGCTACTGCATCATGACCGACGGCGACGCCGGCGGCTTCGACCCCGAACAGCGCGACGAGATCGTGCGGCTGCGCACCGCGGAACAGGAGCGCGCCGCCGCCCTCGTCGGCGTCACGGACATCCACTACCTGCACCAGCGGGACGGCTATCTCGAAGCCTCGCACGAGGTGATGCGTGAGGTGGTGCGCCTGATCCGGCAGCTGCGGCCCGACGTCGTCCTGTCCATGCATCCGGAACGCAACTGGAACCGGATCCAGAAGAGCCACCCGGACCACCTGGCGGTGGGGGAGGCCGTGACCCGGGCCGTGTACCCGGCGCTGGAAAACCCGTTCGCGTACCCGGAACTGGCCGAGGCCGGGCTGGAAGCCTACAAGTTGCCCTGGCTGTGGCTCTTCGCCGGCCCCGAGGAGCGCGAAAACCACTTCGTGGACGTCACAGAGCATGTGGAGGGCAAGCTTGCCGCCATCCACATCCACGTCAGCCAGCATCCTGATGTCGACGCCATGGAGCGCACGGTCCGGGGCCTCATGCTCGCGACGGGGGAGCGCGCGGGGCTTCCCGCCGGACGCAGCGCGGAGGCCTTCCATGTCGTCACAGTCAACGGTCCGGGGACCATCGCCGGCTTTTAGTGTTGCCGCACACACTGCCGCTGCCATATGCTTGCCTCTGTTTAAATCATATTTATTTGATGAGAGGCAGACTTTGATGGCGAAGACTGCGCACCACCCCGTTCTCGTGGTCATGGGAGTCTCCGGCTCGGGCAAATCGACCGTCGCGGGGCTGCTGGCCGGCCGGCTGGGCTGGGATCTCGCCGAAGGCGACGACCTGCACCCCGAAGCCAATGTGGCCAAGATGCACGCCGGCGAGCCGCTGACCGACGAGGACCGTTGGCCCTGGCTGGAACGTATTGCCGACTGGATCCGGGCCCACACGGCGGCCGGAACGCCGGGAATCGTGACATGTTCGGCGCTGAAGAAGCGCTACCGGGACGTCCTGCGGGGAGAAGGCGTGGTCTTCGTCTTCCTCGAAGGATCGCGGGACAAGATCTCCGACCGCCTGGCCTCCCGCCACGGCCACTTCATGCCCCCGTCCCTGCTCGAATCCCAGTTCGAGGCGCTCGAAGCGCCCACGGCCGACGAAAACTTCATCTCCCTGTCCGTCTCCGCGCCGCCCGCGGAGGAAGCACAGGAAATCATCACCCGACTCAGCCTCGACGCCGCCAACGCCCGGCCCTGAGCCTCCCGCGTTCCGCCGTCCACCAAGGAAATTTTGTGACATCTCTTTTTGCAACGCAGCTTCCGGCTGCCGTTGACGCCGGCACCGGCGTTAACACCCAACTACTGCTCATTGCGGGCCTGGGCATCGTCCTGCTCGTGGTGCTGATCGCCAAGTTCAAGTTCCATCCCTTCCTGGCCCTGATCCTGGGCTCCGGATTTGTCGGCCTGGCCGCGGGCGTGGATCCGGCCAAGGTGATCGCCAACTTCGAGGACGGTGTGGGCGGCGTCCTGAAGGAAGTCGGCCTGCTGGTCGCCCTCGGCGCCATGCTGGGCAAACTGCTGGCTGACTCCGGCGGCGCCAACCGGGTGGTCGATACCCTCCTGGCCAAAGCGACCGGCAACAAGCTCGTCTGGTCCATCACGCTCGTTGCCGTGATCATCGGCCTGCCGATGTTTTTCGAAATCGGCCTCGTCCTGCTGCTGCCGGTTATCGTCCTGGTCACCCAGCGGTCGAAGATGCCGCTCATGCGCATCGCGATCCCGGCGCTGGCCGGCCTGTCCGTTTTGCACGGCCTGGTGCCGCCGCACCCGGGACCGCTGATCGCGATCAGCGCCGTCAAAGCCGATCTCGGCACCACCCTGGCGCTCGGCATCCTCGTTGCCGTCCCCACGGTGATCATCTGCGGCCCGCTCTTCTCCCGCCTGGCGGCCCGGTGGGTGCCTGTCGGCGCTCCCGCTGTCGCCGGCGGCGTCGACACCGTGCACGGCGCGGACCTGGAAGGCGTCAAGCGCCCGCCGAGCTTCCTCGTCACGCTGCTGACCATCCTGTTCCCGGTGGTGCTCATGCTGCTCAAGGCCGTCATGGACATCATCTGGCCCGACCCCAAGACGGCCCCGGCCATCCGGACCTTCTTCGACTTCGTCGGGCAGCCGCTGGTTGCCATGACCCTGGCCGTCCTGCTGGCCATGGTGACTTTCGGCTACGCCGTCGGGCTCAACGGAGCCCTGATCACCAAGAAGATCAGCGCCAGCCTCGGCCCGATCGCCGGAATCCTCCTGATCGTCGGCGCCGGCGGCGGCTTCAAGCAGACGCTGATCGGTGCGGGGGTGGGGGACTCCGTGAAGGCCTGGGCCGAGGGGACCAACATGTCCGTGCTGGTGCTCGGCTTCATCGTGGCGGTCGCCCTGCGCCTGGCCACAGGCTCGGCGACCGTCGCCACGGTGACGGCGGCCGGCATCGTGGCCCCGCTGGCCGGCTCGCTGTCACCGACGCACGCCGCACTGCTGGCCCTGGCCATCGGCGCCGGTTCCCTGTTCTTCTCGCACGTGAACGACGCCGGGTTCTGGCTCGTCAAGGAACTGTTCGGACTGACGGTGGGCCAGACGTTCAAGACGTGGTCCGTGATGGAGACGCTGATCTCGGTGGTGGGCTTCGGCCTGGTCATGCTGCTCTCGCTCGTCATTTAGCCGGACACCACGGTCCAGAGCCGCGGACAATGCACAAAGGCCGTCCGGGCCTTGGCCCCTTCAGCGGAAGGTGCCAAGGCCCGGACGGCTTTTCGTTGTCCTGCGCGGACCGGTTTCCCGCGGGCGCTGGAGGCGGTGCCCTACGCGCCGAGCGGCGCGGCGGCGACGGTGGGAAGGGTCGGCGACGCGGATCCGCCGGCCGGCTCCACGGTGATGCCCAGGGAGGAAGCAGAGCCGATGCCCTTGACGACCGCCGGCTTGGACAGGGCTTCAGCATCCATGAGGCCCTGCGACACCGGAGCCGAGCCGTCCTTGGGGATCAGCCACATCTGGTAGACCTTGCCCGCAGGCGGGGCCGGGACGCCGTTCATCTTGACGACGGCGGCGTCCTTGGACGGGGAAATCGTCACGGTGGCGGTGCCGCCGCCGTTGACATCGACGGTGGCCTGCCGGACGTCACCGGCCTGCATCACCTGGTTAAGCGGATCGTTCTGGTTGGCCACATAGGCGCCGACGCCGACGCCGCCAAGGGCGATCGCCGCCGCGGCGGCGACGCCGATAAGCCAGTTCCGCATGCCTTGCGGGCGGCGGCGTTCGTCCCGGCGCTTCCGGGCTTCACCAAGTTCGTCAGCGATCGGCATTTCCGTGGCGTCGCGCACCGGGCGTGGCACTGCCGGTGCCGCGGTTTGTGCCGCAGGATGTGCCGTCGCCTGTGCCGGCAGCGTGGCCAGGATCCGGTCCAGCAGCCCGGTCGGGGGCTCTTCCTCAGCGGTGAAGCTCGTGGCCAGGGTCTCCCGGGCCTGACGGACGCGCTTGTTGAACGCATCCCGGTCGGCGGCGGGTGCCGAGGCGAGGAAATGATCGATCGCGGCACGCTCGGCGTCGTCCAGGGCGTTGAGGGCGTAGATCTCGGCCAGGTCCACGACGCGGCCTGCGGCTAGGTCCGTGGCGATGTCTGCCGTGAAGCCGCCGGGGCGGCGGTTGCGGTCATGGTTGTTCATGTCGGTCAATTCAGCTCACCCCCAGGCAGGTCTTCAGTCGGATGAGTCCGTCGCGGATGCGGGACTTGATCGTGGGAACGGCGGCGTTGAGCCGCTCGGCCACTTCGCGGTAGGTCAGGCCGCCGTAGTATGCCAGCCGGACGGATTCCTGTTGCGTGTCGGTCAGTGTCTCCAGGCACCGGACCACAGCCTCGGCCTCGAGCCGGGTGCCCACCTCGTCCGCAACCGAATCGTGGTCGATCTCCTGGCTGCTGGCGCCGTACTTGGCTTCGCGGTCGGTGGCGGACTGGGACGACCGGACCTTGTCCACCGCGCGGCGGTGCGAGATCGTCATCAGCCAGGCGAGCGGGCTGCCGGCAGCGGCATCGAACTTGGCGGCGTTCTGCCACACCTGGAGGAAGACTTCCTGCGTGGTGTCCTCGCTCAGTTCGGTGTCGATCAGTACCCGGCGTGCCATGCCGAACACCCGCCGGGAAGTCAGCCCGTAGAATTCCGCGAAAGCTGCCTGGTCGCCCTGGGCAATCAGTTCCAGCAGGCTGCCCAGCCTGCTGTTGATGTCGGCGGACGTGCCGGCGGGTGCGGAGGCCTCGGGGTTCGGGGCGTTCGGAGTTTCCATTACCCCCAAGCATAAAGCGCCTGCGGGCGAAGGCGGACCAGCGATGCGCCGGCCCAAATGAAGTGTGCTCACCCGCCGTTCCTCGCTCCCTTCCGGTGGCCCGCTGTGGTGTGTTGCGGGGACGGCTGACCTGCCGTCTTCAGAAGTGATTCGGTGCGGCGGGCAGCGCGGATGGGCGGGACCTGCAGCAGGATGCCTGCCGCCGGCGGGCTACAGTTTGGCCCCGGCGAACCCGTTCTGGCGCCACGCCTCATAGACGGCAATGGAGGCGGCGTTGGCGAGGTTCAGTGACCGCAGGGCCGGCAGCATCGGCAGTCGGACGCGGGACGTCACCTCGGGGCGGTGCTTGATGTCCTCCGGCAGCCCCACGGATTCCGGACCGAACAACAGGACGTCGCGCGCCCGGTAGCGGATGTCCGTGTAGGTGGTTTCGCCGTCGGACGTGAAGGCAAAGACCCGCTCGGGCTGCAATGCCGCCCAGGCCGCGTCGAGGTCCTTGTGAACGGTCACGACGGCGAGGTCGTGGTAGTCGAGGCCGGCGCGCCGGAGCTTGGCATCGGAAAAATCAAAGCCCAGCGGCTCCACCAGATGCAGCTCGGCGCCCGTGATGGCGGCCAGCCTGATGGCATTGCCCGTATTGCCGGGAATTTCGGGGGTGTAGAAGAGGATGCGGAACACCGTCCCATCCTAGCGATCCGGCGTCGGGCCTAATGCATCCCGCGCAGCAGCCGGGCCAGCACGGGGACGTTGACGGTATTGGGGGCCGGGCCCGAGCCGAGGAACTGTTTGAGGCCGCGGGCCAGGCCCGCGGCATTGACCACCTCGACCAGCCCCGAGTTCTCCTCGTAGCCGCGGCCCTGGCCGCCGGGCAGGCGGCGGTGCCGGTCGATGACCGGCTGGTGCAGGTTGCCGTCCGTGCTGTGGACAACGATCCAGCCGGTCACATTGAGCTCGGGAAAGATATCCTGCATCCGGCGCACCACGTGCGCAAGCTGGGGCGGTGCGACCGAGCGCCCGCCGTGGGTCAGCGTGCTGCCGTTCCACGCGTACGCGCCGGGCGGCAGCAGCATGGAGCCGATGATCGCCAGCCGGTAGCCGGACAGGAGCGCGTGGTCGATGTGGCTGTTGTCCGCAGGCGACTGCAGACCGTTAATAAGGCGCGCCGCCGGAATCGCCGTCAGGATCTGCCTGCTGATCAGCTGCACGGTGCGCATCTCGCGCTGGATCCGCGCCTCGGCCCCGAAGATCCCGCGCTTGCGGGGCATCCCGTGGACCTGCTGGCGGGCCACATCCGCCGGAATCAGCGGCACCGCGGTCCCCGCACCGAACTGTTCGAAGGGCGGGACATAGACGGGCGCGTCCCCCGCGGTGCTCCGCGGCGTGTTCGGCCGGCGCACATTGGCCGACGCCCTGCTGCCCGCGGCCGGGGCATCGAAGTGCGCCCCCTCCTCCGCGGCCGGGGTCGCATAGGCGCCCGTCCCGCTGCCGTACGAGCGGTCGTAGTCCGCGCGCCGCTTCGCGTCGATGAGCGTTTCGTAGGCGAGGGTGACGCGCCGGAACGCGGCCGGATCGCCCCCGTGGTCCGGGTGGGCGAGCCGGGCCGCCTTCCGGTACGCGACCTTGATCTCCTTGTCCGTCGCCGTCACGGGGATCCTGAGGACCTGGTAGTGCGAGCTGCTGCCCTGCGTCAAACAGAAATCCTTTTCATCGGTGGTGCCGGCGCTGAACGTGCCGGGACCCTTCGCGAGCTCCGGCGTGGCCAGTTTAACCGGCTGGAGGATCAACGCGCGCGCGTACCGGGATGGTTCCCGGCTACGCCGCCCGGCGCGGTGACAGCCGGTTCAGGGCCAGCGCCGCCACGAGCAGTCCAAAGTCCCGCAGCGCCACGTCGTAGAAACCGCCCAGCACCATCAGGTTGATGATGATGCCCAGCAGCCACGCGGCCACGAGTGCCGAACCGAACCGGGGACGCACGGCCACCGCGATGCCGGCGAGGATTTCCACGACGCCGACGACATACATGATGGTCTGGGCCGGCAGCGGGACCACCGCGGTGGCCGCAGGGGCCAGGTACATGGTCCAGTCGGTCAGCAGATTGGTGAACTTGTCCAGGCCGAAGATGATCGGCGCGACGGTGAAGACGGTCCGCAGCAGCAGGAACGCCTGGCGGTGCGGGTCCGCCGCGAGAGGCCGTGCGGACGTGGCGGGGAATGGGGAGGTTTTCATATCGGACTCCTTCTAAAAATGGATATTCTGATTTTAGATCCGGCCGTCGGGATTAAGCAACGATTCTTGTTTTTAGAGATATCCTGTTCCCATGACCAAACTTTCCTGGCGCCGACGCCTCACGGCGGTCGCGTCCCTGGGGGATGAGAACCGCCGGCGGCTGTTCGACGTCGTCGCCTCCGCGGCAGACGCCGTCAGCCGGGACGACGCTGCCGCGGCCGTGGGCCTGGCCCGCAGCACCGCCTCGTTCCATCTGGACCGCCTGGTGAGCGACGGGCTGCTGGCCGTGGAGTTCCGCAAGCTCGGGGGACGGGAAGGCCCCGGCTCGGGCCGGCCGGCCAAGCTGTACCGGGCCGCCGTGCAGGAGGTGGCGGCCTCGGTCCCGGAGCGCCACTACGATCTCGCCGCCGAGCTGCTGGTGTCCGCGGTCGAGGCAGCAACGCACGACGGCGGATCGCCCCGGGACGCACTGCTCCGGGCCGCCCGCTCCCGGGGGGAGTCGGCCGCCGCAGCGGCGGCCGGTGCGGTGGCCGGGGAGGGGGACGCCGCCGTCTTCGCGGACTTCCTCGCGGGGGAGGGGTACGGCCCGGCGGACGACGGCGGCGGGGGCCTGCTGCTGCTGAACTGCCCGTTCCACCGCCTCGCCGCGGGCCATGCGGACGTGGTCTGTGCCATGAATGGCGCGTTCCTTTGCGGGGCCGCCACCGCCTTGGGGGTCGACCCGGAACGGGTGGAGGCGCTCCCGATCGAAGCCCTGAGGGAACGCGGGGCCGCGCAGCCGGCCCAGTGCTGCGCCCGGATCCGGCCGCTGTGACGCGGCATCCCCGCGGGTAGAATTGGCCCGTGCCCGTATACCTCGATCATGCCGCCACCACCTCCATCGCCCCGGAAGCTTTGGCGGCGCTGACGCGCGAACTGTCCCGGACCGGCAACCCCTCGTCGCTGCACGGCGCGGGACGGCGGGCGCGCCGTGTCGTTGAAGACTCCCGAGAAGCGCTCGCCGCCGCCGCCGGCGCGCACCCGTCCGAAATCATCTTCACTTCCGGCGGCACGGAAGCGGACAACCTGGCGGTCAAGGGCCTGTACTGGGCCCGGCGCGCCGAGAACCCGGCCCGCACGCGGATCCTGTGCTCCGCCGTCGAGCACCATGCCGTCCTGGACACGGTGGAATGGCTCGAACGGCACGAGGGTGCGGAAGTCTGCTGGCTGCCCGTCGACGCCGACGGGGTCGTCGAACTGGCCGCACTGGAGGCGGAGCTCGCCCGCGACCCGGCGTCGATCGCCCTCGTCACCGTCATGTGGGCCAACAACGAGGTCGGCAGCATCCAGCCGGTCGCCCGGATTGTGGAGCTGGCGCACCGTGCCGGGGTGCCGGTGCACTCCGACGCCGTCCAGGCCTTCGGGTCAGTCCCGGTCGATTTCCGCGGCTCGGGCCTGGATGCCATGTCCATTTCCGGGCACAAGATCGGCGGCCCGGTGGGCGTCGGAGCCCTGCTCCTGGGGCGGGCCGTGAAACTGACCCCGGTGCAGCACGGCGGTGGACAGGAACGGGATGTCCGCTCCGGCACGCTGGACACCGCCTCGATCGCCGCCTTCGCCGCGGCCGCAGAAGCCGTGGCCGCGAAGCTCCCCGAGGAGGCTGCGCGCATCGCCGGCCTGCGCGACCGGCTGATCGACGGAGTCCGGGCGGCCGTGCCCGAGGCCGTGCTGCGCGGCGCCCCGGGGGCCGGGCGGCTGCCCGGCAATGCGCACTTCACGTTCCCCGGCTGCGAGGGCGATTCGCTGCTGTTCCTGCTGGACCTGGCCGGCGTTGAATCCTCCACGGGCTCCGCCTGCACCGCCGGCGTCCCGCGGCCCTCCCACGTGCTGCTGGCCATGGGCCTGGACGAGGACACGGCGCGCGGCGCGCAGCGGTTCACCCTGGGGCATTCCTCGACCGGCGCGGACGTCGACGCCCTGCTCGCGGCGCTGCCGGACGCGTATGCGCGGGCCCGGCAGGCCGGCATGGCCGGGCACGAATCCAGCATCCAGACGGCGGGCACCGTGGCGCGCCGCGCCGCCGCCGACGGCTGAACCGGAGTTCCGGGCTACGCCGGGAGTTCCTCCAGCGGCACCGAGGAATCCATGAGAAGCCCGGGGCTGACGCCGGCGCGTGAAGCGATGAGCGCCTTGATCGCCTTCTGCGGCTTGGCGGATCGGGGCCAGTTGACGTTCATCCCGGCGACCACCCGGCCCTCCCGCTGCCAGAAGGCCACGAACTGTTTGTCCTGGAGCGAGCCGCGGATCACCGGCGGCCCTGACACGAGCGACGAGAAGCCCGAGTACTCCATGCTGACGTCGTACTGGTCCGTGTAGGAGTACGGGATGACATCCAGCCTGGCCTCAAGGCCCAGCATTGACCGCGCAGCCACCTTGCCGCCGTTGAGCGCGTTGGACCAGTGCTCGCTGCGGTGGTGCTCCCCGGTGAACGGATGCAGGGCGTTGGCGGCGTCGCCGGCCGCGAAGACCCCCTGGGTCCCGGTGCGCAGGGAGGCGTCGGTGAGGATCCCGTTGCGGATCCCGAGGCCCGCCGCCTCGGCCAGCCCCACCTCCGGGACCACACCCACGGCAATGACCACCAGGTCCGCCGGCAGGAGTTCGCCGGTGCTGGTGCGGACGCCGGTGACGCGCCCGGAGCTGCCGGTGATTTCCGCGGCCGACGCCGGCAGGAGGAACCGTACGCCGTGGGCCTCATGCAGGGACCGGAAGAAGCCGCCCAGATCGGGGCCGATTGCGGCGGCCAGGGGCACCTCTTCCAGGCCCATCAGGGTGACCGTGTTGCCGTAAATGCTGGCGGCCGCGGCCAGTTCCATCCCGATCCATCCCGAACCGACCATAACGACATTCCGGCCGCCCCCGGCGAGGGCGCGGCGGACCCGCCTGCTGTCCTCGACCGTGCGGAAGGTGCTGACCCCCTCCAGCCCGCTGCCGGGCAACGGGACGCTGCGGGGCTGAGCCCCGGTCGCGAGCAGCAGGGAAGCGTAGTGCAGTTCGCTGCCGTCGTCGAGCGTGACGGCCCGTGCGGCCGGGTCCATTGCCACGGCCCGGGAGCCGAGCCGGAGGTCGACGTCGTTCGCGCCGTACCAGTCCTCCGGCGCCACCGGGAGGGCTTCCTCGCCGGACGTGCCCAGCAGGTAGTCCTTGGAGAGCGGCGGGCGCAGGTACGGCGGATGGGGCTCGGCGGCGAGTACGGTGACGGATCCGGCGAATCCTTCGGCGCGCAGCGTCTTGGCAGCTGTTGCCCCTGCCAGCCCGCCGCCTACGATGACGATGCCCTCAGTGGCCATGATCCGCTCGCTTCCGCCGGTCCCGCCCTCTAAAATGACGTTCTTTGACTTTAGATTCCAGACCTGCGCCGGGTCAAGGGTTTTGGGCGGGGAATCGGCGTGGCGATAGAATGGGGCCGCAGGCTTTGTGCTAACCGCCGTTGACCGGAGCGGGCCCGCGACATCCCCGAAAGCTAGAGAAAGCCAGTATGCGAGTTCTTGCAGCCATGAGCGGCGGCGTTGATTCCGCCGTTGCCGCCGCCCGCGCCGTCGAGGCCGGCCACGACGTCGTCGGGGTCCACCTGGCGTTGTCCCGGATGCCCGGCACCCTGCGAACCGGCAGCCGCGGCTGTTGCACGATCGAGGACTCCCGGGACGCCTGGCGTGCCTGCGACATCCTCGGGATCCCCTATTACGTGTGGGACTTCTCCGAGCGGTTCAAAGAGGACGTCGTTCAGGACTTCATCGACGAGTACGCCGCGGGCCGCACGCCCAACCCGTGCATGCGCTGCAACGAGCGCATCAAGTTCGCCGCCCTCCTGGAGAAGGCGATCGCGCTGGGCTTCGACGCCGTCTGCACCGGACACTATGCAAAGGTCATCACCGACGCCGACGGCAACCCGGAACTTCACCGCGCCGCGGACTGGGCCAAGGACCAGAGCTACGTCCTTGGCGTGCTGACCCACGAGCAGCTCAAGCACTCGATGTTCCCCCTGGCCGACACACCGTCCAAGGCCGAGGTCCGCGCCGAGGCCGAGCGCCGGGGGCTGTCGGTGGCGAACAAGCCCGACAGTCACGACATCTGCTTCATTCCCGACGGCGACACCGCCGGCTGGCTCGCCGAAAAGATCGAAATGACTGCGGGAGACATCGTCGACGAATCCGGGGCGAAGGTCGGCGAGCACCCCGGCGCCAACGCCTTCACGGTCGGCCAGCGCCGGGGCCTGAAGCTCGGCACGCCGGCCGCGGACGGCAAGCCACGGTTCGTGCTGGAAATCCGGCCCAAGGAAAACAAGGTGGTGGTGGGCCCGGAGGCGCTGCTCGCCATCGACGAGATCCGCGGCATCAAGGTCTCCTGGGCCGGGCTGCCGATCGCCGAGGTGGCCACCGGGGCGGAGTTCGACTGCTACGCCCAGGTCCGCGCCCACGGCGACCCGGTGCCCGCCCGTGCCCGTATGGCCGGCGACGGGCTCGTGGTCACCCTCGACGAACCCCTGCGCGGTGTGGCCCCCGGCCAGACCGTCGTCCTCTACCAGGGCAGCCGGGTGCTCGGCCAGGCCACCATCGATGCGGCACGGTCCCTGCAGCGCGCCCCGCTGTAACGCCAGCAAATACACCGACTCCAGTGCAGGGCCCCGCCACCCGGCGGGGCCCTGCGCCGTCTGCGGGCCGAAGATCCGACCGGAAATCCCAAGAAATCCGGAGAAAAGTGGAAGAAAGCTTCGAATCGTATAAATTTTGTGTCTCAACTCACAAAATGCAACGATTCACCATGTGGTTGTCTGGTTGAATCTAGGGATCAGCAAAGCGTGCCGCCCGACGAGACCTTCGTCTCACTTGGGCTGCGCCAAAACGCATCGAACAGAAAGTTCACAGATGGCAATGCACAAAAAGGCCTGGCACAGCGTTATCGCGCTGGCCGGGGTTTCCGCCTTTGCACTGACGGCCTGCACCGGGCCGTCCGGTGGCTCGGGCGGGTCATCAGCCGCCGCAAGCGGACCGATCGCCTACGGCACCACGGACAAGGTCACCGCCTTGGATCCCGCGGGCTCGTACGACAACGGCTCGTTTATGGTGATGAACCAGATCTACTCCTTCCTGCTCAACTCGAAGCCGGGCAGCGCCGAGCCCGTTCCGGACCTTGCCGAGTCCGCGTCCTTCACCTCGCCGACCGAATACACGGTCAAGCTCAAGCCGGGGCTTAAGTGGGCCAACGGCCACACGCTCGACTCCAAGGACGTCAAGTTCTCCTTCGACCGGCAGATCAAGATCAATGATCCCGCCGGCCCCGCCAGCCTCCTGGCCAACGTGGAGAGCGTCACCGCCCCGGACGCCAACACCGTGGTCTTCAAGCTGAAGCTGGCCAACGACCAGACTTTCGCGCAGATCCTCAGCAGCCCCGCCGCGCCGATCGTGGACGATGAAGTCTTCCCGGCCGACAAGCTCCTCGACGACGACTCGATCGTCAAGGCCAAGGCCTTCTACGGCCAGTACGTGATCGACACGTACAAGAAGAACGAACTGATCAGCTTCAAGGCGTTCCCCGATTACCAGGGTGTCCTTGGCAAGCCGGCCAACGACGCCGCCACGATCAAGTACTACGCGGACCCGACCAACATGAAGCTGGACATCCAGCAGGGCAACATCGACGTCGCCAACCGCAGCCTCAGCGCCACCGACATCGACGACCTGAAGAAGGATTCCAAGGTCAAGGTCAACGTGGGTCCCGGCGGCGAGATCCGCTACATCACGTTCAACTTCGACACCATGCCGTTCGGCGCCAAGGCTCCGGATGCCGACCCGGCCAAGGCCACCGCCGTCCGCCAGGCCATCGCCAACCTCGTTGACCGCCAGGCCATCGCGGACCAGGTCTACAAGGGCACTTACCTGCCCCTGTACTCCAACGTTCCCAACGGCTTCCTCGGCGCCAACGAATCGTTCAAGGACGCTTACGGCGACGCCGGCAAGCCCAGCCTGGACAAGGCCAAGAAGGTCCTGGCCGACGCCGGCGTGACCACCCCGGTGACGCTGAACCTGCAGTACAACCCGGACCACTACGGGAAGTCCTCCGGCGACGAGTACGCCATGATCAAGGACCAGCTGGAGAAGTCCGGCCTGTTCAAGGTCAACCTGCAGTCCACCGAATGGGTCACCTACAGCAAGGCCAGCCGGGCAGATGAATACCCGCTGTTCCAGTTCGGCTGGTTCCCGGACTTCAGCGACGCTGACAACTACCTGACCCCGTTCTTCCCGGAAGGCGGCTTCCTGAAGAACCACTACAACAACCCGACCGTCAACGACCTGATCAACAAGCAGCTCACCACCGTTGACAAGACTGAACGCGAGTCCACGATCAAGGATGCACAGAATGCCCTCGCCAAGGACATCTCCACGCTTCCGTTGCTCCAGGGCGCGCAGGTTGCCATCTCCGGCAGCGGCGTCAAGGGTGTCGACTCCACCCTCGATGCCTCCTTCAAGTTCCGTTTGGGAACTGTTTCCAAGTAGGGCTGCGACCCTGCTGTCCTGACCGGCCTGCGAGGCGGGGCGCCCTCGAGGCGCCCCGCCTTTGCTGGTCATGCCGCACCCTGCAGCACCCGCGGCCGGCCCCTGGCCGCGAACGCACAACATTAGGTACCAATGACAACATTGATAGAGGCGCCGCCCAGCGACGCCGACGGACTTCTTCCGTCCAAGAAAAAATCCTCAGGCGGGGGACTGGGGACCTACATCCTGGTCCGGTTCTTCCTGATCATTCCGACCATTTTCATCCTGGTGACCATGGTCTTCTTCCTGATGCGGGTCATCGGCGACCCCATCACCGCCGCCCAGGGCGGCAGGCTGCCGCCAGAGGCGCTGGCGCAGCGCATTCATGAAGCCGGGTATGACCGCCCCATCCTGGTGCAGTATCTGGAATACGTGGGGCAAGTGGCGACCGGCAACTTCGGCACCACCATCACCGACCGCCGCCCCGTCGTCGAAATGCTCCTGACCTTCGGCACCGCAACCCTCGAGCTGGCCATCAACGCCCTCATCGTCGCGTTGGTGGTAGGCATCCCGCTCGGTCTGATCGCCGCCTACAAGCGCGACAAGGCACCGGACGCCGTCCTGCGGTTCTTCGCCATCCTCTGCTACGCCACCCCGGTGTTCTTCGCCGGCCTGCTGATGAAGCTGACCTTTTCGGTCTGGCTCGGTTGGCTGCCCGTCGCCGGCCGGGCCTCCACCCGGACCGAACTGGCCATGGGAAGCCTGGCCGCACCGACGGGGATCTACTGGCTCGATGCATTGCGCAGCGGCAACATGGCCGCGTTCGGCGACGTCGCATCCCATTCGGTCCTCCCGGCGGTCACCCTGGGCCTGCTGACGGCGGGGGTCTTCCTCCGGCTGGTCCGCACCAACGTCATCGGCACGCTGGGCAAGGACTACGTTGAGGCCGGCAGGTCCCGCGGCGTCAGCAATTACCGGCTCGTCACGAAGCATGCCTACAAGCCTGCGCTGATCCCGGTCATCACGGTGATGGGACTCCAGATCGCCCTCCTGCTGGGCGGTGCCGTCCTCACGGAGTCCACCTTTGAGTGGAAGGGCCTCGGCTACCAGCTGGTGCAGTACCTGAACGCCCGCGACTTCGTCGCCGTCCAGGGCATTGTCGTGCTGCTGGCGGTCATCGTCGCCGTCACGAACTTCATCGTGGACGTCGTCGCAGCCCTGATCGACCCGCGAGTGAGGTACTAGCCATGAATGCAAGCACAGTAAGCGGGCGCAAGCAGCCCCTCATGTACCGGCTGCCGGTGATCTCGCACTTTCGGTCGAGCGTCGGGCTGCAGCGCGGCATGCTCGTCACCGGCCTGGTGCTGACCGTCGTCTTCCTGCTGACGGCGGCACTGGCACCGTGGATCGCACCCTACGGCTTCGCCCAGCTCAGCGACGCGGCCGGAACGTTCCCGGCCCAGGCTCCGCCCAGCCCGGCCCACATCTGGGGAACCACCGTGGCCGGCTATGACGTCTATTCCCGCGTGCTCTGGGGCGCGCAGACGGCGTTTGTCGTGATCGTCGTGGCCGTCGTGATGTCGATCTTCCTGGGCGTCGCACTCGGCCTGCTGAGCGGCTACTTCGGCGGCTGGCTGGACCGGGCGCTCGTCGTGATCGCCGACGCGATCTACGCTTTCCCGTCCCTTCTGCTGGCCATCGTGATGTCGATCGTCATCAATCATGGACAGTCCAGTTTCTGGGGCGGCATCGTTGCGTGCTCCATCTCCATTTCGGTCGTCTTCGTCCCGCAGTACTTCCGCGTGATCCGGGCCGAGACCATCCGGCTGAAGGCGGAGCCGTACGTCGAGTCTGCCAAGGTGGTGGGTGCGTCCAGCGTCCGCATCATGGGCCGGCACATCTTCAAGAACGCCACCCGCACGTTGCCGCTGATTTTCACGCTGAATGCCTCGGAGGCGATCCTGACCCTGGCCGGGCTCGGCTTCCTGGGCTTCGGCATCGAACCGTCCTCCGCTGCCGAATGGGGCTACGACCTCAACAAGGCCATCGCGGATGCTTCCTCGGGCATCTGGTGGACGGGCGTGTACCCCGGTACGGCGATCGTCCTGACCGTCCTTGGACTGACCCTGGTGGGCGAGAGCATCAACGACCTTAACGATCCCCGCCTCCGGGGCCGCAGGAAGGCAGCCGCCGGCAAGGGCGGACCCGATTCAACCGCCGGCACCCAGGCTGCACTCGAAGCAGAATCGAGAGTTCTATGACCACCAACATTGACAAGCCGGCCAGGGACGCAGGCCCGGTCCTGGACATCGACCGCCTCAAGGTCACCTTCGCCACCGACGCCGGGGACGTGTACGCCGTCAAGGACGTCAGCCTCGAGGTCAACCCCGGCGAGGTTGTCGCCATTGTGGGCGAATCCGGGTCCGGCAAGACCGTGACGGCCAAGACCATCCTGGGCCTGCTGCCGGAGACGGCGACCAGCCAGGGCGCAGTCCTGATCAACGGCAACAACGTCATTAGCGTCAGCGAAGCCAAGTTGCGGGAGATCCGCGGACGCGACGTCGCCATGGTGTTCCAGGAACCGTCCACCGCCCTCAACCCGGTCTACACCGTCGGCTGGCAGATTGCCGAGGGCATCCGGGCGCACGCCGACGCCGCGAGCGGGAACAAGGTCTCGGCCAAGGAGGCGAAAGCGCGGGCCATCGAAGCCCTCCGGAAAGTGGGCATCCCGGATCCGGAAACCCGGGTCAACTACTACCCCCACCAGTTCTCGGGCGGCCAGAAGCAGCGCGTCGTCATTGCTGCCGCACTGGCCCTGAACCCGGGACTTATCGTGGCCGACGAACCGACCACGGCCCTGGACGTCACGGTCCAGGCCGAGATCCTGGAACTGCTGCGGGACCTGCGCGACAAGTACGGGACATCCATCGTGCTGATCACCCACAACATGGGCGTGGTCGCCGACCTCGCCGACCGCGTGGTGGTCATGTACCAGGGTGACGTCGTGGAGGAAGCGACCTCGCGGGTGCTGTTCGCCCAGCCCAAGGAGGACTACACCCGTAAGCTGCTCGCCGCCGTCCCGCACCTGGGCCGCAATTCCGCATCGGAGGGCATGACCGAACGCGCCCACCAGGGCGGCAAGGTGCTGGTCGAGGCCAAAGACCTGACCATCGAGTACCCGGGCCGGCTGGGCAGCCCGGCCTTCAAAGCGGTCGACGGCGTCAGCTTCACAGTGTCCGAAGGCGAAGTCTTCGGCCTGGTGGGGGAGTCCGGGTCCGGCAAGACCACGATCGGCCGGGCCATCGCCGGGCTGAACCGGACCACGGGCGGCAGCCTCAAGGTGCTGGGCTACGAAATGCTGAACTTCAAGGAACGGACCTTCAAGCCGCTGCGCAAGGAGATCGGCTTCGTGTTCCAGGACCCGGCAGCCTCGTTCAACCCGCAGCTGACCATCGGCGACTGCGTGGCCGAACCGCTGCTCATCCACGCGAACCCTTCCCCGGCCGAGGCGCGCAAACGGGTCGGTGAGCTGCTCGAATCGGTGCAGCTTCCGGCGTCGTTCGCTGACCGGTTTCCGCATGAACTCTCCGGCGGGCAGCGCCAGCGCGCTTCCCTGGCGCGGGCGCTCATCCTGAACCCCAAGCTGCTCATCGCCGATGAGCCGACGTCGGCCCTGGACGTGTCCGTGCAGGCCGTGGTGCTGGAACTGTTCAAGGACATCCAGGAGGAGTTCGGCTTCGCGGCCCTCTTCATCAGCCACGACCTCGCCGTCGTGGACATGCTCTCCACCTGGGTCGGGGTGCTCTACAAGGGCAAGATGGTGGAGCAGGGCCTCGGCAGCCAGGTCATGGGCAACCCTCAGCACGACTACACGAAGAAACTCATCGCCTCGCTGCCCGTTCCGGACCCCGACGAACAGGCCCGCCGGCGCGAGGCCTTCCGGGCCGTGCTCCACAGCTGACGCGGTCCGAGCTGCCCGCGGGTGCCGCCGGCGCCGCCGCGCAGGGGACATGCCCGCCGTTCGCAATGAACGGCGGGCATGTCCCGTTCCGGGGCTCGCGCCCCGGCGGCAACCGGGCTTAACAGCAGAAAGCATTGGCTGAGGTACCAATAGACTGGGTCAATGACCGAGCAGAACCTCAATCTTCCTGACACCGATTCCTACGACCCGGCAGCCAGTTCGCTGGCCGGTTCCGTGGACCCCGCGGTGATGGCGGAGCTGTTGTCGATCCGCTCCAGCATCGACAACATCGATGCCACCCTCGTCTTCCTCCTCGCCGAACGCTTCAAGGCCACGCAGAAGGTGGGCTTCCTCAAGGCCGCGCACCAGCTCCCCGCGGGGGACCCGGGCCGTGAAACGGCGCAGATCGCGCGGCTGCGGCACCTCGCCGCCGAGGCGCACCTGGACCCTGCCTTCGCCGAGAAGTTCCTGAACTTCATCATCGGCGAGGTCATCCGCCACCACGAGGCCATCGCCGAGGACCACCAGGCCGCCGTCCAGGCCGCCGGCGCGACGGACGCCGTCCGCGCCGCCGACGCGTAGCCATGGCCGCACCAGAGGCTTCCGCTTCCGGCCAGGTCACCGCCACAGGTCTGGGCCCCTGGCCCGGGGACGACCCGGCTGAGGCCGCCCGCATCATCCGCGGCGAGCTCGGCAGCCCGCACCTGCCGTTCCTGGCCGAGCTCCCTGACCGCGGCGTCGGCTCCGATGCTGTGGGCCGGTCCGCCTCCTTGCTCGTGGAACTCCCCGTCGATGTCCAGCCGCACGGCTGGAGGCTGGTGGACCGTCCCGGCAAGGACCTGCTGCGGGCAAAATCGGCGCTGTCCACCGACATCAACATCCTGGCCGATGTGATTGGCGCCGAGGAAGTATCGGCGGACGACATCAAGATCCAGCTCCGCGGACCGCTCAGCCTGGCCGCCGGACTCCACCTCCACAACGGCGAACGGGCCCTGATCGACTTCGGCGCCCGCCGGGACATTGCCGCGTCCCTCGCCGCGGGCGTGGAAGGCTACCTCAAACGGGTGGCTGCGGCAGCCCCCGGTGCGCGGATCACGGTCCAGCTGGACGAGCCGGACATCGCGTCCGTGCTGGCCGGAACCATCCCCACCGCCAGCGGCTACCGCACGCTGCGCTCGGTACCCGGCAGTGAAGTCACCGAGTCCTGGCAGCTGGTCATCGACGCCATCCGCGCCGCGGGCGCCGCCGAGACCGTCGTAGCAGTCGCCGAGGTCGAAGCCCCGTTCGAGCGGATCCTGGCCGCGGGTGCGGACGGGATCGCCGTGCCGCTGCGCGCCCTGACCTCGCGTCAGTGGGAGCAGCTCGCGGCCGCGGTGGAAGCCGGCAAACGCCTGTGGGCCGGCGCGCTCGACGTCACCGACCCCGCGGCGCTGCCACGGGTGGGCGAGGTCGTGGACACCGTGTGGCGGCCGTGGCGGCAGCTGGGTCTTCCGGCCTCGGCGCTGGGGGCTGTGCGGGTCACCCCGTCGGACGGCCTGGCCCGGCATTCGCCGGCCGCGGCGACGGCGGTCCTGACCAGGCTGACCCAGGTGGCGGACGGGCTCAACCAGCTCGCCCTGGGCTAGTCAGACCCGGCGCTCCCAGCGGTCCGGCCGGGCGTAGCCGGGCAGGTGCCCGGGCGCCGTGACTCCGCCGGGGTAGGGCTCGAGCCGGTAGTCGAAACGGCCGGCGTACACCAGCACGAGGCCGAGCTGGGGCTGGATCACCTTGACCTGGATCCGGTGCCGGCCGCCGTTGTCCGGTTCCCACCACTGCTCGGCGTAGGCCTTGGCGTCCAGGGCCGCCGGCAGCGGAATCCGCAAGGGTCCCGCGAACAGCCGGGAGGCCTCGGACACGCCGCGGAGCCGGCCTTCCGGCGTGACGCTGAGGTTGAGGTCCGTGACGAGCCGCCGGAACCGGCCGACGTAGTCCACGAGCCCGGACCTGCCTCCCGCTCCGTCAAGGCTGGTGGTGTCCTGGAACAGCCGGGTGGTCCCCGGGAAGAAGATTTCCCGCCGGGCGGTCAGGCTGGACCTGCCGAAGGGGTCAAGGTGGGCGTGGTTCTCGATCCGGAAACGGATGCCCTCGCCGTACTCGGGAAAGAAGGCCTGTTCGCCGGCGGTGAGCCGCAGGAGGGGACGCAGCCAGGCCTGGCGGCAGCCGACGACGTCGAACACGCCTTCGCCCACCCCGTAGTGGCCGGAGCCCGGCGCCAGGGAGAAGTAGGCTTGGAGTTCGGGTTGCAGCCGGGCAAAGTCCCTGCCCAGGGCGCGTTCGTAGATCGGGGTGTTCACGGTTCCTCCTGGGTCCGGGCCGGTTTGCGGGGCCTGTCCACAGCATGCAGGACAACGCGGCAATTGTCACAACATTCCCGGCCGCCGGCCCGGTCCGGGCGGCCGTGGCGGGCCCGTTGGCGCCATGCCGGTGCGCCGCCCGATACGACAAAGCCAAGGCAATGGGGGAATATATAACTATGAAGGCACGCATTCTGGTAGTGGATGATGACGAGGCGCTCGCCGAGATGATCGGTATTGTGCTGCGCAACGACGGCTTCGAGCCCGTCTTTTGCGCCGACGGCGGGCAGGCACTGGACGTGTTCCGCTCCGCCAAGCCGGACCTCGTCCTGCTCGACCTCATGCTGCCGGGGATGGACGGCATCGAGGTCTGCCGGCAGATCCGTGCCGAGTCTGACGTGCCGATCGTGATGCTGACCGCGAAGGCGGACACCTCGGACGTCGTCCGCGGCCTCGAATCGGGCGCCGATGACTATGTGCCCAAGCCCTTCAAGCCCGCTGAACTCGTCGCCCGGGTCCGGGCACGCCTCCGCCCGGGTGACCAGAAGGCGCCCGAAACGCTGCGGATCGCCGACGTCACGATCGACGTCGCCGGCCACCTGGTCAGCCGCGGCAACGACCGGATCTCCCTGACGCCGCTCGAATTCGACCTCCTCGTTGCCCTGGCCCGCAAGCCGTGGCAGGTCTTCACCCGGGAGCTGCTCCTGGAGCAGGTCTGGGGCTACCGGCACGCCGCCGACACCCGGCTGGTCAACGTCCACGTCCAGCGGCTGAGGTCCAAGATCGAACGCGACCCGGAAGCCCCCGAAGTTGTATTGACGGTCCGTGGTGTCGGCTATAAAGCAGGAGCCTGAGTCCACGGACGCCGGAACCGGCGAACCCGGCCCCCGCGGGGACGGCTCGCAGCATGCCGGCGGCCCTGGCCCCTCGCGGGGCTTCGTTTTCCGGACCCGGTTGTGGGCCAAACGCGCCAGGATCGTCGGCGTCCGGGTAGCCCGGCTGGTCCGCACCGGGGCGGGCAGCATCCTGCCCGGGCTCCGATACCTGCTCCGCGAAGTGCAACGGAAGTGGCGGCGCTCGCTGCAGTTCCGGACGGTCCTTACCACGCTGCTGCTGGCAATCGGCTCGTTCGCCGTCGTCGGCGCATATCTGTCCAACCAGATAGCCAACAACCTCTTCCAGGAACGCCTCGCCCAGGCTGAATCGGAGACCCGCTACAACGTCAAGCAGGTTCAGGACACGTTCGACGGCGCCCAGGTCACCGACCAGTCCAGCGTCATCACCCTGGTCTACGACACCCTCAACGCCGTGGAGGGCCGCGGGTCCGTGATCCAGCGCCGCTACGTCTTCGAGGCGATGCCGGAGCAGACAAAGCCGCGCAACCGTTGGGTGGAGTCCCGGGCCTCCGACCAGCTCACCATCGGCGTCATCCCGCCCGAACTCCGCAAAGCCGTGCAGGATTCGGGCAAGGACCAGTTCTGGGCGTCAACGCAGTTCCCGGTGGGGACCGAGGACCGGCCCGGCATCGCGGTCGGCAACAAGGTGACCTTCAACGGCACCGTCTACGAGCTCTACCTCATCTACGATCTCAACACGGCCCAGAAGACGCTGGACGAGATCCAGAACGTCCTGCTGGCCGGCGGCGCCCTGCTGGTCCTGATGATCGGCGGGGTCGCCTGGTACGTCACCCGCAACGTGGTCAGCCCGGTCAGTCACGCCGCGGTAGTCTCCGAGAAGCTCGCAGCCGGCCAGCTGCAGGAGCGCATGGTGGTCAGGGGCGAGGACGAGGTCGCACGGCTCGGCGCGTCGTTCAACCACATGGCGGCCAGCCTTCAGGAGCAAATCACCCAGCTGGCCACGCTCTCGCAAATGCAGCAGCGGTTCGTCTCCGACGTCTCGCATGAGCTCCGCACCCCACTGACCACGGTGCGCATGGCCGCCGAAGTGCTTTACGACGCCCGCGAGGACTTCGATCCCATCAACAAGCGGTCCGCCGAGCTGCTCTACAACCAGGTGGAACGCTTCCAGTCACTGCTGGCCGACCTGCTGGAAATCTCCCGCTTCGATGCGGGTGCGGCCACCCTCGACGCCGAACCCACAGACATCGTGCAGCTGCTCTCCCACGTCATCGAGGGGGTGGCGCCCGTCGCCGCCGAATACGGCTCCGCCGTGACCGTCAACGCCGCGGCGGGCAGCATCATCGTTGACATGGATGACCGCCGGATCGACCGCATCCTGCGCAACCTGATCCTCAATGCCCTCGAACACGGCGAAGGCCGGCCGGTGAACATATCCGTGGCCGCGAACGACACCGCCGTGGCCGTGGCCGTTCGGGACCACGGCATCGGCATGACGCCGGCGGAGGCGGCCCGCGTCTTCGACCGCTTCTGGCGCGCCGATCCGGCCCGGGCCCGCACCACCGGGGGCAGCGGGCTCGGCCTGTCCATCGCCACCGAAGACACCAAGCTCCACAACGGCTGGCTGCAGGCCTGGGGGAGCAAGGGCGACGGATCCAACTTCCGGCTGACCCTGCCGCTGCGCCGGGACGAGCCGATCGGCAGGTCGCCCCTCCCGCTCGAACCGGTCAACGTCGGGCTGCCGGGCGCGGGAAGCCAGCAGACCGTGGTGCTGCTGGATCCACCGCCACCCGCGCCAGCGGACCAAACAGTGGACGCGGTGGCCGGCACGGCGGCGGCCACCGCGGCAACCAGTGCGCCGCAGGCGCCTGGCGCGGACACGGAGGGCGGGGCATGAGCAGGAAGTACGGCAAGGTCATCCGGACGGGAGCGGCCCTGCTTGCCCTAGTCCTGCTGCTGCTGACCTCGTGCGCCCAGATCCCGCGCTCGGGCCCTGTGGGCAAGAGCACCGACGAGAGCGCGGGAAACCCGAACGCCCCCGTCTTCTTCCCCGCCGCCCCGCGCCCCGGGGCAGGCCCCGAAGCGGTGATCGAAGACTTCTACCTGGCCGGCAGCGGCTACGAGGACGACTACGCCGTCGCCCGCCAGTACCTGACCCAGGGCTCGTCGGTGACGTGGAAACCCGATCAGCGGGCCCTGGTTTTCCGGAAGGCCGCGGTGGTGGCGACCGGCGTCGAAAACGTCTTCAACTACCAGCTGGACCTCGCCTATTCGGTCGACGCCGACGGCGTTGCCACCCAACTGCCCGAGGGCACCACCGAGAACATCCCCGTCACCGTGACCCAGGTCGACGGCGAATGGCGGATCTCGGATCTCCCGGACGGCACGGCGATCCCGGAAGAGACGTTCAAGGTCATCTACGGCGCCTACCCGATCTACTTCTACGACCCCACCTTCACCTACGCCGTGCCTGACGTTCGCTGGTTCATCCGCAAGAAAACCGTCAAGGCCATGACGAGTGCCCTTCTGGGCGGACCAGCCCCCTACCTCAAGGGCGCCGTCGTCAGCGCTTTCCCGTCCGGCATCAGGCTGGCGCGCGAGTCCGTGCCCGTTGTGTCCGGCGCGGCGCAGGTGGACCTGACGGCCAAAGACCTGGTGGATGCCTCCAACGAGGACCGGCTGCGGATGCAGACACAGCTGGCCCTGACGTTCCGCAGCCAGCCGGATGTCATCAGCGTCGAGCTCCGGGCCAACCAGGACCTGGTGCGCGTCGAGGACAACGGCACGGTCCTGCCTCCGATCCGCGACGAAAGCGTCCCCGGCTACCAGATTGCCGTCAGCAACAACGACCTCGTCCGGTACGAGAACAACAGGATTTCGCCGTTGCCGGACATCCGCTCCGTCGCGGCCCTGTCCCCGCGCTCGCCGGCGGAGTCGACCGAATCCCAGGCCGCGGCCTTCCTCAACGCCGCCCGCACCACGCTGTATTCCATCGTCCCGGGCCAGCCCGCCCGGGCCCTGACCACACGGGCCACCCTCTCCCGGCCCTCCTTCGGCCGGTACGACTGGGTCTGGACCGCCGGGCCGGGAGCCTCGGGCGCCACCGAAGTGGTCGCCTACCGGCCGGTCGGGGTGGCCGAAAACGCCAGCGTACCCACCGTGACCCTGACCCCGGGATGGCTCGCCGGCCGGACCGTCAGGGAGTTCCGGATTTCCCGGGACGGCACACGGGCGCTCGTCATTTCCGAACAGAACGGCAAGAGCAAAGTCCAGATCACCGGCGTCATCCGGAACACGGACGGCACGCCGCGGGACCTGACAGCGCCCCTGACGCTGCTGACACCGCGCGATCCGGACACCGGCGTGTGGGTCGATGACACCACCGTCGCGGTCATGAAGGCCTCCGCCAGCGACGCCGTCACGCCCGAGCTGTTGTCCCTGACCTCCGCCCAGCCGTCGCAGCTGGCGCCCTGGCCCGGGCTGACCGCGCTCAGTGCCGGCAACGGGGCCGCGGAAATCTACGGCCAGTCCGCCGAAGGAATCTTCCAGCGGCTGGGCAACGGCTGGTCACCCCAGCTCAAGGGTCCCGTCGATCCGGCGTTCCCCGGCTGAGCGCTTGTCCACATAGCCGGGGGCAGCGCTACCGCCGGGGGACCGGGGCGTCCAGGCTTGGGGGATGAGCAGCACCAGGCACCGCGGCGCGTATGCCACGCCGTTGGCGCGGCTGGCGGACCGGACGACGGCGGCGGCCGCCGACGTGCTCGCCCTCGCCGTCCCGGTGGACTGCGTCTGCTGCGGCGCCGAGGACTCCGCGCTCTGCGCTGCCTGCGCCCGGCAGCTCCGGCTGCTGACACTGAGGCCGTTCCGGGCCGAGGCCCAGGCGCCTTCCCTGATGGACGCGGACGGCTCCGTGCTGCTTCCCGTCGTCGCGGCGGGGGCCTACCGGGCCGAACTGGCGCAGTGCCTGCTGTCCTTCAAGACCCACGGCCAGCCGCGGCTGGCCGGTGAACTGTCGCGCGCCCTGGCCAGGGCCCTCCGCGCCGCCCTGCCGGGGCCCGGGCAGGGGCTCGTCCTGGTGCCCGTGCCTACCAGCGCCGCGGCCTTCCGCAAGAGGGGCTTCAGCCCCGTCCACCTCCTGCTCCGCCGGCTCGTTCGCGGCCGCGACATCCCCGGCTTCGTGGTCGCGGACGCGCTGCGCAAGACGCCGCTGCCCGTGCGGGGCCGGCCGGGAGGCTGGGGGCGCTGGACCGGTTGGAGGGGCTGGCCGCGTCCAGCGGACAAAAAGGACTGGGCCGGGGCGACCGCGCCCGGCGGGTGCGCGGATCCATGCGGGTCAGGGCCCGCCCGCGCCCGCCGGGGGTCACCGGCCGGACCTGCATCATCGTCGATGACGTCCTGACGACCGGTGCCACCCTGGCCGAGGCGGCCCGTGCGCTGCGGGCAGCAGGGGCCGTCGTCTGCGGCGCCGTCGTGGTGGCCGCGACACGCCCGCCGGCCATCTCCGACGCCGGCGCCCCCAGCCCCGCGATGGCGGGGGAGAAAGGGCGGCGAGTAAAAAAATAAACCGAAAAAAGATGAATAACAGGTTGCTATGAACTAACGTCGAAGATGGGTACCAAGAACAGATGTACCTGTCGATAGCGGCTCGGAAAGGGGCTCGACTGTCAGTCAGATCGGCCCCGGGAAGTGCCGCCGTCGTGTCACCGAAGTCATTTGGAGGGCACCATGGAGTTCATGATCAGCGGACGCAACTTGACGGTCTCAGACCGGTTCCGCGAGTATGCCGACGACAAGATCTCAAAGATCGCCTCGTTGGGAGACAAGGTCCAGAGGGTGGACGCAAAGGTCACCAAGGAGACTAAAGCCCGCCAGACCGCCGAATCGCTCACGGTTGAGTTGACAGTCCTCGGACGCGGCCCCGTCATCCGCGCAGAAGCGAGTGCCGCCGACAAGTTCGCTGCCTTCGATCTCGCTTACAACAAGCTTCTTGAACGCCTGCGCAGGGCCAGGGACCGCAGGAAGGTCCATCATGGCCGGCACACCCCCAAGTCCGTCACCGAGGCGACGGCAACCCTGGAACCGGCCAGCCCCAGCGAACCCCTCTACGTGGAGGCGGCAAACCAGCAGGAAGCCGCGGCACCGGCCGCGGAAAAGTCGCCGTACGACGTCGAGAACGATATTCCGGCCGGAGACTCCCCGGTGCTGATCCGCCGCAAGGTGTTCCCCGCAGCGCAGCTCACGCTCGACGACGCCGTCGACAACATGGAACTGGTGGGCCACGACTTCTACCTTTTCGTGGACAAGGAGACCAAGGCCCCCTCGGTTGTCTACCGCCGCGACGGCTGGACCTACGGCGTCATCTCCCTGGACCAGACCTGCGAGCCCGGACACTCGAGCCTGGAAGAAAAGATTCTGGCCTACCGTTCGGAGGATGAGCCCGCCAGCGCATAAGCTGGAGCAGACTTTTTCGACGAAGGGACTGACGTGCAAGCATCGCTGAGCCTGGCACAGGCACGGCGGATCGCATTGGCAGCCCAGGGATTGGACAAGGAACGGCCCGCCGGCCCCGTGAGTGCACGGGCGGTGGGCCGTACCTTTGCCCGGCTCCACCTGGTTCAAATCGACTCCGTCAATGTGGTTTCCCGCAGCCACTTCCTGCCGTTCTTCTCCCGGCTGGGCAACTACGACCGCACCATCCTGCAGCGGATGGCAGGGTCCCATCCGCGCCGGATGATGGAGTACTGGGCGCACGAGGCCTGTTTTATCCGGCCCGAGCACTTCCACGATCTCGTGCAGTGGCAGAACCGCAAATGGGTGGGCGCACACGCCATGGACCCCGAGCTGCGCAACGGGGTGGCGGTCCGGGTGCTGGACACCCTGGCGGCCGGCAAGCCCATGACCGCCGCCGAACTGACGGCCCGGCTCGGCCATGTCGAAGACCGCCAGCGGGACAACTGGGGCTGGAACTGGAATGCCGTCAAGCGGGTCCTGGAGCACCTGTTCGAGGAGGGCCTGGTCTCAGCCTCCTCGCGGACCGAATCCTTCGAACGGCGCTACACCCTCACCGCGAGGGTCCTGCCGGGACCCGGCGGGGAACCGGAGGATCGGAACACCGACCCGTCCGCCGCCTTGGACCGGCTAATCGACGCCGCGGCCCGGGCGCACGGTATCGGGACCGTGCGGTGTTTCGCCGACTACTTCCGCACGCCCCAGAAAGCCGCCGCGCTCGCCGTGCGGAACCTCGTAGACGCCGGCCGGCTACAGCCGGTCACGGTGGCCGGCTGGGACCGGCCCCTGTACCGCCATGCCGAAGCCAAACTTCCCCGCGCAGCCACCGGGCGGGCACTCCTGAGCCCGTTTGACTCCCTGGTGTTCGAACGCCGCCGGCTGGAGGAACTGTTCGGATTCCACTACCGGATCGAGATCTACACGCCTGAGCCGAAACGGCGGTACGGCTACTACGTCCTGCCATTCCTGCTGCGCGACGCCATCGTCGCCCGGGTGGACCTGAAAGCCGACCGGGCCGGCGGCCGGCTCCTGGTACGGACCGCCCATGCCGAGCCCGGCGCGCCGGCGGACACCGCCGTCGAACTCGCCGCGGAACTGGGGCTCATGGCCCGGTGGCTCGGCCTGGCCGGGGTGCTCGTCTCCCCGGCCGGAGACCTTGCACCGGCGCTCGCCGCAGCCGTCGAGGACCGCCAGGAACACGCCGCAAACATGCCCGGCCGCCGGCAGTATCCGCTATGAGGGAACAGGCGCCGTCGGCCCTGGATCTCTCCCGTAGACTAAACACGCCAGAATTCGGCAGCTTGAGACTGGGAGCAACTTCACGTGGCATCACTTATCGAAAAACTTCTCCGCACGGGGGACAAAAAAACCCTGCGGCAACTGCGGAACTATGCCGATTCCATCAATGCCCTGGAGAGCTCCTTCCAAACTTTCACGGACGCTGAACTCCGCGAAGAAACCGACCGTCTGCGCGCCCGCCACCAGGACGGCGAGAAACTGGACGACCTGCTGCCCGAGGCCTTCGCCGCCGTCCGCGAAGCGTCCTCCCGCACCCTCGGCATGCGCCACTTCGACGTCCAGCTCATGGGCGGCGCCGCCCTGCACCTGGGCAACATCGCCGAGATGAAGACCGGTGAAGGCAAGACCCTGGTGGCCACTGCTCCGGCCTACCTCAACGCCCTCACCGGCAAGGGCGTCCACGTCGTCACGGTGAACGACTACCTGGCCGAATACCAGTCCGACCTCATGGGCCGGGTGTACCGCTTCCTTGGGCTGAGCAGCGGCTGCATCCTGTCCAACCAGGACCCGGCGCTGCGCCGAGAGCAGTACGCCGCGGACATTACCTACGGCACGAACAACGAATTCGGCTTCGACTACCTGCGCGACAACATGGCGTGGGACAGCTCGGAACTCGTCCAGCGCGGCCACCACTTCGCCATCGTCGATGAAGTGGACTCGATCCTGATCGACGAGGCCCGCACCCCGCTGATCATCTCCGGGCCGGCCCAGGGCGACACCAACCGCTGGTACAGCGAATTCGCCAAGGTCGTCACCCGCCTGCAGCCCGAGATTGACTACGAGGTTGACGAGAAGAAGCGCACGGTCGGCGTCCTCGAGTCCGGCATTGAAAAGATCGAGGATTACCTCGGTATCCACAACCTGTACGAGTCCGCCAACACGCCGCTGATCGGCTTCCTGAACAACGCGATCAAGGCCAAGGAACTATTCAAGCGGGACAAGGACTACGTCATCCTGGACGGCGAGGTGCTGATCGTCGATGAGCACACCGGCCGCATCCTGGCCGGCCGCCGCTACAACGAGGGCATGCACCAGGCCATCGAAGCCAAGGAAGGCGTCGAGATCAAGGCCGAAAACCAGACGCTTGCCACGGTCACGCTGCAGAACTACTTCCGCATGTACGACAAGCTTGCGGGCATGACCGGTACGGCCGAGACCGAGGCCGCCGAATTCATGAGCACCTACAAGCTCGGTGTCGTGGCGATTCCCACCAACCGCGACATGCAGCGCATCGACCAGGCAGACCTCGTCTACAAGAACGAGACCGTCAAGTTCGACGCCGTGGTCCGGGACATCGCCGAACGCCACGAAAAAGGCCAGCCGGTGCTGGTCGGCACCACGAGTGTCGAGAAGAGCGAATACCTCTCGCGCCTCCTGGCCAAGGAAGGCATCCGGCACGAGGTCCTGAACGCCAAGAACCATGCCCGGGAAGCTTCGATCGTCGCCCAGGCGGGCCGCAAGGGTGCCGTCACGGTCGCGACCAACATGGCAGGCCGCGGTACCGACATCATGCTCGGCGGCAACGCCGAGTTCACCGCCGTCGCCGAACTCGCCAAGCGGGGACTGGACCCGGAGGAAAACTCCGAGGAATACGAGGCCGCCTGGCCCGAGGCCATGGAGTCGGCCAAGCAGGCCGTCAAGGACGAACACGAGGAAGTCCTCAACCTGGGCGGGCTCTATGTGCTCGGCACCGAACGGCACGAGTCGCGCCGCATCGACAACCAGCTCCGCGGCCGGTCCGGACGCCAGGGCGACCCGGGCGAGTCCCGGTTCTACCTGTCCCTGACCGATGACCTGATGCGCCTGTTCAACTCCGGCGCGGCCGAGCGGCTCATGAACAGCTCGGTCCCGGACGACGTCGCGCTCGAGTCCAAGCTCGTCTCGCGCGCCATCGCCTCCGCGCAAGGCCAGGTGGAAGGCCGCAACGCCGAACAGCGCAAAAACGTGCTGAAATACGACGACGTCCTGAACCGCCAGCGCGAGGCCATCTACGGCGACCGGCGCCGCATCCTTGAAGGCGATGACCTCCACGAGAAGGTCCAGTACTTCCTGGAAGACACCATCAACGCCTTCATCAACGAGGCCACGGCCGAGGGCACCGGCGATGACTGGGACTTCAACCTCCTGTGGACCAACCTCAAGACCCTGTACCCGGTCAGCTTCACCCCGCGCGACGTCATTGACGAGGCGGGCGGAAAGTCCCGCATCACGGTCGAGTTCCTCCGGGAAGAGATCCTCTCCGATGCCCGGCTGGTCTACCAGGCACGCGAGCAGGCAATCGGCTCCGAAAGCATGCGCGAACTCGAGCGCCGGGTGGTCTTGTCCGTCATCGGACGGAAGTGGCAGGAACACCTCTACGAGATGGACTACCTCAAGGAAGGCATCGGGCTGCGCGCCATGGCCCAGCGCGACCCCCTGGTGGAATACCAGCGAGAAGGCTTCCTCATGTTCCAGGCCATGATGGAGGCCATCCGCGAGGAAAGCGTCGGCTTCCTGTTCAACCTCGAAGTTGAGGTGACGCCGGCCGAGGACGTTGTGGTCGCGGACGCCGCGGGCCAGCACACGGAGCACCACGAGCCGCAGATCCACGCCGCCGGGCTGGAGGCCCCGGAGAAGCCCGCCCAGCTGCAGTACACGGCCCCCGGTGAAGACGGCGCCGCCCAGACCCGGATCGAGGCGAAGAACGCCGGACGCTCCGGGAACCCGGCCAAGGCTGCGGCGCAGGACATCGGCCGCCGTACGGCGAAGAAGAAGCGCCGCTAGGCTGCCAGACAACAACAGGAGGACCGGAACATGTGTTCCGGTCCTCCTGTTGTTGGACCTCCTTTCCTCAAACGCGCCGTCCTGTACGCGCCGTCCACAAACGCGCCGTCCTGTACGCGCCGTCGTGACGGCGGGACTGCTTCACCGTGACGGTTCCCGCCGGTTGCTGTGCCCGGCGCGGGCGGGGCCGGTCAGCCGATCTCCAGGACGGTCACGCGCCACGCTGCAGTGCCGCGCTCCAGCCGCAACGCGACAGCCCGCACCCTGGACTCTTCGACCACCACCGCGCTGGCCTCGTAGACGTCATCCGATACGCGGCACGCCCGGACGGACCGGACCGACGGATTGCGGTGCAGCCGGCCTGCCGTGGGTGAACTGCCCGAGGCAACCCGCCGGGTCAGTGCGGCGCGGTGCTCCAGGGCCGCCAGGCACCGCGGGTCCAGCCGGCGGGACAGCTGATGGGCGGGCCGCGTCCCGGCCAGAACCTCGATGGCCGCCTGCACCGTGCTGCGCGAAATCGCGCAGATTTCGCGGGCCTCGTCCACCACGCGCAGGGGCGGAGGGCCCGCCGCCCGGCGTGCGGCCGGTGCTGCCGTGCCGGACACGACCCTGAGGTCCGGGGCCGGCGGGACGGGGGTCGCCGCGGCTGCGCGGACCCCGGTGACTGCCTTCATGACGGTTCCTTTGCTGGTGACTGATCGTGAATGACCTTGCGGCTGGTGCTGACGGGGTGTGCTGATCTGCGGTGCTGTGGCAGCGCGGGCGTGGCCAGGGCTCCTCAGGTGTCCGGCGGGAGGGTGAGGAGCAACCCCGGCCGCAGGAGATGCGGATTGTCCCCGATCACCCCGCGGTTCGTCGCGTAGAGCCGGGGCCACTCCCTGGCGATATCGGCGTCCGAGGCGAGCGGGCCCAGCACCGTCGCCGCGATACTCCACAGCGAATCACCGGGCCGGACGGTGACCTCGCGGCCGGCGCCGGGGATGTCCTGGGTGCGCATGTGCCGCGCGGCCAGGGGACCCGCATCCACGGTCGGCGGCAGCGGCCTCCACCGCGGATCCACGGCGGGCCGGGCGGACGGACCGCGGGGCGGCGGGGTCGGCGCAGGTATTTCGGACACCTGCACGGCCATGGGCGCAGCCGCCTCCGCCGGCACCGGCGCAGCCACTGCTGCCGGTGCGGGCTGCCCCGGCCCGGTGGCGGCGTGCGGGGTGGCGGCGTCGGCCAGCGGCGCAGTCATCAATTGGAGGCCGACGGCGGCGAGCACCAGCCGCCGCATGAAGGCCGGACTGAATTTTCCCGTGGCGGCCGCCGCACGGGTCTTGCCGCAGCGCGCGAGCAGCGCCGCAGCAATGGCGATGACGAGGGACATGATCCACCAGGTGATGACGATCAGCCCGGCCGTGTTTGCCACGATCCCCAACTGGTCCTCGAAGGACAACGACTGCCGGCGGGCGGAGGCCAGGTGCCAGCGCTCGACGAGGGCGCCTCCCGTCGCAGCGAGGAATACGCCCAGCAGCAGGATTGTGGCTGCCATGGTCGAGTCTGCCCGGACCGTTTCCCGGGCTCCGGTCCCGGGCCGGGGATGTCCTGCAGCTGTCGGTTCCATGAGCACTGCCTCCATTCACCCCAAGCAAGTTTGATGCCGTTTGATAGTGTTTGACATCTTTTAATGCAGTCTGAACCGCTTCTAGCGTCTTTGTCCAGAGTGGACGGCTGCCTGTGGATAGTCGGGCGCCCGCTGATTGACCGGTGCGGGCGGTCCGCCTACGCTGGCGCCATGCGCTGGGATGCCCTGTTCGAAGACATGGAGGCACAGCTGGCCGCGCGCCATCAGCTCGATCTTGAGGCCGAGATAGCGGAGCGCGCGTTGGTGGATTCGGCGGGCGTGGAGCTTGCGGACCGGCTCCGCGGCTCCTTGGGGCGGAGCATCCGTGTCCACCTGGCCGCGGGAGCCGCAATCGAAGGCGTGCTGAGCCACGTAGGCAGCGAGGCGCTGGTGGTCGATGAGCCGGCGCACCAGGTGCTCATTCCCTATGCCGCTGCCGTGCAGTATGCAGGGCTTTCGCGGCTGGCCGTCCCGGAACCGTCCAGAGTACGTCAGCGGCTGGGCCTGGGCAGCGCCCTCCGCGGGCTGGCCCGGAACCGGGCCCGCGTGACAGTCGTCCTCGCGCGCCGCCCGGACGACACTGGGCAGCGCGGCGTCATCGAAACGGTCGGCCGGGACTTCCTCGACCTGGCCGTGGCCCGTGACGACGACAGCCGGCGTCCGGCCGCCGGACGGCCGACGGTGACAATTCCCTTCGGCGCCCTGGCTGCCATCAGGTCGGCTAGCCCGGCAGGCTAGCCGGGCCTCGGGTCAGCTCCCGGCCGCCTTCGACTTGGCCTCTTCGATCATGCGGCTGGCCTCGGCGTAGCGTTGCTGGATGTACTCCTCGAGCATCTTCTCCTCGACCCGCCACTGGCCGCGGCCGCCCACTTGAATCGCCTTGAGCTCGCCGCTGCGAACGAGTGCGTAGGCAGCCGGGGAGTTGATCTGGAGCTGTTCGGCTACGTCTGCGAGGGTCAGGAATCGGGGCATGTGTTCATTTTGCCACCGTTGGTGCCGGCTGAAGCCGTTATCCACAGATTGCGTGTGTTTGTCCGTGCATCTTCCGCCCCGACCGCGGGGGCGCAACAATAGGTGTGCGCGGCATCCCCGGGACGGATGGCGAACGACAGGGGGAGCGGACGCATGAGTGTAGGCGCGGCAGCCGGCGGGGCCCGTTTGAAGAAGCCGTCGTGGAAAGACCCCCGGCTCCTGATCGGGATCCTGCTGGTGCTGGCGTCGGTGGCGGGCGTCGTCGCCCTGGTCGGCGCCGCGGACCAGACCACCGAAGCCTATGCGGCGCGCGAGCCGATTGCGGTCGGCGAGTCACTCACTGCGGAAAAGCTGCACAGGGTCAAGGTGCGCCTCGGCGAGGTCGAGCAGTACTACCTGACCCCGGCGTCCGGGATGGAGGCCGGGCTCGTAGCAGTCCAAAGGATCGGCAAGGACCAGTTGCTGCCGCGCGAAAGCGTCGGGCAGCCCGACGGGCTGGACCGCAAGCCGGTTGCCGTGACGGTCGAAGAGAACCTGCCCGCCCAGGCTGCGGCCGGATCCCGGGTGGATATCTGGGTGGCCCTACCGGACACCCGGAACGGCTTCAGTGAGCCCACCCTGCTCCTGTCCGGCGCCGAAATTGCCGAGATCACCCCCGCGAGCACCGCGCTGGGGGCGTCCCGTTCCACGGTGGTCATGGTGCTCGTCCCGGACGCCCAGATGCCTAAACTGCTGGGCGCGCAAGCCAACAAGGCAAAGATCGCGGTCGTCTGGAACCCGGGCGGTGACGCGAGATGAGCATCCCCGTGGTGACGGTGGGGGATTCCCGGGACGATCTTGTGGGCAGCCTGGAACGGCTTCACGGCCCCGTCTCGGTGGTCAGGCGATGCGGCGAACTTGCCGAACTGCTGGCGGCCTGCCAGAGCGGGCTGGCCCGGGCCGCCGTCGTTTCGGCCGGCAGCGAAGAGCTGACGGCCTCACTCGTGGATCGATTGTCCGCGGTCGGCGTCGTGGTCATTGCCCTGACCGACGATCCCGCAGAAGCCGCCCGGCTGCGGGCCATCGGCGCGGCCGCAGAAGCGCGGGAGATCGAGGCCGCCGCCCTTGCGGCGAGCATTGCCGCAGCGGTGGCCCAGACGGGCGGGAATAGCGGCGGCGGCGGCCTGCCGCCTGGAGGGAACGGCGCTGCCGGAGCGGGCACAGGCGCTGTAAGCCCGGCCAGGACCGCCGGGAACGGCGCTGACGGCACCCCGGGGCCCGACGGACGGGGCCTCATCATTGCGGTCTGGGGTCCGGCCGGAGCGCCGGGCCGCACCCTGGTTGCTGCCAACATCGCCGGAGAGCTGGCCGTCGAAGGACAGTCCGTGCTGTTGGTCGACGCCGACAGCTACGGAGCCAGTGTGGCGGCGCTGCTGGGGCTGCTGGACGAGGCTGCCGGGCTTGCCCAGGCCTGCCGCTTGGCCGACCAGGGACTGCTCGATGCCGAGGCCCTGCGCAGGATCGCGACCCCGGTGGCGACCACGGCGGGGACCTTTCGCGTGCTCACCGGGATCACGCGGGCGGACCGGTGGACGGAACTGCGGGCGGCTGCACTCACCCGGGTGCTGGGGCGGGCCCGCGAAATCGCGGACGTCACCGTGGTGGACACCGGGTTCTGCCTGGAAGCCGATGAAGAGCTCAACTTCGACGCGGGCGCGCCGCGCCGGAACGCGGCGACCCTGCGGAGCCTGGAACTCGCGGACACCGTCTTCGCGGTCGGAGCGGCCGACGCCGTCGGGGTCCCGAGGCTGGTCCGCGGCCTGGCCGAGCTTCAGGCGGCCGTCCCGCAGGCCGCGCCCCGGGTGGTCCTGAACAAGGTCAGGGCCGCCGCCGTGGGGCGCTCGCCGGAGCGGCAGCTCCGGGCCGCGTGGGAGCGGTTTGGGCCGGCCGCGCCGCTGTCGGCGTTCCTGCCGTCGGACCCCGCGGCGAGTGACGCCGCCCTGCTTTCCGGGGCGCTTCTGCTCGAATCCGCCCCGGAATCCGAGTTGCGGCGCTCGATCGCCAAACTCGTTTGTGCACCTGCCCAGCAAAAGAAGAAATCCTTTGTCTTTACTTCCACAGCAGAGCGTCGGGCAAAGAGCTAGGGTCATCGTAAGGGCCGCAATGAGGCGGCTGTGAACTTCTTTAATGGAGGCGTTTCGATGTCGTCTGGGTCCAGCGTGGAGGATCAACCCGTTTCGATCGGTACCAGCGAGGGCTACCTCGGGGATTACTACGAGCACCTCGCAGAGGAGGACTTCGCGGCCTACCCGCAGGAAATCCTGACGGCGAGGGCTGAGGCGCACCGGCAGATCGCGGGCACGCGGCTGCCGGGTGTCGCGAACATCGAAGTCCGCGATGAAGCCGACTGCAGCGTCCTCTACATCGTCACCGACGACATGCCCTTCCTCGTCGACTCCGTCAACGGTGAACTGGTCCGCCAGAACGCTCCCATCCACCTGGTCATGCACCCGCTCTTCGTCGTCACCCGGAACCGCGAAACAGGCGACCTCGTCAAGGTCGCGCGCGTCCCCGCCCATCTGGGCATCTCCAGCGGCGACACGGCAGCGATGCCAAACCTCTCCCACCTGATCGCCCAGGGCGACAACGCCTCGCACATGGAGTCCTGGATCGCCGTCGAAATCGACCTCGTCGGCGAACAGAAGCGCGCCGAACTCGTGAAGGGCATTTCCCGGGTGCTCGGCGACGTACGCGCCGCGGTCGAAGACTGGCCCAAGATGCGCACCAAGGCCCTGGAAATTGCCGCGGACCTGGACCGCGTGGCCAACCGTGCCCAGATCGCCGAGCTCCGGCAGGCGCAGGACCTGCTCCGCTGGCTCGACGACGGCAACTTCACGTTCCTGGGCTACCGCGAATACGACCTCGTGAACGAATCCGGCGAGGACGTGCTGGAGCTGCGCGAGGAAAGCGGTCTTGGCCTGCTCCGCGCCGGAGCGGACGCCCGCCAGGTCCAGCACCTCACCGAGGCCGGCCGGAAGAAGGCGCGCGAGAAGCGCGCACTCGTGATCACGAAGGCCAACTCGCGCTCCACCGTGCACCGCTCGGCGTACCTGGACTACATCGGCGTCAAGAGCTTCGACGCCGCCGGAAACGTCAACGGCGAACGCCGCTTCATCGGGCTCTTCGCCACCACCGCCTACGCCGGCTCCGTCCGGGACATCCCCGTAGTCCGTGAAAAGGTCGCCGCCGTGCTCGACGACGCCGGCTTCCCACCGGACTCGCACTCCGGCAAGGACCTGCTGGGCATCCTCGAGACGTACCCGCGCGACGAGCTTTTCCAGATCGAAATCCCGGACCTGGCAGCGATCGCGACCGGTATCCAGCGGCTGCAGGAACGCCGCCGCACGCGGCTGTTCCTCCGGCCGGACATCTACGGCCGGTTCATGTCCGCCGTCGTCTACCTGCCGCGCGACCGCTACACCACCAACGTGCGCCTGCGCATCGAGCAGGAACTGCGGGAGACCTTCAACGCCGTGTCCATCGACTACGAGGCACGCATGACGGAGTCCGCGCTGGCCCGGCTCTTCTTCCGTATCCGGCTGCCCAAGGACGCTGACGTCAGCAATGTCAACAGCGACGAGCTGGAGAAGCGCCTGGTCCGGGCCGCCCGCTCCTGGGGCGAAGGCATTTCCGAGACCCTGCGCGCCCGGGCCGAGGCCGAAGGCGCCGGTGCCAGGGCGGACGGCGCCATGGAGCTGGCCGCCGTCTGGGCTGAAGCCTTCCCGGCCGGCTACCGGGTGGACTACGAAATCGAAGACGCCCTGGAGGACATCAACCGCTTCGAGAAGTACGGTGCGGCGGCCGAACGGGCCGGCGAAGCCGGCAAGGAGCAGCCCGGGGTGCACGTGTACCTGCCGGAAGGCGCCGGAGCCACCCTTGAGGAGGACGCCCGCGTCAAGCTCTACATGCTGGAGCCGAAGAGCCTGAGCCAGATCCTGCCGTACTTCCACAACCTCGGCCTGGAGGTCCTCGACGAACGCCCGTTCGAGATCGAGACGGCGGACCACCGGGACTTCTTCCTTTACGATCTTGGCCTGAAGTACCCCGCCGGCGTGGACCCGCAGGCCACCGGCCGGCTGCTCGCCGAGTCGTTCGGCGCCGCCGTCACCGGTGCCGTGGAGTCCGACAGCTTCGACCGGCTGGTGCTCCGGGAGGGCATGCACTGGCGCCAGGTGGTGGTGCTGCGCGCCTACGCCAAGTACATGCGGCAAATGGGCAACACCAATTCCTTCGGGTTCATCTCCGACACCCTGCTGGGCAACCCGGACGTGACCCGCGCCCTGACCGGACTGTTCGCCGCACGCTTCGACCCGGCGCTGGGCGACGCCGAACGCGAGCTCATGCAGCAGGAAGTCAGCGCCAAACTGGACGCCGCCATCGAAAACGTCGCCACGCTCGACGCCGACCGCGTCCTGCGCACATTCGCCAACCTGATCCGGGCCACGCTGCGGACCAACTTCTTCCAGAACAAGACCCACGTCAGCTTCAAGCTCAGCCCGGCCGCCATCGAGGGCCTGCCGTTCCCGCGGCCGATGTTCGAGATCTGGGTCTACTCGCCCCGGGTTGAAGGCGTGCACCTGCGCTTTGGCAAGGTGGCCCGCGGCGGACTGCGCTGGTCGGACCGGCGCGAAGACTTCCGCACCGAAATCCTGGGGCTCGTGAAGGCGCAGACGGTCAAGAACGCCGTCATCGTCCCCACCGGCGCCAAGGGCGGGTTCTACGCCAAGCAGCTCCCGGACCCGGCGAGCGACCGCAGCGCCTGGATGGCCGAAGGCATCGAAAGCTACAAGACGTTCATCCGCGGCCTCCTGGACATCACCGACAACCTCATCGTGACGCCCGAGGGCGAGACCGTCAGGCCGCCGGCCGACGTCGTCCGCCATGACGACGACGACTCCTACCTCGTCGTCGCGGCCGACAAGGGCACGGCCTCCTTCTCCGACATCGCGAACGGGCTGGCCGCCGAATACGGCTTCTGGCTCGGCGACGCCTTCGCCTCCGGCGGCTCGGTCGGCTACGACCACAAAGCCATGGGCATCACCGCCCGGGGCGCCTGGGAATCGGTCAAGCGGCACTTCAGCGAGCTGGATCTCGACACCCAGTCGGAGCCCTTCACCGTGGTGGGCGTCGGCGACATGTCCGGGGACGTGTTCGGCAACGGCATGCTGCTCTCCAAGCACATCCGCCTGCTGGCCGCGTTCGACCACCGGCACATCTTCCTGGATCCGGCCCCGGACGAGGCAACGTCCTACGCCGAGCGCCAGCGGCTCTTCGAGCTGCCCCGGTCCTCCTGGGACGACTACAACAAGGACCTCATCAGCGAAGGCGGCGGCGTCTTTGCCCGGCAGGCCAAGGTCATCCCCGTGTCCGCCCAGGTCCGCTCGGCCCTCGGGCTCCCGGACGGCACCACGGAGCTCAGCCCGCCGGAGCTGCTCCGGGCGATCCTCCTGGCCCCGGCGGACCTGCTCTACAACGGCGGCATCGGCACCTACGTCAAGGCGAGCACGGAAACCAACGCCGAGGTCGGCGACAAAGCCAACGACTCCATCCGTGTCGACGGCCGCGACCTGCGGGTCAAGGTGGTCGGCGAAGGCGGCAACCTGGGGATGACCCAGCGCGGACGGATCGAGGCAGCCCTGCAGGGCGTCATCCTCAATACCGACGCGATCGACAACTCGGCCGGTGTCGACTGCTCCGACCACGAGGTCAACATCAAGATCTTCGTGGACCGGATGGTCGCGGCCGGCAAGCTGGACCGCTCCGAGCGGGCCCCGTTCCTGGCCTCGATGACCGACGAGGTCGGCCGGCTGGTGCTCGAGGACAACATCGACCAGAACATCCTGCTGCTCAACGACCGGATGCGGGTCTCGGAGTGGAGCCCCAGCTATGAACGGCTCATGGACTGGCTGGAGAAGTCGGCGGACCTCAAGCGTGACCTCGAGGCGCTGCCCACCACGGCCACACTGCGCGAGCGGCTGGAACAGGGCCAGGGCCTGACATCCCCGGAACTGTCGGTCCTGGCCGCCTACGCCAAGATCGAACTCGCCACGGCGCTGCGCGAGAGTGACCTGGCCGACGACCCGTGGTTCCGCACCACTCTCCGGAAGTACTTCCCGCAGCAGCTGCGGGAGAGGTTCGACGCCGAACTCGACACCCACCCGCTGCGCCGCGAAATCATCGCGACCGTTGTCGCCAACGACATGATTAACCTCGGCGGCATCACGTTCGCGTTCCGTGCCATCGAGGAGACGTCGGCCACGGAAGCGGCTGTCGCCAAGGCGTTCGTGGCCCTCCGCGAAGTCTACGAACTCGACATCATGATCGCGGAGCTCAACGAGCTGCCGGCGTCGTTCCCGACCGAACACTGGAGCACCGTCCACCTGGACATCCGGCGGCTCCTGGACCGCGCCGTCCGCTGGCTCCTCGGCCAGGGCTCTGCGTCCCGGCCCATCGCCGACGTCGTGGCCGAATTCAAGCCGCTGATGGACCCCATGCGGGCCCGGCTGCTGGACTACCTGCGCGGCGAAGACCGTGACCGCGTGGCCGGGTGGCTGCAGAAGGCGCGCAGCTGGGACCTCCCCGAGGACCTGGCGCACCGCTGGGCGGAGCTGTTCGAAAGCTTCGTGCTCCTGGACATCGCCAAGATCGTCCATGTCAGCCCGGAACCGGTGGCAGAGATCGCCCACGTGTACTACACGGTCTTCAACCGCTTCCACGTGGATTCGCTGCTGGAACGCATCACCAAGCTGCCGCGGGAGGACCGCTGGCAGGCCCTGGCCCGTGCGGCCCTGCGCGATGACCTCTACTCCACCGTCTCGGACATGACGACGGCGGTCCTGGAGAGCACCCCGGCCGGGGCTCCCGCGGAGGAACGGCTCGCGGCATGGGAAAGCCAAAACGCCGAGCAACTGGACCGGGCGAAGTCCATGTTTGACGAGGTCAATGCCCTCGAGGCCGATGACATGGCCTCACTGTCGGTAGCATTGAGGCTCTTGAGGTCAATCGTCCGACGCTAGGGGCTGCCGTCCCCGGCGTCGCAAATGGAGGTGCTGTGGCAATCTTTACGGACCCTATCAGGGAGCATGCTGATTTCGGCCCGGGGGATGCCGAGTGGCTGCACCTCCTGGTCGGCGACTGGCAGATGGTCGCCGACCTCGCGTTCGCGGACCTGGCCCTGTGGTTCCCGCATCCTGAGCTCGGTTACGTGGCGCTCGCCCACGTCCGCCCCTCCACCACGCACACGGTGTTCCACGCCGACTTCGTGGGGGAGGGGATCAGGTCGGACCTGCAGCCGCTGGTCGACAAAGCGTGGGAGAGCCGCGCGATCGAGCGCTCCAACGAGACCAACTGGAGCAGCGACATGGCTCTGCGGGTCGAGGCGGTCCCGATGGTCCGTAACGGCCGCACCCTGGCGATCGTGACCTCACACATGGATCTGTCCAGCTCGCGGATGCCCTCGCGGCTTGAGCTCACCTACCGGCAGTGCGCCTACGACCTGCTGCGGATGGGGACGTTGGGCCTGTGGCCGGACTTCGCCTCGCCCACCGGCTCGCGCCGGGGCGCGCCGCGTGTCGGCGACGGACTGATCCGGCTCGACGCCGAGGGGATTGTGCAGTACGCCAGCCCCAACGGGGTCTCCGCGTTTCGGCGCCTCGGCGACGGCGAGTCCCTCGAGGGCCGGTCCCTCGCCGAGGTGACCGCCGGTCTGCTCAAGGACCGGCGCATGGTCGATGAAACGCTCCCGCTCGTGGTCACGGGCCGCATGCCGTGGCGCAGCGAAATCGAGTCCCGCGGCGTGAGCCTTTCCCTCCGTGCCATCCCGCTGCGCGACGAGCAGCAGCGGTTCGGCGCACTGGTCCTGTGCCGCGACGTCTCCGAGCTCCGCCGCCGGGAGATGGAACTGGTCACCAAGGACGCCACCATTCGCGAGATCCACCACCGGGTGAAGAACAACCTGCAGACGGTTGCAGCCCTCCTGCGGATGCAGTCCCGCCGGATGGTCAGCGACGAGGCCAAGCAAGGACTCGAACAGGCCATGCGGCGGGTGGCAACCATTGCCCTGGTGCATGAGACGCTGTCCCAGGGCCTGACCCAAAGCGTCGACTTTGACGAACTCATTGGCCGTCAGTTCCGCCTCTCGGCCGAGGTCGCCTCTCCCTCGCAGCAAGTCAAGACGCAGCGCTCCGGGTTCTTCGGTGAACTGCCCAGCGACTTCGCCACCCCCTTGGCCCTGGTGATCAATGAACTGGTCACCAACGCGGTGGAGCACGGGCTGGAGGGGCGGACCGGCACTGTCTGGCTCGTGGCCGACCGCTCCGAGACCGAGGACGGCGAAGAACTTCTCACCGTGCGGGTGGAGGACGACGGCGTCGGGCTGCCGGATACCCCGTATACCGAGGGACTGGGCCTGCAGATCGTCCGCACCCTGGTGACGAGCGAGCTGGGCGGCACAATCCACTGGCAGGCACGCGACGGCGGGGGAACCGCGGTACAGATTGTCCTGAGCCTTGCCAAACACTAAGCGGCCGTCCTAAAACGGGCAATGGCCGCGGACCTGTCGGTCCGCGGCCATTGCTGGACGGCTCATGCGGTGGTGCCGGAATTCCGGCCGCGGGATCAGGAAGCGCGCCGGGCGCGCGCTGCGCGGCGCTTCAGGGCGCGGCGTTCGTCCTCGCTCATGCCGCCCCAGACGCCGGCGTCCTGGCCGGACTCCAGCGCCCATTGCAGGCAGGTGTCCACGACGGGGCAGCGCCGGCAGACGCTTTTCGCTTCCTCGATCTGCAGGAGGGCGGGGCCGGTGTTTCCAACGGGGAAGAAAAGCTCCGGGTCCTTGTCAAGGCAGGCTGCGCGATTACGCCAATCCATGCTGATCAGTCACTCCATTCCTGGGAACTCGTTAAATGCCTTTGTGAAATTATTCACTAGAGGCTTCATAAGAAAAGGGCCCATTGGGGCCCCCTCGGTCATCTGGATTAAGCGTGTCATGTTAACGCTGTGTAAACAAGGGGTAATAGAGGTCAAAATGCCTCGGGGCCGTGAGCGATGCATCACATTCAGTGGCGGCGTCCTCACAACTAGACGACTATGTCCGGTAGTGTGCCAGTGTGTCAAGGCCCCCTGTGAATCCCGAAGATCCCCGCGAAAACTCCCCGGAAAGCAGCCCGGGGAACTCGCAGGAAAGTTCCCGCGACGATGCGGTGAGGCAGGCAGAAAACCCTGCCTCGGCAGCCGTGCGGCCGCGGGCCGTCGTCGTGATCGCCGCCGTTGTGGCGCTTGAGGCCACGGCCCTGCTTCTGGCGGGTGTATGGTACGGTTCCCAGCTCGTGACCGGGGCACCGGTGCTCTCCTTCTGGGGTGCCGTATTCACGCTGATCCTGCTCCTGGCGTTTTCCGTATGGCTTTTCGCTGTGGCACGCTTCCTCATGCGGGGGTTCCGCTGGCCGCGGGCCGGTGCCCTGGTGACCCAGCTCTTTGTGCTGACCATCGGGTTCCCGACCCTGACCGGCGGGTATCCGCTGGCCGGCCTGGCCATGCTGGTCCCGGCCGCGATCGCCATCGTGCTTCTGTTCGACAAGCGGGTCATCGCGTTCGCCTCCCGGGCGGCCGGCGCTCCGCCGGCTCTGTAGCCTGATCCACGGCCCCTTCCCGGGCCCACTTGCTCGCTCCGTTTGGTCCCTTCCCTCGCAACGGCCCGGGCTACGGGACGGCCCGGTGTGTGGCGAGCTGGACGGGTGTCGCACGGCCATCGGAAATGGCGACGGCGCGTCCCGGCGGCGGGTTCTGCTCCGGCTCGAACCGGACTCCGAAGGCCTCGGCATCCATGAAGCCGCGGGGACGAATCAGGACCGCCCGGCCCTGGCTGCGTGCGGCGGCGGCGAGGGTGACCCGGTGCCCAAAGGCCGGACCGAAATCGGCCGTCACGATCACCCGCCAGCCCAGGCTGTTCAGGGCCGCAAGGCTGCTGTTGGCTTCAGGCGAGAGCAGGTCAGCATCGTCCGCCAGGGCTATCGCCGACCGGTCAAAGGTCCCCGCGAGAGCGCCGGCGTGGAGCCCTGACCAGTACCGGCCGGGATCGGTCCCTGACGGAGGGGCGAGCCACGCGATGCCGGGGTTCATTGCCGGGAGCGCGGCGAGGAACGTCGTCTTCCCGGAGCCCGGGCCGCCCAGGACCGCCAGGACACCTCCGGACGGCAGCCGGATGGCCTGAGGCCGGAGGTCGTCGCCGCCCACCCCGATCAGCAGCGCGGACGGCGGGGGAATCCCGCTGCCCGGTCCGGAAGCGGCGCGCCGGGCCAGGACCTCACCCGCGGTCACGGACACCGGCAGCGCGTCGATCCGAAACGGCAGCTCTGAGACTGCGCCGCCGGAGGGGAGCCGGCCGCCGGCATCGCGCGGTTCGTACAGTTGGGCTGCGTGACCGGTCGCCGCTGTCACCCCGGTCGCCGCCGTGGCCCTGGACGCCGGCACAAAGGACCCGAACACCGCGACCCGGCCGGGAAGCGTCTCCAGCGCCGGAAGCCGGGGCCACGCGAGGCGGCCCTCTTCAGTGGACCCGGCGGGAAAAAAGATCCGGTTGGGCAGGGCGGCAAAAAAGCGTGACGTGACGAGCTCGCGTCCGCCCGAAACGACGGCAGTGACACCCGCTCCCGGCCCGTCCCGCACAATGTCCTGAACGAGGTCTTCGGCCCAGGCCAGCGGCCCGGCACGGAACGCCGAAACCCAGGCCCCCCAACCGCTGAGCACCAGGACCAGCCGGGGCCGGGGCCGGGCGGCCGGGACGCTGAGCCGGGCCGTGACTTCCTGCGCGACGCGCTGCAGCACCCTGACGGCCCTGCGGAGTTCAGGCAGGCCGGCAACCGCACCGACCCGGGGCGACGCCGCGGCGGTCCTGAAGGCGCCGGCGGCATCGAGCACATAAAGGTGCGACTCGGCACCTGCGGCCATCAGCTGATCGACCGTGAGGGCCAGGACAGCGTCAGTCCTGACGGCCTCGGCGCCGACGAGGCCAAGATGGCCGTGCCCGGCCGGCTTCCAGATCAGCTCCGCGACGCGTTGGATCTCCGGCAGGTCGACGCGGCCCAGCCGGACCCCGGCCCGGTCCGCAGGCCCGGGACCCGGGTACGGCAGCAGCTTCGGCAGAGGATCCGCTACCGGCCGGCGGGGCTGACGGGCGCCCCCGGCCCGCCACAACCGCACGACGGTGTCCACCAGGAACGAAGCGTCCTGTGCCGCCTCCGGCACGGGAGAAGGCGCAGAGCTGCCGGGGGAGCCGCCGAAGCCGGAAGGAACGCCGTGACCGGACGCGACGCCGGTCGAGCCGTTGGACCGAACACCGGCCTCCGGCTGTGGCCGGGCGAGGTCTTCCGCCGCCGTGCGGATCGTGACTCCGCCGCCGGACGGACCACCGCTCCGCGGTGCCAGCGTGGCCGTTTGGAACTCCTCCGGGGCTTGGGCGCCGCGGATCAGGAACGCCCGGCCGGGACGTGTGATGGGGATGGCGGCCGCCAGGCCGGAGCCCATGACGTCGAAGGACTCGGAAGCGGACTGGACCCGGAGGGCGACCGAGGTCGTGACATTGGCCCTGATATCGGCATTAAGGGCACCCTGCGGACGCTGGGTGGCCATGACGAGGTGGATTCCGAGCGCCCGGCCGATGGCGGCGATCCGCATGAGCTCGGTGAGGGCGCCGGGAGCGTCGTCGACCAGGATCCTGAATTCGTCGACGACGATCACCAGATAGGGGACGGCCGGGCCGTTGGCCGATGACGATTCATACGTTGCGAGATCCGGGGCACCCGCCCGGGCCAGCAGTTCCTCCCTGCGGCGCACCTCGGCCCGCAGGGAGACGAGGGTGCGACCGACGTCGGCAGCGCCCAGGTCGGTCAGCATACCGACGCAGTGCGGCAGCCCGGTCAACGGACCGAGGCCCGAGCCGCCTTTGAAGTCGATGAAGAGCAGATTAACGCGCTCCGGCGGGTGGCTGGCCGCGATGGCCGCGGCAAACGTCCGCAGAAACTCCGATTTCCCGGCCCCGGTAGTTCCGGCGATCAGGAAGTGCGGGCCGTCGGCCCGCAGGTCGATCTGCACGGCACCTGCGCTCCCGGCCCCGACCGGCACCGTCAGGGCGGCCGCGGCGCTGGCCCGCGACCAGCGGCTGGCAATGTCCGCGGCCGCGAGGGGGAGGACCTCGGCCAGGGTGCACCCCTGCGGGACGGGCGGCAGCGCAACAGGCCGGGTGCGCCCTGCGGCCTTGAAGCCGCGGCAAAAGCGGTCGAACACCTCCGGTGGGACCAGATCCGGTACGAACTCAATGGGCGGGCCGGCTGACGTCGTGAGGGTACTGCGCCGGCCCAGGACGATCCCCGGTGATTTCCCGGGAAACTGCCCTGGCGAACAATCAATCACCCTCCACCCGTGGGCCGTGGCCACTGACCGGATGGTTGCCCCGGCGCCGCCATCCGCGCCGGCCGCAGCCCCTGCCCGGTCCGGAGTGTCCCGGAGAATCAGGACACCCCGGCCGTATCCGCCGGCGGGTCCGGCAGCCAGGAGGGCCGTCGTTGCGGCCTCGTCGGCCGATAGCCGGACTCCGGGCAGGAAACGCGCCGGCAGGGGCAGCGTGCCGGCCGGGCCGTGGATGATCAGGCACGTGTCCCCGGCGCGGGGATAGCCGGCCAGCTGCAGGATAAGTGACCGCACGAGCCCGGCCACGGCCGGCCCCGGACCGTGGACGGAGGCCACGGCCGGGGCCGGGTCCAGCGTCAGGGGGACCGCGCCCAGCGGCGGCGGCCGGAAGCCGGACACAGGCGGTTCCAGACGGACATTCGCCCGCTGGTCGGCCAGCCCCAGCCGCAGCCAGACATCCGGTGCCTGTCCAACGAGTGGTGGCGCAGATGCACGCTCAGCTGCACGAGCCGGCTCCGGCGCTGCGGCAACGGCGTCGAGGACAAGGTCCGCTACGGAAGGGGCGGCCTGCCGGCGTCGTTCCCTGTCCTGCACGGCGGCCGCCGCCACGGCCGTCTTGAGTTCCCGGCGCTGGCGGCGGCCCGACAGCACCGGAACGAGGACAGAGACGGCGGACACTGCGGTGAATGCCAGGAACATCCACGTCCCGGTCAGGACCGCCAGGCCGATTCCGGCCACCAAGGGCAGCGCCGCGGCGAGGGCGATGGCGGCCCTGTTCCCTGCGGCTGCGGTGCCGCGGACGACCAGCGGCTCGGCCACGCTGCCCCCTGCCAGCGACAGGCAGTCCGGGGCAGTATCCGTCGCGAACGGGGGCGTCAGCCGGAGCGCCATGGTGGAGTCGCCGCAGCGGATCGAGGACGCCGTGGTCACCGGTGCTGACCGCACTTTCCGGCCGTCGACGCAGGTGCCGTTGGCGCTGCCGAGGTCCACGATCGTGACGTCTGCGTCGGACACGTCCAGGCGCGCATGTTCCCGGGAGAGGGCCGCGTCCGGGATCGCGATCTCCGTGCCGCTGCGGCCGATCCGGAACCGGCCCCGGCCGAGCGCGACAACCGTGCCCGCCCCGGGGCCGCTGTGCACGACCAGCAGCAACGCGGCAGGCCCAGTCCGACCGGCCCGCGACGAGCACCGGGAAGCCGGCCCCTCAACCAGCACGGAACCCGGGACCAGGGGAGCCGTGCCCACTATCATGGCCGCGACGGGCGCACCCCGGACAAACAGTTGACCGGTACCGTAACGCCGGGCAATGGCGGCTTCCAGCTCCGCGCCCGGGCACGGCTCGGGCACCTCGGCGGCCAGCTCAATGAGCCGGCCGTCCGGCCCGGGGGAGGCCTGCCCGGCCGGACCGTGCCCGGGCGGGCAGGGTGCGAGGGTGCAGTGGAAGATCATCCGAGCCTCCTTTCTGCCGGCGTCCTTTCCCGCGCGGCGGTCCGTATTCCACGGTAGGGACGCGCCGGCCTGGAAGGGGCCGAAAGATTGGGCCATGTGGATAACCGGGTGCGGCGGCCGGGACCATGCACCGGGAGCCCGCGTGTGAGGGGCCGGGCGCTGATTGGCGGGGAGCCTCGGGTAGGCTAGTTCAGCAGACAATGCGCAACATTGGGCTGCCCGCATTCGAATCAGGAGAGTTTGTGACCGCTGACCTCGTCATCGTAGGGTCGGGCTTCTTTGGCCTGACAATCGCAGAACAGGCCGCCTCGGAGCTCGGCTTGAAGGTAGTCGTCCTCGACCGCCGCCACCACATCGGCGGCAATGCCTACAGCGAAAAGGAAGAACAGACAGGCATCGAGGTGCACCGCTACGGGGCGCACCTTTTCCACACCTCTAATGACCGTGTCTGGGAGTACGTGAACCGCTTCACCTCGTTCACGAACTACGTCCACAAGGTGTACGGCGTGCACAAGGGTGAGGTCTACTCCCTGCCCATCAACCTGGCCACGATCAACCAGTTCTTCCGCGCCAACCTCACCCCGGGCCAGGCCCGGGACCTGATCAAGGAGCAGTCCGGCGAGCTGGCCGGCACCGATCCGCAGAACCTGAACGATAAGGGCATCCAGCTCATCGGCCGGCCGCTCTACGAGGCGTTCATCAAGCACTACACCGGCAAGCAGTGGCAGACGGACCCCAAGGACCTGCCCGCGGGCATCATTTCCCGGCTGCCTGTCAGGTACAACTATGACAACCGGTACTTCAACGACACGTACGAGGGCCTGCCGACCAACGGCTACACGGCCTGGATCGAGAAGATGGCCGAGCACCCGAACATCGAGGTCCGGCTCAACACGGACTTCTTCGACGAGTCGCACGAATACAGCAAGGACAAGGTGGTCGGCACCATCCCGGTCGTCTACACCGGTCCGGTTGACCGCTACTTCGACTACGCCGAAGGCGACCTTTCGTGGCGCACCATCGATTTCGAGGAGGAAGTCCTCGACGTCGGCGATTTCCAGGGCACCTCGGTGGTGAACTACAACGACGACGACGTCCCGTTCACGCGGATCATCGAACCGCGCCACTTCCATCCGGAACGCGACTACCAGACGGAAAAGACCGTCATCATGCGCGAATTCTCCCGCGCGGCAGAAAAGGGCGATGAACCGTACTACCCCATCAACACCGCCGCGGACCGCGAACGCCTGCTCAAGTACCGAGACCTCGCCGCGGCGGAAAAGGACGTCCTCTTCGGCGGACGCCTCGGCACGTACAAGTACCTGGACATGCACATGGCCATCGGCTCTGCCCTGACCATGTTTGAGAACAAGATCCGGCCGCACTTCGAGGCCGGCGCCACGATTGAAAGCGGAGGAGTGGACGCATGAGCGCCGCTGAAGCGACACCTGGCTGGAACACCATCCAGCGGATTATCCTGCCCTCGACGGACCAGACGGACACCGTCCCCCTCTACGTCGACGCCGGCTCCGCCAGCGGCATCCGCCTCCGGGAAAACGACGAACTGGCCCGCAACCCGAAGCTGCTCGAAGACAAGCTGCAGCTGGTCAGCTCGGAGCGCCGGGAAGCGCACTTCGAGGACCTCCTAAGCCGGAGTTCCATGCGCGTGCGCTCCGGCGAGCAGATTTCCTTCGGCACCTATTTCAACGCGTTCCCCGCCAGCTACTGGCGGCGCTGGACCTCGGTGCATGACATCCGCCTGGTCGTGGAGACTTCCGGCCCGGGCACGGTGACGGTTTACAAGTCGAACGCCCGCGGCGCCGTCCAGCGCGTGGACGGCAAGCATGTCGACGGCGAGGCCACCTCCACGTTCGAACTCTCGCTTAAGCCGTTCGGCGACGGCGGCTGGTACTGGTTCGACCTGGCGGCCAGCACCGGTGAGCTGGTCCTGAAGAGCGGCGCGTGGGAGGCCCAGGGCGGACCCGCTGCCAAGGGCCAGGTGACCCTGGAAATCACCACCATGAACAAGCCTGACTTCTGCCTGAACAACGCCCGCATCCTGGCGGACAACCCTGATGTGCTTGAGAACGTTAAGGAAGTCCTGATCGTTGACCAGGGCACCCAGAAGGTCGAAGACCAGGCGGGCTTCGCCGAGGTCCGGGATGCCCTCGGCGGCAAGCTCCGCATCATCAACCAGGCCAACCTCGGCGGGTCCGGCGGCTTCGCGCGCGGCATGTTCGAGGCCGTCGAAAACGGCAGCGACTACGCCCTGCTGCTCGATGACGACATCGTCGTGGAGCCCGAGAGCATCGTCCGGCTGCTGACCTTTGCCGACCACTGCCGCAAGCCCACGATTGTCGGCGGCCACATGTTCGACCTGTACAACCGCAGTATCCTGCACACGTTCGGCGAGGTCGTCGACCCCTACCGGATCGTGCCGGCGCTGCCCCATGCGGACATGGAAACGCGGCACGATTTTTCCGTCGCGAACCTGCGCCAGACCCCGTGGCTGCACCGCCGGGTGGACGTCGACTACAACGGCTGGTGGATGTGCCTGATTCCCACGAAGGTGATCCAGGAAATTGGCCTGTCGCTGCCGCTGTTTATCAAATGGGACGACGCCGAATACGGGCTGCGCGCCCGGGAAGCCGGCTTTGCCACGGTGTCGATGCCCGGCGCCGCCGTCTGGCACGTGTCCTGGATCGACAAGGATGACCTCGTCGGCTGGCAGGCGTACTTCCACGCCCGCAACCGGCTGATCACCACCCTGATCCACAGCCCCTACCCCAAGGGCGGCCGCGTCCTGCGTGAGTCGGTGCAGTCCGACGTCAAGCACCTCGTGTCGATGCAGTACTTCACCGAGCACGGCCGCATCGAGGCCCTCCGCGACCTGTTGAAGGGGCCGGAAGACCTGCACGCGATTCTGGGCACGAAGCTCCCGGAGATCAACGCCGCGAAGGCCGACTACCCGGACGCCCAGCTCAAGGAAGACGTCGATGACTTCCCGGCACCCAAGATCGGCCGCGGGCCGATGGGCGGGACCGCGATGGGGCTGCCCAGCAAGAAGCAGCTGATCCCGTGGGGCATCAAGACCGTGGCCCGCCAGCTCATCAAGGCCCCCGGACCCGAAAGCGCCGAACGGCCCCAGGGCTACCTGGCCCACCGGGACAACCGTTGGTACCGCGTGGCGCACTATGACTCCGTCGTGGTCTCCAACGCCGAAGGCACCGGGGCGTCGTGGTACCAGCGCGACCCGAAGAAGCTGAAATCCATGCTGACGGAGGCGACCATGCTGCACGCGAAACTGTTCCGGGAATGGGACAGCCTTGCCGAGCAGTACCGCCGCGCCGTCACCGAGATCAGCTCGATCGACGCCTGGAAGAAGACGTTCGAGGCGCACTCCGAGGACGGCAGGTAGATGGCTGGTCAAACCGACCAACTGATCAAGCCCGGCTCCGGACACGGTCTCCTGGACGTCTACCGGGACCGGTTCCTCCTGAAGCTGCTGGTGCGCAAGGAGATCAAGGTGCGCTACCGCGGCTCGGTGCTGGGCCTGCTGTGGTCCTACGTGAAGCCGCTCGTGCAGTTCCTGATCTACTTCGTGGCGCTGGGCATCTTCCTGAACCTCCAGCATGGAACACCGAACTACGCCATCTACCTGTTCTCCGGCATTGTCCTGGTGAACTTCTTCACGGAAGCGCTGTCCAATGCCACGCGTTCGATCGTGGACAACCGGGACCTGATCCGGAAGATCTACCTGCCGCGGGAACTCTTCCCCGTGGCCACGGTGTGGGTGTCGGCGGCCCACTTCCTGCCCCAGCTGGTGGTGCTGATCGGCGCCTGTCTGCTGGTCGGATGGGCGCCGACGCTCCTGCAACTGGCTGCGGTGGTCCTGGTCTTCCTCATGGTCGCCGTCCTCGGCACGGGCCTCGGCCTGCTGTTCGGCGCCATGAACGTGTATTTCCGGGACTCCGAGAACATCGTCGACATGATCGTCATGGTCGTCACCTGGGCCTCCCCGGTCCTCTACCTCTGGACGATGGTCGAAAAGGTTTTGGGCGACTGGTTCTGGATCTACCAGTTGAACCCGATGACGGTCGCCGTCGAGGTCTTCCACTGGTCCTTCTGGGAACCGACGCTCAAACCGGACCAGCTGGTCAGCGACGCCACGCCCCCGGGGCTGCTGACACTGTGGCTGCCCGTCGCCCTGCTGATCACGACGGCCGTGCTGTTCCTCGGGCAGCTGACGTTCCGCCGGCTCGCCGTCCACTTCGCACAGGAGCTCTGACATGACGCCGCACGGCCAGGTGGCCATCATCTGCACCGACATCCGCAAGCAGTTCGTGCTCCGCCACACCCGTTCCCTGAAGGAAGCCCTCGTGTGGCTCGTGAAGGGGCGCAAGGGGGACCTGTCGAAGAAATTCCTGGCCCTCAAAGATGTCTCCCTCGAAGTCAAGCAGGGCGAGACGGTGGCGCTCATGGGACTGAACGGATCGGGCAAGTCAACGCTCCTGAAGCTCATCTCAGGAGTGCTGCAGCCCGACGCCGGAACCGTGCGCACCCGCGGGCGCGTCGCCGGGCTCATCGAGGTCGGCGCCGGCTTCCACCATGACCTCAGCGGCCGCGACAACGTCTACCTCAACGGCGCCATCCTCGGCATGACCGAAAAGCAGATCGACGAGAAGTTCGACTCAATCGTGGAGTTCTCCGAAATCGGTGAATTCATCGACACCGAGGTGAAGTTCTACTCCTCCGGCATGTACCTGCGGCTGGCATTCTCCATCGCCGTGCACACCGACCCGGAAGTCTTCCTGATTGACGAGATCCTCGCGGTGGGCGACGAGCCGTTCCAGCGCAAGTGCATCGCGAAGATCAAGGAACTTTCGGAAATGGGCAAAACCCTGTTTGTCGTGAGCCATGACCTGGACCTTGTCTCAACCGTCTGTGAACGCGGGGTCCTGCTCGAACACGGCGAGATTGTCATGGACGGGGAAGTCCACGACGTCGTCGGCGAACTCCGGCGCCGCTCGCTCGCCCTGTAGCCGGTCCCGCGCCCGGTAGACGCCAGCCCTGTAGCGTCGTCGGCGCCCGGCGGCGGCGTGCCCGGGAGGTTCCCGGCGCGCCGTCCGCTAGGATGGGCCCGGTACGGGGGCTCAGCCCCGTACCGGGGGATGCCGGGGGGCAAAAATGACAGCTGCGCGGATCGTGACCAGGGCCGTGGCCATCGCGGCAGTGAGCATCACCGTGCTGGCAGGCCTCGGCCAGACAGCATTTGCGCAGACAGCCGCGCCCCCGCCCGGTGCCCCGACGACATCCCCGGCCATAGCGTCACCGACGCCGACGCCGACACCGGCCGTCGCGCCGTCGCGCACTGCCGCAGGGACATCCACGCCAAAACCAACGGCCTCACCCGCACGGACGGCGACGCCGGCCCCGACGCCGGCCCCGACGCCGGCCCCGACGCCGTCACCAACCCCGCCGTCCGCCGGTGCGTCCCCGGCTGCCGCCCAGTCCGCAGGGGCGTCCGCCAAGGCGGCGCCCGCGCCGGCCGCTGCGGAGGCGGCCATCCGCGTGCCCGGGGCGATCGGCATCGAATATGAGCGGCTTGGCGGTGCCGACGGCGCCGCGGGACCTGCGACTGCCGCGCAGCAGTGCGGACTGCCCGACGGCGGCTGCCTGCAGGCCTTCAAGAACGGATCCATCGTCTGGAGCGACGCCACAGGTGCCCACCTGCTCTCCGGCGGCGTGCTGAATGCGTGGCGCAACGCCGGCGGCGTCCGAAGCTATCTTGCCTACCCGGTGGCGGATGCCAGCTGCGGAGGCGAGCCCCGGGTGTGCCGGCAGGCGTTCCAGGGCGGCGTCCTCTACAACGTGATCGGCACCGGAACGTATCCGGTCCGGGGCGCCATCCGCGCCGCCTACGACGCCCAGGGCGGTCTGAAGGGGTATCTGGGTTATCCGCTGGGAGCCGAAAAGTGCGGGCTGCCCGGCGGGGCCTGCACGCAGAAGTTCCAGCGCGGCGTCGTGTACTTCGCCCCCGGCGCGGGTACCTTCCCGGTCTGGGGTGCCATCAACGCCCGCTACGTGGCACTGGGCGGCAGCGGCGGGTACCTCGGCTACCCGACCGGCGCGGAGAAATGCGGGCTGCGGGGCGGGGGCTGCTCCCAAGCCTTCCAGCGCGGCCGGATCTACTACGCCGCCGGCGCCGGGACACAGGCCGTGTGGGGCGGCCTCGGACAGTTCTACGCGGCCCGCAAGGCCCAGGACGGTGCGCTCGGGTATCCCGTCACGGCGGAGGCGTGCGACCGCAGCGGGTACTGCAGCCAGTCCTTCCAGTACGGCCGGCTTCAGTGGTTCCCGGGAACCGGCGTCCGCTACCGGCTGACCTCGGCCGCGTACTGCCCGGCCCTCAACTCGGGGGCCGTGAAGTACCGCACCGCCGGCGCCCCGCGCGTGTCTTTCGCGATCGCCGACGAATACAGGGACACCGGCGTCACCTTCATCACCTGCGTCCGCCGGACGGATGGCAGCTACGCCAAGGAGTGGGGCGCCCTGGGGCATGCCGGTGAGTCCGGCTTCGCGGCGCCCGGAGTCGCGACCGGACCCACGTGGCAGGCCTTCTCTCCGACAGGATCCTTCACGGTCACCCAGGCCTTTGGCCTGGGCAACCCCGGCACGGCCTTGCCGTACCGCACCCTCAACCCCTATTCGCGCTGGGGCGGCCGGCTCAACGCCAACTACAATAAGTACTTCGAATCGAGCGCGGACGTGTTCCCGGATGAGAACATGTGGTATTTCGCCACCCGGCCGTCCCATGACTACCGGCAGGGGGTCGTCATCAACTACAACCGGCCCCCGGATGCGCCCATCACAATGAACGCCGGATTCGCGATTTTCCTGCACGGCAACAACCTGCCAACATGGGGTTGCATCTCGCTCAACGACGGGGATCTCCTGCAGTACCTGAGAACAGCGCACTCCGGCGACCGGTTCGTGATGGGAGTGGCGTATGACATCTTCAACTAGCCGGCTCGGCCTCACCGGCCTCCTGGCCCTCGCGGCCGGCCTGTCACTGGGCGCCTGCACGGCAGCCCCGGCGCCCGGCCCGTCACCATCGGCGGCCGCCACTGCGGCTCCCACCGCGGAAGCCCCCGCCCCCACCCCGACCGCGACGTCCGGCGTCGCCCCCGGGAGCGATCCCTTGACCCACGACGGGCGCACCGTGCTGCCGGCGCCGCGTGAGGACTGTGCCCGCCCGGCGCTGCAGGAGATCCAGCAGCTGCTGGGACCCGTGGCCGAGGGCGTGCAGGAAGCCGACGTCCAGGCCTCCACCAAGGATGGCGTGGCAGAGCGTGTCTGCACGTTCGCGCTGGCCCCGGTCGGTGCCGGGCAGGCTCCGGATACGGGCAACGCCCTGATCATCGCCCGGACCACCGTCCCGGACCAGGCGGCACTGGACAAGCTCGGGTTGCCCCGGCTGATGATGGCGCCCGTGTCCGTGCCTGGCGTGGGGACTGCCGCCTGGTATTCGGTGAACCGGCTCAGCGGCACCACGGAGTACGTCCTCGAAGCGGTGGACGGCTTGTCGGTCCTTCGGGTGACCCTTGCCCTTCCGGCGGACGTGGGTGAGCCGGAGAACGCCTCCGGGCAACTCGCCGAACTGGCCAGGCACAGCTAGGCGGCGGCTGTTTGGAAGGTTGAGCGGATCAAGCGCGGCAACCCCGGCCGCCACTGATTACGCGACGGCCGGGGCCAGGACTTCGTGTCCGGGCAAGAAGTGGTGCCAGTCGGGGAAGGGGTCCGGGGGCAGGGCGGCGTCGGGGTCCGGGCCGGGGTCCGGCGGCACGAAGTGCTCGGGCCAGCGGGGTGGTTCCCAGTCGGGGTGTTCGCTGGCGTAGTGGCGTCCGGCCGGTGAGGTCCAGCCCGGCGGGCTCTCACCGCTCGCGCCGGCGGGTGTCCAGGTGGAGTTGTGTTTGAGCCGGTGGTGCTTCGGGCAGGGCTGGGCCAGATTCGCCACCCCGGTGGTCCCGCCGTCGGCCCAGGCCAGCAGGTGGTCGGCCTCGTTATCCAGCGACGGGTTGTTACAGCCCGGGAACGGGCATTTGCCGTCGCGCAGCCGCAGCCACTGACGCATCGCCTTCGTGACCCGGTAACTGGTACGCCCGATTTCCAGCGGCGCCCCGTCGCGGGGGTCGACCAGGACCCGGTGGAACGAATTGGCGCCGTCGGCGACCAGCCGGCGGGCCATTGACGGCGGGATCGGCCCGTACCCGTCCAGCATGGCCGGTTCCTCGGTGGCCCCGAGCAGCGCCATCACCGGGACCGTGACCAGGACCTGCGCCCGCGGCGACGGCACACCCCCGCCCCCGCCCGCGCCGGCCATGACGGCGCCGGAACTTGTGCTGCCGGAACCGCCGGTGCCTGTGCCCGGGAGGTTGGTGGTGAGGAGCCAGGTGGCGGTGACGTCGGCGCGGAGCTGGGCCAGGGTCCGGCACTCGCCCGGGCCCTGCAGCGCCCGGGCCGCGGCGGTGGTCCGTTCCCAGATCCCCGCGGCAGTATCGGCCGGGAGCCGGGCCGAGAGCCAGGCCATGCCGTCCCGGTCCGGGACGAACTCCACCCGCCGCTCCGCCACCCCCGTGGCGTGGCGGGCCTCGGTCCTGTCCGGGTGGTGGCGTTCCCGCCACACACGCGCCTTGGCCCGGAACCGGCCCGGGGCCAGCTCCCCGGCCGGGCAGCCCCGCGCCGGATCCGGCGCGGCGGGGTCCAGAAAATGCCCCTCCAGCCCGGCCGCCCCGGCCCGGTCCAGGTTCGCCGCCTCATCGACCATGATCCGGGCATGTTGCCAGGACAGCTCCCCGGCCTGCAACGCCGCCAACGTCAACGGCAACGACGAGACCAATGCCAGCGCGTCGGAGAGCAGCGCCGAGGCGGAGCGTTCGCTCACGGTCAGGACACCCGCGACCTCCGCGACCACGGCCAGCTCCCGCGCTGACGCGTCCTGCGGAGACGCGGCCGGGCCGGCCAGGTACCCGGCGGCCTGCACGTAGTCGGCGGCCAGGCGCACCTTCAACGCCGCCATCCCGGCCTCCAGCCGCGCCACTAACGCCAACCCGTCCAGGCAGCCATCCGCGAAATCCCGCAACGGATCCCCACCGGGCTCATCAACATCAGCGCAGCCCGCGCCGGCGCCACCGGCCCCGCCGGCAAGGGCAGCCAGCGCGGCAACAGACGCGCCGACGGCCGCCAAGGCCTCCCCGCTCTCAGCGCTCCACCCCGCTCGACTCGACCCCGCTCGACTCGATCCCGCTCGACTGAATGCCGCCCTGCGATCCATACCCACAGCATGACAGGGGGCACTGACATTTAAGACAGCACGGGCTGACATCCGGAGCTGGGTGACTCTGGCGGCGATGGACTACGTCCCAGCCCTGGAAATGCGCGGGCCTTGATCGAGCACACCTAGGTTCCGCGGCAGGCCGTCACTTCGTAGAGCCGGGCGCCGCCTTCGGCCAGGACCAGCCTGACGGCGAGCGAGTTGTTCAGGTGCTCCAGCCCGGGGAACGGATGATCGCCGAAGTGGACCTCGTTGGAGCCGAAGTCCAGGACGTACCGGACTTTCGTTTCCTGCAGGGCTGCGCATACCGCGGGATCTCTGTCGGCGTCGCGGAGGCTCCGGTTGAGGGTCTCGACGGCGGCCGTGTTGGCGGTCAGGATGTGCTTGGCGGTGGTCTCCCGGTTGGCCAGGGCGTACGCCAGCGCCCCGCCCGTCCACGGGTTCACGGCAATGGCCGCGTCCGCGGGAACAATACGGTCCAGCTGGTCAATGACTTTCTGCTCGTCCGCCGTGATGAGCAGCGAATGGTCCGACTCCCGGTAGGCTATGCGGGCCGAGCCGATCGCGTACCGCAGCGAGGGCACCTGCGAGGCGGCCACGGCCAGAACCAGGACACCGCAGACGACGGCGTAGGCAATCCCCGAGCCCTGCGCCACGTGCGGGCCGCCGGTCCGGGCCTGCCGCGCCGCGGCGCGCCGGTCACCCACGCGCCGCAGCCAGGCGGCCGCCGAATCGACGCCGACGGCGGCGAACGGCAGCACTGTCAGCGGCAGGAGAGCGGCGATCCGGTTGCTGTCGTTGTACCAGATGCCGGTCAGGGCGCTGCGCAGGTCGCCCTTCATGGTGCCGGAGACGACCACATACAGCACGGCGATGATGAGGAATCCGGCGATCATCCAGGTCCTGCCGCCGCGCCGCCAGCAGACGAAGAGGCCGAGCAGCATCAGGAAGCTGACGCCGACCGCCGCGGGCCGGTCGATGGCGCCGTTGGTGAGGATGTCGAACACGGCACCGCGCGGCGTCTGCACCGGGCCCCAGAACGCGGCGTCTTCAGGCGGGCGGATGGCGGTCCACAGTACGACCAGGGCCACCGCACCGGCTGCGAGGCCTGCGGTTGCCGCGATCCAGGCCGTGCGATGCCGGGCCCGGTGTGCGCTGTCGCGCAGGTAGCGGGAGTATTCCTGCAGGATGATCGGAACGGAGAGGACCAAGAGGGACATGAATCCGTTCGGGTGGGCCAGGGCAAGTCCCGGAACGATCACCAGCGGCAGCGTGAAGCGTGGCAGCGGCGGCCATTCCAGCTGCCGCGCCACGTGGAACAGCAGCGCAATGGCGGCCAGGACGGCTGGCAGCATGCTGATGGCGAGAAAGTTCGGATACAGGACGCCGAAGTCCAGTAACAGGAGCGGGAACGGGGCGAACAGGGCGGCGAGGATCCCGGCGGCGCCGACGGCGACGGGCCGGTCACCTGCGACTGTCCGGGTCAGCATCATGCAGCCCAGCGGCCACACGACCGCCGCCACGGCCATGTTCAGGATGTTGACGGCCGCCGGGATCGGCAGGCCCGTCAGTTGGATGAGGGCGGCGGCAAGCCCGTGCCACGCGGCGGGGTAGAAGTACGGTGCGGCGTCGCCGCTGGTCATCTTCGACATCGTCAGCGACGAGGCGCTGCCCGTGTCCAGGATGTACCGGACGCCGTTCAAGTGGAAGACGTTGTCAAAGGTCTGGGAAAAGCTCTCCGGCGTGCCGAAGGCCAGGGCGAGCTCCACAAGGACCATGGCCGCACCCGCGGCGAAAGCCGCGGCAACCCAGGCCGTGCTTCGCCTCCGCGGCTCCTGTGCCCCAGGCTCGTGGGCCCCCGGCACGGCAGTGAAGGAACGCCACAGGCCGCTGCCCTCGCGGGCGCGGCGAAACCCGAGGACCGCTGCGGACAACAGGGCGCCTCCGGCCATGACTGCGCCCGCCGACCACGGGATGGAAATGAACGGCAGGAGCACTGCCAGCACGGCCGCGATCGAAATGGTCACCGGACCGGCCAGGGCGGCGGCGGACAGTCCCCGCAGGCCCAGGCTCAGTGTCACCAGGGCACCCGGGAGCAGCAGGAACAGCACAGCCGCCAGCAGGTACGGCAGCGTCTCGGGCCAGCTCAACGGTTCAGTTTCGGGGCAGTGCGGGCGCCGGCAGGCGCCGCCCCGCGGGCGGCGGGGACGTCAGGACAGGCGGGCACGTCAGATGGTCTGGTCCAGCAGTCCCAGCAGGTAGGATCCGTAGCCGCTCTTAACCAGGGGCTCCGCACGCTCGCGAAGTTCGTCGTCGGTCAGGAAGCCCAGCCGCCAGGAAATCTCCTCCGGCGCGCCGATCTTCAGTCCCTGGCGGTTCTCCACCGTGCGGATGAAGTTGGAGGCGTCGCTGAGGTCATCGAAGGTTCCGGTGTCCAGCCAGGCGGTCCCGCGCGGCAGGATCTCGACCTGTAGTTTGCCGCGTTCCAGGTAGGTGCGGTTGACGTCGGTGATTTCCAGTTCACCCCGGGGGGAGGGCTTGAGGTTCTTGGCGATGTCGATGACGTCGTTGTCGTAGAAGTACAGGCCCGGCACGGCGTAGTGGCTGCGCGGGTTTGCGGGCTTTTCCTCGAGCGAGAGGGCCTTGCCGGCGTCGTCGAATTCCACCACACCGTAGGCTTTGGGGTCCCGGACCCAGTACCCGAACACGGCTCCGCCGTCGATGTCGGCGTGCCGGCGCAGCTGCGTGCCCATGCCCTGTCCGTAGAAGATGTTGTCACCCAGGACCAGGGCCACGGTCTCGTTGCCGATGTGCTCCGCGCCCAGCACGAACGCCTGGGCCAGGCCGTCCGGTGAGGGCTGCTGGACGTAAGTGAGGTTCACGCCGAACTGAGAACCGTCGCCCAGGAGGCGCTGGAACTGTTCCGCGTCATGCGGCGTGGTGATGATGAGGATGTCACGGATGCCTGCGAGGATCAGCGTCGACAACGGGTAGTAGATCATCGGCTTGTCGTAGACCGGAACGAGCTGCTTGCTGATGCCGAGGGTGATCGGGTGAAGCCGGGAGCCGGTACCGCCGGCCAGGATTATTCCACGCATGGGCCCAATCCTCCCGCACGGGAGCCTGTGACAGCAAACCAGCCGGCACCGGAGCCGGAAGCCGAAGGGCCCGTGCAAGGTAGAATTGGGGCTGGACTGGATGACCCGGGTTAACAGGTGACCGAGGATTTGAGCGACGAAGGACATCAGGATTTGAGCGCAGCTGTACTGACACCCAAGGCAAAGCCGGCCCCCAGCGTCGGGACCCGGCTGGACCCGCGGAAGAACAGCTTGAACCTCATCAGGCTCGTTCTTGCGTTCATGGTGCTGCTCGCGCACAGCTGGCACATTGTCGGCGCCGGCAACGGCTGGGGGTTCCGCGGCGAAAACCTGGGCGGCTGGGCGGTGGCCGGGTTCTTCGGCATCAGCGGCTACCTGATTACCGCGAGCCGGTTCAGCAGCGGCATCGGCCGGTATCTGGTCCACCGTGTTGCCCGGATCTTCCCGGCGTTCATCGTCTGCCTGATCGTCATGGCCTTCGCCTTCGCTCCGGTTGCCTACGTGATCCAGCACGGATCCCTGCACGGCTTCCTCCAGACGGCCACGACCCCGTTGAATTCCATCTTCGCGAACCTGTCCCTGCGGATTGTCAGCTACGACATTGCCGGAACCCCCGCCGGCGTGCCGTATCCGGGTGCCTGGAACGGCTCGCTCTGGACCCTGTATTTCGAGTTCATGTGCTACCTGCTGGTAGCCGTGATGGGGTTCATCCCGCTGGTCCGGAAGTCGCCGTGGCCGATCATCGCCGCGTTCGTCGCCAGCGTGGTCCTGTGGGCCAACATTGAAACCCTCAAACCGTTCCTGCAGTCAAACCTGGACTTCGAACTCGCCGCCCGACTGGTGCCCTACTTCCTCGGCGGAGCCGTGGTGCAGGTGCTCAGTAACAAGATCGGCATCCACAAAGTGGCCGGGCCGGTGGCGATTGTGCTCGCTGCAGCGTCGATCTTCCTCGTGGACGGGTTCGGCGGCCAGCTCGCCGCACCGTTCATTGCCTACGGGCTGCTGTGGATCTCCACCTGGCTGCCCCAGCCGGCCATCGTGGGCCGCCACGACATCTCCTACGGCGCGTACATCTACGCGTTTCCGGTCCAGCAGCTGCTGGCGGTCTTTGGGGCGTACCACTGGGGCGTGGCGTGGTTCACCGTGGCGGCCACCCTGTGCACCATCCCGATCGCGGCGGCGAGCTGGTTCTTCGTCGAGCGTCCCGTCATGCGGCGGGCCAGGAACGCCGGCTGACCAGCGCCAGGCTGACCGGCGCAGGCTGAGCGGCGCCGGCTGACTAGCGGCGTGCGCGCCGCCCCGAGACACCGCGAACGCCGTCGGCCACCCCGCGGAAAGCGTTGGCCAGGCGGATGCCGCGGCCGGGGGCGAGCACGGTGACGATTGCCAGATGGCGGTAGTCGGCCAGGAAGCCCTTGGCCGTCCACGCCGGGAAGCGCCTGCCGTATTGCCGGGCCAGCAGGATCCGGTTCCGGAACAGGTAGTAGTAGCGCCAGTCCGCGGCCGTCCGGACCGTCAGCGGCCGGCCGCCGACGGACACATCCCGGCCAAAAACGTTCGCCGCAGCCGGGCTGCCGAGGGCGTGGTTCAGTGCCGCCTCCGGTGCCAGCACCGTGCGGAGCCCGGCGGCTTCGCAGCGGAGGTAGAACTCGCTGTCCACGCCGTCGATGAACAGCGGGGCCTGGAAGAGGCCCAGCCGTTCAAGCACCGGCACGGGAATCAGCAGTCCCGACTGGATGGGTTCGCCGCCCAGCTGGATGCCGTTAATGACCGGCCCGCGGCGCACCGGCAGGCCGCGGACCGACGCCGGGGCGACCATGCCGACGTCGACGCCGGCTTTCGCGGCGGCAGCCGCCGCCGCGAGCAGCGCGTCGACGTAGCCGGGGTCCAGGAGCGAGTCCTGGTCCATCGTCAGGATGTAGTCGGGCTTCGTGCCGGCGGCGGTGGTGTCCGCGGAGAGCGCCGCGGTGATGCCCGCATTGAGTGCGGCGGCGATACCGGAGTTCTCGGCGAGCCGCACCACCGTGCAGCCCATGGCTTCCAGCCGGGCCAGAACCCGGGCGGGGTTTTCGGGGCTTCCGTCGTCGACGACCACCACCGAGTCAACCTGGGCCAGCAGCGCGGCGGCGTTCGCCAGCACGGCGTCGTCGGGGTTGAACAGGGAAACAACGGCGGCAGTCCGGGGCACGGTGCGTCGCTCCGGGTCAGGCAGGCTGGACGTCGGGCTGGGCGTCGATCCAGGTGGCGAGGCGGTTGATCCCCTGGGCGAGATTGTACTGCGGGGTCCAGCCGAGGACTTCCTTGGCCGCCGTAATGTCCGCCCAGGCGTGCCGGACGTCGCCCTGCCGGTACTGGCCGGTGACGTGCGGGGCGGGGGCGTTGTAGTGCTTGGCAATGAGCTCAGCGGCGGTGCCGATGGTCTGGAATTCACCGGAGCCGATGTCCATTGCCTCACCCTGGACCGTGGGGGAGACCGCGCCGGCAACAATCGCGGAGGCGACGTCGTCGATCAGGACAAAGTCACGGCGGACTTCGCCGTCCTCGTACAGCGGAATGGACTTGCCGCCCATCGCCATGCGGCAGAACAGGCTCATGATGCCGGTGTACGGGTTGATCAGTGACTGGCCGGGACCGTACACGTTCTGCAGTCGCAGGATGACGGTTTCCACGCCGTAGGACTTCGCCCAGGCCTGCAGGACGTGTTCCTGGGCCAGTTTCGTGGCGCCGTAGACGCTCACGGGGGCCGGGAAGGTCTCGGAGGCCTTCATCGGCAGCGGGGTGGCGCCGGGGAAGTCCCACTGGGACTGGTCCAGGGTGGCGCTGGTGCGCTGGCCCGGGTAGAACGCGTTGCCGTTGGCGTCGCTCCAGGCACCCTCGCCATACACGGCGCGGCTCGAGGACAGGACGATCCTGCGCGGGAGCTTGCCGTGGCGGTTGAGGCCGTCCAGAAGCTGGGACGTGCCGACCACGTTGACGTGGGTGTGCCGGGTCGACTCCTCCAGCGACTGGCCTGTTCCGGTCTCCGCCGCCAGGTGGATCACGACGTCGGGGGTCACCCGGGCGAGGACCGTGTCCCACGTCCGGGCTTCGGCGACGTCGGCCACGATCAGTTCCGCCCGCGCGTCCAGCTCCGCGGGACGTTCGCCCGTGGCGTGGATCTGCGGGTGAAGGCTGTCCACCACGACCACCTGGTCGAAAGCGTCGGCTAGGGCGGTCGAAATGGCGCAGCCGATGAAACCGGCGCCGCCGGTCACCAGGACAGTGCCGCCGGGGCGTGCGGAAGTTTCGGAAGGAGTCACAGCGGACCTTTCGTTGCGGGGCGTTTACTTGCCGAAGGAGTGGCGCACGAGGGCGCCGACGGCTGTGGAGTTGCGGTCCAGGACGGCCCGGGGCAGCAGCGAGAGCGCGTGCGCCCGGGACGTGAGCCGCAGCCTGGCCGCGCGCCTGGCCCGCCGCCAGCCGAGCGCATCCGCCTGCTCCGCGGAGAGGGCGAAATACTCCCGTTCGCCGGCGAACCGGGAACCGTCGACGAGCTTGGTCGAAGAAGCGCTGTTGGAATGGCGGCGGTACTGGAAGCACACCGTGGGTTCGATCAGCAACTGGTCGCCCTTGTAGATCATGTCCATGATGAGGGCGAGGTCCTGGATGATCGGGAATCCGTCGCGGAAGTCGACTTCGCGGATCTTGTCGGTCCGGAAGGCCAACGACGGCCAGTACAGCCAGTCCCCGTGCATGAGGTTGCTGGCGATGGCCTCGCCCGCGATGAGCTGCTTGCCGCGGCCGCGGGGCCGGACGATCTTCTGCTTGACGGAGTCGGCCAGCGTGGCCACGACCTGGCTCTGTTCGTCGATCACCTGCACGCCCGGCTGGATGATCGCCGCATCGGGGAAACGCCGGTGGGCGGCGAGGACCACGTCGACATAGTTCGGCAGCAGGACGTCGTCGCAGCCGAGGATGACCATGACCTCCTGGCTGGCCATCCCGACGCAGGTGCGGTAGTTCTCCGTGATGCCGGCGTTGGTGTCCTTGCGCACGTAGCGGACGCGCTCGTCGTCGATCCCGGCCATGAAATCGGTGATCTCCCGGCCGGGGTAGGCGTCGTCGACCACCGTGAGGAGCCAGTCGCCGTTGTCCTGGGCCAGTACACTGCGGACGGTTTCCTTCATGTAGCCGGGGTCGCCCCAGTAAGGAATGAAAATATCAAGGGGCATCTTAAGAATCCGAGCTTTCGACGGGACGTTCGGTGGTGTGGGTGCCGGCGGGGGCCGCCGGGGCAGCCGGTCCCGGGCGGTGTTGCTCCAGGGACTCGAGCTGGGTGCGCAGGATGGCAACCTCCTCGGCGAGGGTCCTGGTTTCGTCTTCAACGACCGAAATTTCCCATGACAGGTGAAGGCAGACGCCCAGCAGCATCAGGATGCTCATGGCGAAGAGCAGATTGGAGGGTATCTGGACGCCGACGTATTCGGCGACGATGTTCAAGAGCCGGGGGAAGGCGGCGAGGACCAGGGTGGCGACGCCGACGATCAGCCAAAGGACGGCATACTTCTCCCGGAGCTTCTTGCGCCGGAGCATCTCGATGACCAGGGCCACGATGGCAAGCGCCAGCAGGAATGCTGCGATATTTCCCATCCCTAGGCTCCTGCGGGTTCAGCGGCCCGGGCGGCCAGTCGGGTGGGTTTCCGGGTGAGGGCGAAGAGCAGGGCGAACACGGACCTTCCGAGGTAGATGGCGGCCTTGACGGGGTTGTGGCTTGGTTTGCCGCCCTGGCGTGCCCGCATTTCCACGGGCACCTGCGTGACCGTGCAACCCGAGCGGATGGCCACGACGAGCGAGTCAATGGTGTCGCCCAGGTATTCGGCGGGATAGTGGTCGAGGTACTGCGCGATGGCGCGCCCGTTGGCGGCCCGGAAGCCGCTGGTCACGTCCGTCAGGCGGGTCTTGGCGAGGCCGGAAATGACCCTGGCCAGCAACTGCATGGCCCATTTCCGCGGGCCGGTCACCTTGTAGTCGCCGCGGTCGGCGAAGCGGGCCCCGATCGAGATATCCGCGTGCTCCAGGCCGGCGAGGACTTCGTCGATGTTCCGGGGATCGTGCTGGCCGTCCGAGTCGACCTGGATGACCTGAACGTAGCCGAGGCGCTGGGCGTACTTGAAGCCCGCCCGCATGGCGCCGCCGACGCCGAGGTTGAACGGCAGGTTCAGGACGGTGGCGCCGGCTGCGGCTGCTGCCTCGGCGGTCGAGTCGGTGGAACCGTCGTTGACGACCAGCACGTCGTAACGGGCGTTCGTGTGGAGGACTTCCCGCACGGTGTTGCCAACAACGGCGCCTTCATTCCAGGCAGGCATGATCACCAAGACGCGCGGGGAGGGTAGGGGTTCCATATCGTCCAAACTATATCAATTGCGTGCAGGGTCCTTGCCGGAGCCGGCGACCCGGGCGGCGCCGGCCGGCGGCCCCTTCAGCGCAGGCGCTGTTCCAGTTCCGCCGGGATCCGGCCGGTCGAGCCGCGCAGCGCGTCCCTGAATCCCGCGGCAGCGGCGCGCAGGAGCTTGCTGCGGCCGGGGCTGAACGTGAAACGCAGGATGTGCGCCTTCAGCTCCTCCACGAGGCGCCGGAACACCCAGCCCGGAGACCTCCGCAAGTAGCGCAGGGTCAGCACCGTTCCGTTCCGGCAGATGTAGTACACCCGGCTCGGCGAGTGGTAGTTGTAGGAAATTTCCCTGCCGAGGACCCGCACCGGCCGGCCGAAGAGCCGGCCGGGCTCACGCCGGCCGAGGTCGTGGGCGATGTCACAACCGTCGCCGACCAGGACGGCGAGCCCTGCCGTGCGGGTGCGCATGGTGAATTCGGAATCGACGCCGTCGATGAACAGGTCCTCCTCGAACGGTCCCAGCCGGTCCAGCGTGGAGCGGGGGATGAGGAAGCCGGACTGCATCGGGTCGAAGGCGTGAACGAACCGGCCCTCGGCGTGCATCACGGGGATGGGGTGTCCGCTGTAGGACGAGGCCGTCACGAACCCCACGCCCAGTCCGGCGGCGGTGGCGCTGGCGTAGGTGTCCAGGCCGCGCCGGACGTAGTCGCCGGCGGGGCGTGAGTCCTGGTCCAGGGTGAGGAAGAAGTCCGGGTTCCAGCGGGCTCGCGCCTCCGCGACGCCGGCATTCAGCGCGGCGGCGATCCCGGAGTTTTCCGGTTGGCGGACCACGGTGGCGCCGGCGTCCGCCAAAGCTGCCAGCACGGATGCGGATCCCTCGGGTGATCCGTCGTCCACGACAACGATGTGCTGCACCTGCTCCCGGAGGGCGCGGACGGTGCCGGCCAGGGACGGGTCGGGTCGGTACGCGGCGATGACGGCGGCAACGCCGGGGGACGGCTGATTCGGCGTCGGACTATTCGGCGTCGGATTATTCGGCGACAACGGGCTCCATGCTTTCTTTGGCGAGCAGCTTTGACCCCGGGATCAGCAAGGTCACGAACAGGATAGCTTCGCTCAGGGCCATGCCCAGTGCGATGCCCGGGGCGCTGCCCAGGGACCCGGCGTAGATCATGGCCGCGACGCCGACCACGGCCGAGATCAGCGTCCAGCGCAGCACGAGGCCCTGCTGGCCGGCCGGAATGAGCAGGTTCCGGATAAACGGGGTGCTGGCGCTCAGGAAGAGGAAAGCGATCCCGTAATAGAGGCACAGCTCGGTGGTCGCCTGGGCCTGCCCGGCAAAGAGGAGGCTGCTGACAAACGGGCCGGCCGCCGTCAGGACCGCCGCGCCGGCCACGCCCAGTCCGATGTGGGACCAGATGGCGGCCAGTTGCCTCCGCTTGCGGCCGGACACGCCGCGTTCCAGGGTCCAGCCCTGGAACGCATTGCCGAGGGCCACCACGGTGAACAGCCCGAACCGGTACAGTGTGTCGGCCGTGGCCAGGCTGCCCGAGGCCGCCGGCGCGGTGGTGGCCGTTGCGATCGGGGCCGGGGTGGAGGCATAGGCGTTGCCGGCGAGGCTGATGCCTGCTGTCCGGCCTTGGGCGCCGAGCTCGCGGAACGCGCCGCGAAGATCGCGGGGCCACCATTTTCCTCCCGGGGAGAAGGTCCGGTGAAAGACGATCAGGGAGGCAATGCTCATGGCCGCGATCAGGGCTGTGTAGTACCAGAGCTGGTGGCTGACCAGCAGGACCGGGACCGCCAGGGCCGTGGCGATAAAGCGGGGGACGGTGTCGTAGACGGCCAGCAGCCGCGGCTGTCCCAGCCCGATGCAGAACCACGACGGCGACATCCCGGCGACGGTGACCGCCCACGCCATGGCCGCGGCCTCCCACCGGAACGCGGGAACGGCGACTAAGGCGGCGGCAGCCCCGGCCGCGGGCAGGGTCAGGACCAACAGGATCAGCCGGGTCCGGATGCTGCGCAGGTAGACCGCGGCACGTTCGGCGCTGCCGTTGGCCCGGGCGACGGCGACCGGCCCGTCCACGTTCCAGCCCCACATCAGGACGGTGGCGGCGAAGGTGCCGATCGCCTGCCCGGAGATGACACTGGAGATTCCCTCGCCGCCGACGAAGCCGGAGATGACCGGCAACAGCAAAAGGGGGGTGATCAAGGACAGCAGGGGCAGGACGGTGAACCCTGAAAGTCGCAGCAGTACGGTTCTCATTCGCGCCGGAATCCTGGTTTCTTAGACATCGTCCCTCGATCCTACGGGATGCCCGGGCCCCGTCCGTGGTCCCCTAGGATGGTGCAGATGAACGATCTGAACGGGTTGCCCGGCGCTCCGCTCCGGGCCAGCATCTGCATGGCGACGTACAACGGCGCGGACTTCGTGGAGGAGCAGCTCGCCTCGATCCTGGCCCAGCTGGGCCCCGACGACGAGGTCGTGATCGTGGACGATGCGTCCACGGATGACACCGTCGCGCGGATCCGCAAACTCGATGATCCCAGGATCCGGCTGATCGGGGCCGCCGCCAACCAGGGCTACGTGCGCTCCTTCGAGCAGGCAGTGCAGGCCAGCCGCGGCGGTGCGATCTTCCTGGCCGACCAGGACGACGTCTGGATCCAGGGCCGGCTGGACACCATGCTGGAGGCGCTGCGGACGCACGCCGTCGTGGCCAGCAACTTCGATGTGCTCGGCGGCGGCGATCGTCCGCGGATTCCCCGGCTCCGGGCGGCCGACAGCGGCCGCCACCGCGCCAACCTGTGGGGCATCCTGGTGGGCTACCGCGCCTACTACGGCTGCGGCATGGCGTTCCGCCGGGAAGTCCTGGGCAGTTTCGCCCCGGTCCCGGCGTACCTGCGCGAATCGCACGACCTCTGGCTCGCGATCCTCGGCAACACCGCAGGGTCGATCCGTCACCTGGACGCTTCGACCCTGCTGCGGAGGCTGCACGAGTCCAACGCGACCCCCCGCGGGTGGCGCTCCCTCCGCGTCATCCTGGCGGCCCGGGTGGTCCTGCTGCGCCTCATGATCGAGGCCCGCCGAAGGCTGCGTTCCTAGAAGTAGGAGATATCCACCGTCCGCTTGGTGAGGCTGTTGGTCAGCTGCCAGCTGTTGCCCCGGACAATGCCCACGGTGGTCAGCCGGTCCCCGTTCCAGTCGCCCGTGACGGGGCGGTCGGTACTGATCCCGAAGGCGATGAAGTTGGACACCACCGGGGACTTGATCCGGTTGCTCAGCCACCATTCGCCGTTGCGCCAGACTCCGATGCTCGTTTTGCCGTCGCCGTCCCAGTCGCCGAGAATCGGCGTATCGGACGGGATGCCGAATCCGGTGTATTCGTTGACCACCGGATTGTTGATGTTGTAACTGACCTGGAAGCTGGAGTTGCGCCAGATGCCGATCCCGTCCCGGCCGTCGCCGTCCCAGTCGCCCACGATCGGGGTATCGGATCCGACGCCGAAGCCCACGACCTTCGTGATGGCCCGGGTGTTGACGTCATCCGCAAGCCACCACACGCCGTTCCGGAAGACTCCGATGCCGGCGGTGCCGTCGCCGTTCCAGTCGCCGACGACCGGTTTGTCGCCCGGGTTCCCGAACCCGAAGCAGCGGCGCGGGGCCGAGGGCATCTGCAGGCACCAGAATCCGTCCTTGAACCAGCCGGTGTAGGACTTGCCGTTGCCGGCCCACTTGCCGCTCAGCAGGGTGGCGCCCGGAATGAGGCCGATCGGATAGGTGTCAGGCGTCGCCGCGAGTTTGCGCAGCAGGTCCGAGGAACCGTTGAAGACGTTCTGGTCGCCGGGGAACGTGGCCTTGACTGTCTGGGACGCGTCGGCGTAGGCGTTGGCGTACTGCCAGACCGTGTAGGTGGGCCAGCCGCCGGGCACAGCAGGAGCGTTGGTGTAATACGACGCCAGCCACAGCGGGTTCGTCTGGCTGAACTCGCTCGTGTTGCCCAGGCAGTCGCGCCAGAAGTAGTAGCTGGTGTAGATCATGGCCTGCTTGTTGGTCAGGCGGTACACAGTCTGGGTGAAGTCCCGGACCCACGTCGCCATCTGTGCGGGCGTCTTCCCGTAGCAGCGGTTGAGGCCAGCGTAAGGGTTGTCCTCAATGTCCAGGACCGGCGGCATCGTGATGCCGTCGGGGGACCAGCCGCCACCGTTGGAGACGAAGAACTGGGCCTGGGCGGCGCCGCCGGAGACGTCCGGGCGGCCGAAGTGGTAGGCGCCGCGCAGCAGGCCGACCGAACTTGCGCCCGTGTACTGGGGCCCGAACTGGCCGTTGACGTAGCTGGTGCCCTCGGTGGCCTTGACGTAGGCGAAGCGGGCGCCGTTGGCCTTGACAGAGGACCAGTTGACACTGCCCTGCCAGGAGCTGACATCCAGGCCCAGCGGCTGGCCGCGGGTGGCCATGGGCTGCTCGGCCACCCAGGGGTCGGTCGCCTGGGTGACGGGGACCTGCTGCGTCCTGGCCATCGCCGCAGACGCCGTCGCCGGGTTCAAGCCGGCCCGGCCCATCCTCGCCTGGCCCTGTTCCGGCGGGGACGCGGCTTCCGCCGTGGCCACCGGGGCCGCGGAGGACGGCGCCGCCGGCGCGGTGGCCGTGGACTTCACGGGCGCCGGCGCGGACGGGCTCTTCGTCGCCGTCGCGGTTGGTTTGGGGCTTGCCGACGCCGTGGGGGCCGGGGTCGCCGACGCCGTCGCGGCGGAGGGAGAGGGGCTGGGCGCCGGTGCCGCGGAAGCAGGGGTGGCCCAGGTCAGCGCCAGTGCGAACGGAAGGCAGAGTGCCGCGGCGGTCCGTAGTTTGTCGGTTTTGATAGTCGTCACCATTACTCCGGAGGATCTGGACAGAGGCCAGAATCACCCCCGTATGTGCGTAAAGAGTAACCAATCGCCCTCATTGTTACCACTGGGGCCAGTGATGCCGCTGGTGCGTCCGGCGCCGGAAGGGGAGAATTTCAGCAGCCGGTAAGCTGGCCTAATGCAGAAATTCCTCGTCACCGGCGGCGCCGGTTTCATCGGTTCCAATTTTGTCCACTACGTACTGGCGAACACCGACCACCACGTCACGGTACTCGACAAGCTCACCTACGCGGGCAATGTGGAGTCGCTGAAGGGCCTCCCCGGCGACCGGTTCCGGCTGGTGCAGGGCGACATCTGCGATGCGGGTGTCGTCGACGGCCTGGTAGCCGATGCCGACGTCGTGGTCCACTACGCCGCCGAATCCCACAACGACAACTCGCTGCATGATCCCCGCCCGTTCCTGGACACGAACATCATCGGCACCTACACGCTGATCGAGGCGGCCCGGAAGCACAGCAAGCGCTTCCACCACATTTCCACCGACGAAGTCTACGGCGACCTCGAGCTCGACGATCCGGACCGCTTCACCGAAAGCACCCCCTACAACCCGTCCAGCCCGTATTCGTCCACCAAAGCGGGTTCGGACCTGCTCGTCCGCGCCTGGGTGCGCTCCTTCGGCCTGCAGGCAACCATCAGCAACTGCTCGAACAACTACGGCCCGTACCAGCACGTGGAGAAGTTCATTCCGCGCCAGATCACCAACGTGATCGACGGCATCCGCCCCAAGCTCTACGGCAAGGGCGAGAACGTGCGCGACTGGATCCACGCCAACGACCACTCCTCCGCCGTCCTGGCGATCATCGCCAAGGGCCGGATCGGCGAGACCTACCTGATCGGCGCCGACGGCGAGAAGAACAACAAGGACGTCGTCGAGCTCATCCTCAAGCACATGGGCCAGGCGCCGGATGCCTACGACCACGTCGTGGACCGGCCCGGCCACGACATGCGCTACGCGATCGACTCCACGAAGCTGCGCGAGGAACTCGGCTGGGAACCGCAGTTCTCCAACTTCGACGCCGGCATCGAGGACACCATCGCCTGGTACCGGGATAACGAGGACTGGTGGCGCCCGCAGAAGGCCGCGACCGAAGCCAAGTACAAGGAACAGGGCCAGTAACCAATGTCGATCGAGTTCTCGAAGAAGCTCACCGCGCACGAAACCCCGATTCCCGGCGTCGTCCTCTATGACCTTCCGGTCCACGGTGACAACCGTGGCTGGTTCAAGGAGAACTGGCAGCGGGAAAAGATGGTGGCGCTCGGCCTGCCGGACTTCCGGCCCGTGCAGAACAACATTTCGTTCAACGAATCGGCCGGCACCACCCGCGGCATCCACGCCGAACCGTGGGACAAATTCATCTCCGTGGCCACCGGCCGGATTTTCGGCGCCTGGGTGGACCTGCGCGAGGGGCCCACGTTCGGCACCGTCTTCACCGCCGAAATGGACCCCAGCCAGGCCATCTTCATTCCGCGGGGAGTGGGCAACGCCTTCCAGACGCTGGAGGACAACACCGCCTACACCTACCTCGTCAACGACCACTGGTCCGCCGATGCGCAGGGCCAGTACACCTTCCTGAACCTTGCCGACGAAACCGCGGCCATCGCCTGGCCGGTGCCGCTGGAGCAGGCCGAGCTCTCGGACAAGGACAAGGCGCACCCGCGCCTGGCGGACGTGGTCCCGATGCCGCCGAAGAAGATCCTCGTGGTCGGCGCCGACGGCCAGCTCGGCAAGGCGCTGCGGAAACACTACGACGGCGTTGCGTCCGTCGAGTTCGCCGGCCGGCACGAGTTTGACCTCGGCAGCGAGGACGCCTTCGCCGGACGCAACTGGAAGAACTACTCCGCGATCATCAACGCCGCGGCGTACACGGCGGTGGATGCCGCCGAGACGGCCGAAGGCCGTGCCGCCGCCTGGGCGGTGAACGTCACGGCAGTTGCACACCTGGCGCGCACCGCCGTCGAGCACGACCTCACGCTGGTGCACATCTCCTCCGACTATGTGTTCGACGGAACGCTCGCCGCGCACGACGAGTCGGAGGCCGTGGCCCCGCTGGGTGTCTATGGCCAGACCAAAGCCGCGGGCGACGCCGTCGTCAGAGTGGTGCCCCGGCACTACATCGTGCGCACCAGCTGGGTGATCGGGGAGGGCAACAACTTTGTCCGCACCATGGCGTCACTGGCGCAGCGGGGCATCGAACCGTCCGTCGTCGACGACCAGATCGGGCGGCTGAGCTTCACGGAGGACATCGCCGCGGGCATCGCCCACCTGCTGGAGTCCGGCGCCGGGTACGGCGTCTACAATCTCAGCAACGACGGCGAGCCGCAGTCCTGGGCCGAGATCGCCGCTGACGTCTACGAGCTCGCGGGCAAGCCGCGGGACGCCGTGACCGGAGTCAGCACCGAAGAGTACTTCAAGGGCAAGGCCGTCTCGCCGCGCCCGCTGAACAGCGCCCTCGACCTGGCCAAGATCAAGGCCGCCGGGTTCATTCCGCCGCTGTCCTCCGCCCGGCTCAAGGAGTACATGAGCGCCGGGATTTCCGGGCACTAGCACCGCAACGGCGGGATGCCCGCCAATGGAAAGACCCGTCCGCGCGCTTTCGCGTGGACGGGTCTTTTTGGTGGGCCGCGGTCAGGCCGGCACGGTTGCGGAACGCTTCCGCCTGGCGACCCGCGGCCGCTTCGGGAGCAGCGCATGGCCCGGGAACAGGTAGCTGAACAGCTTCGCGGCACACAGCAGGACCGCCGCGGTGAAGGCCAGGGTGAGCACCTCCCAGGTCAGCGGCGGCTGCCAGCCCGGGACGGTGAACATGGTCTGCCAGTTGGCCGTTTCCTGGAGCCCCACGACGTAGCGCCGGAGCACATTGGCGAAGGCATAGGCGTGCGCGACACAGCCGGCCAGCAGCAGGATCCGGGCGATGGTCCGGCTTTGCGGCCGCCGCCCGAACGGGCGGAACCGCATGGCCAGCCCCGCCGAGATGACCGCGATCGTGAACAGCGGCAGGCTGTAGCGGCCCTGCCAGATGAACCCGGTGATGTTGATCAGCGCGGACTGCACCACAGCCGGGACCACGGCCAGCAGGCCGACGGCCACCCAGAACGCGGCCTGGAGCCGGTAGGGCCGCACCAGCAGCACGGTGAGCATGAGTCCCATGAGCAGCATGTTCCAGAACATGTGCACGGCCTGGGGAACCGGCGCATCCAGCCACCCGGCGACGCCGATGTACTGGCCGGTGAAGTCAAAGGTCTTGTCCATCATGGTCAGGAACGCGTTGTACGGGCGGACCTCGCCGTTGACGTTGGAGATCCCGGCCGGGGCTTCGCCGGCAGAGGCCGGCGCCCTGAACATGAGGAAGTTCCAGGCCACGCCCAGGACGATGCCCACGGTGGCCAGCGCCGTCACCGCCAGCACCAGCCGGTTCCTGAAGATCGCGACGACATCCGCGCGCCGGAAGAACAGGCAGGCAACGATGGCGCCGCACAGTAGCCACAGCAGGGACACGTTGCGGGTGTTGGCGAGTGTCGCCGCCGCAATGCCGACGGTCAGGATTCCCGCCCGTGCCCGGTTCAAATGCCGCGAGTTCTCCAGCACGGACACCAGACCGCAGAACGCCGCCATGGACGCTGCGATTTCCAGCGAGTTCGGATTGATGCCGCTGCCCAGGAACAGGACCATGGGCGTGGTCGAAATGGCGGCCGCGACCAGCGGCCACTTGGGGTGGCGCAACTTGGACAGGGCCGTGAAGCCGGCGGCGTAGAAGGCTGCCGAGAGCAGGCCGCTGACGATCCGCATCGCGAAGATCGCCGGGGCTCCCGACATGAAGAGGCTGGGCAGGCCGACAAGCCAGTAGTAGAAGGGGTTGTAGAGGCCGGCCGATGTCACGCCGATGGTGAGGTCGTTGTCATCGAGGGGGATCGCCGGGGCGCAGCCTGCCGGCTTGGTCACCTGGAAGGGGAAGCACATCTGTGCCTGCACGTTGGCGATGTAGGACGGAACCTGCACGTGGACCCCGTGGCCGTAGGATTCGCCGGGCCCCGGGAAGAACTGGCCGCGGGCGACGGCGGCGGCCTTGATGGTGTGCGAGGGCTCGTCCGGATAGGCCATGAGCGGCGTGGCCAGGATCCACAGGGTGAAGAGCAGGGAGAGCAGGCCGAAGACCGGGAGGAAGAATCCCAGCCTGCCCCGGATGGTCGGCGACGGCGCGAACCGCCGCGCCTTGCCGGTCCGGGTGCCGGGTGCGGCGCCGGCCGGTGAGGGGCGTTCAGCCTCGGTTGCGTGGGTCACTGTGCGTCCCCGATCGTGTCAATCAGATTCCTGGATTCCCGCACGGCCTCTTCGCTGGGCGAGGCGACATTGGCGAAGTAGCTCGAGGACACCTGGCCGTCGGGGCTGAGGACGAATTGCCCCCAGGATTTCACCAGCGTGCTCAGCTGGTGGTTCGAGTATTCGCGGCAGAACGCCTGGTACCCGACGACGCCGAGGGCATAGCCCTGGTCGCTGGTGGCGGGCAGGGTGAACTCAACCCCGGTGGGCAGCGTCTTGGTGCTGCCTTCCTGCGCGGCGACCGCGGCCGAGTCCTTGGACATGCGCACGTAGCTGCCGCCGAAGGAGAGCAGCGCGGTCTCGAAGCGGGTGCCGATCGAGCCCAGGTCCATGAAGGCGATGCCCCCGGCGGTCTTGTCGACTTTGTCGGCGAGGTCGGAGTGCTTCTTGACGGTCACGGCGTTGTCGTTGTTTATCTTCGGCCAGGTGTCCGCGGCCCCCGTGGTCCAGGCGGGGTCGGCGCTGAGGTATTTGGTGGCCGCGGCCGTTTCCGCGCTGGGCTCCGTGGCCACGATGGGGGCGATGTCGTCGGACGGAAGGGCGATATCCGGGTTGAGGCCGGCGATTTCAGGAGCGTCCCAGCGGGTGATGGTGCCGGAGAAGATCCCGGCCAGGACCGCGCGGGTCAGCTTGACGTTGCGCAGGCTGGGGTTGTTGAGCGCGACGCCGATCGAGGTCACGGACACCGGAACGGAAAAAGCCCCGGCGGGCCCGCACACGTCCTTCGTCCGGTTCTGCTGCTCGGGCGTCAGCGGGGCGTCCAGCGCCGCGAAGTAGGCCTGGCGCGTGGCCAGGGCCGTGAGCCCGACGTCGGACCCGTCCGGGGAGTAGTTCAGCGATGTGGCGGTCAGGTCCTTGCTCCAGGCGTTGCTCCAGGCCTCGATGGGTCCCTTCTGCACAGGCGTTCCGATCGCCGTGAGCGAGCCCCTGACTTCGCTGACGGGAGCGCCGCCGGAGCAGCCGGTCACCCCGATTCCCAACAGCAGAATGCAGGCGAGAGCTCCGCCCGTGGACCGATTGCGCAAAGAAAATCCCTTCCTGTTCCGGAATTCCTCCGAAACCGTTCCTTATTACCCTAGCCGGTCCCTTGGTGTCGAGGGGTTATCAGGGAAGCACCAGCCAAGGCCCAGCTAGTGCCCGCGGCGGGACGCGCCGGCGGCGGTCGCGGAGGCATCCAGGTCAACGCCGTCGCCGTCCTCCGCCGGGGCCGGCCTGAAGATCCAGTGTTTGTAGAGCAGGAAGTTCCACACGGTGGTGGCGATGGTCGCGATGACCTTGCCGAGGGCGTAGGACTGGCCGGAGCCGGCGATGAGATTGACGATCACGTCGGTGGCGATGACATTGAACACCACCAGGGTGCCGTACTTGAGGAAACTGACAGGTGCCCGGGCCTCCGAGCGGAACGTGAAACGCCGCTGGAGGAAGAAGTTGAAGACCAGGCTGCTGAGGAACGCGATCGGGGTGGCAATCCACAGGTCCACGTGGGCCGCGTCGTGGAGGAGCGCGAGCAGCCCGAGGTCGATCGCGAAGGAGGCCCCTCCCACCAGGAGGAACCTGGCCAGGTAGCTGCCGCGCAGAGAGGTCGCCAAACGCCGAGCCAGGCTCACTGGACCATCGCCATTGTCAGAACATACCGCCTACCGTCGTTGACGCGTCCGGGCGTTGTGAATCGCGGGGACATCCGGCAATTCTAGTCCAGCGCGGGCGAACTCACACTGCGCGGCTGTGCCGGGGCCGGGGAATCCGCTCCGTTCAGCGCGCCACGGCGCGTGTCAGTGTGCACGTCACCGAGCGTGTCACTGAACAGGTGCCGGTGCAGGAGCGCACACGCCAGAGTGGCCACCGCCAGGTACGCCAGCGTCAACGGGAGCCAGCCCAGCGGCGGCTCCCACTTCACCGCGCCGAACATGCTGCCCCAGTTGGCTTCGGTGGATATTCCGACGCCATAGCGGCGCAGGGCGTTCGCAAACACGGCTGTGTGGGCCGCCACGGTGAACCCGGCGGCCCAGGCCGCGACCCGCTTCGCGAAGGCGGTTACCGGGAACGTCTGGGACCGCAGGGCCAGTCCGGCGGCCAGAAGCATCGGCACAATGACGGGCAGAAGGTACCTGCCCTGCCAGATGTAGCCGAGGTCGGTGACGACCTGGGCCTGGAGGACCGGTGGGATGATGAGGGCGGCGACGGCCAGGACGATGAACCCCAGCCGCGGCCGCCACTGCCCTACAGACAGGGCGCTGACCATAAGTGCGCCGGTGAGGCACGCCCACCAGTAAAAGACGGCGGTGGGGCCGTTGGTGTCCAGCCATCCCAGCTGGGAAACGTACGAGGCGGCGATGTCGAAGGTCCGCTCCAGCATGGTGCCGAAGGCCTGCTCGGGGGTTACGGTGCCCGGTGTGCCCAGCAGGCTGGCCAGGGTGTTGGCGTTCCGGAGCCACAGGAGGCCGCCGGCTGCCGCGAGCACCATCAGGCCCGTCATGGCGAGGACCAGCTTGTCCTTCGCCAGGAGCAGGATATCCCGGGCCGGGACCATGAGGAGGGCTGCGAGGACCGCCAGGGCAAGCCACAGCAGGGACAGGGCGCGGGTGTTGGCCAGGACCGCGGCCGAAATTCCCACAACAACAATGTTGAACCGGACCCGGGACAGGTCCCGCGCGTTTTCCAGGACCAGGCACAGGTTGACGAACACCGCGGACGTCGTGACGATCTCCAAGGCGTTGGGGTTAATTGACCCGCAGAGGTAGAGGACCATGGGGGTGGCGGCGATCCCCGCGGCCACCACCGGCCAGCGCCGGTGGGCGGACTGCGTTGTGGCGAACAGTGCGGCGGCCAGGAACAGGGAGCAGAGCAGGCCGCTGAGGATCCGCATGGCGTAGATGGCCGGTTCGCCGCTGAGGACCCGGGAAGGCAGGCCCGCCACAAGGTAGTACAGCGGGTTGTAGTTGCCGGCGGACGTGCCCGCCGTCACCGGCTCGATGTCCGCGGCGTTCAGTCCGGGGGAGCAGTCCGCGGTGACGCTGACCTTGAAGGCAAAGCAGGTCAGGGACTTGGTCTCGGCGATGTATTTGGGCACCACTACCTGCAGCTCTTCGCCCTGGGTCTGGCCGGAGGTGCCCAGGAACTGCCCGTGCGCCACGGCGGCGGCCTTGATGGTGTGGGCCGGTTCGTCAGGTACCGACATCAGGGGCGAGGCCAGGCTCCACAGTGTGCTGAACAGCGACAGGACCAGGAAGATCACGCCGAAGCGCAGGACGGGGGCGGAGATCTTCGTCGGGCTCTTCGTCGGGCGAGCGTCGGGCGCTTCGCGCGAGGGAAGATTCATGGGTTCACTGCACCGTTTCAGAAGGGGAAGACGCGTCCCGTCGATCGTAGGGCCACGCGGCGCCCGGTTCAAAAGCGCAGCCCGGCCGGCCGGGCGGACAGTCCGGCAGCCGCTGAATTCCGTGAGGCCAGTGCGCCTGCTGTGACCGATGAGAAAGGTGTTATGCCCCGGGGCCGGAGGTTATCCACATAGCTGCACCGCACCCCTTGTCCGGCCGGTCGGCGACGCTTAGGTTTAACCCACTTTCATCGCCTCGGCAGGGAGGCGGCAGTCAATTTGGGGGCGACGTGGAGGCTGTGCGCATTGTCGAGGACGAGGTCCGCGAGCTGATCCGCAGGCAGGGACTGGACCCCCTCCGGCAGACCGGGGAAGTCCGGCGCCTGGTCGAAGCGGCGATCAGCGACTACGACGAACGGGCGCTCCTCGCGCCGCTGCCTCCGTTGGGGCCGCTGGAATCGGCCCGGCGGTTTGTGTTCGACGCCGTGGCGGGTTTCGGTGCGTTGCAGCCGCTTCTGGACGACCCTGGCATTGAGGAAATCTGGCTCAATGCCCCCGACGAGATCTATGTGGCGCGCAACGGCGAATCGGAACTGACGTCCGTTGCGCTGACGGACCAGCAGGTCCGGGACCTGGTGGAGCGCATGCTGAAGAGTTCCGGGCGGCGGCTGGACATGTCCTCCCCGTTCGTGGATGCCGCGTTGCCGGACGGGTCGCGCCTCCACGTGGTGATTCCGGATGTCACCCGGCGGCACTGGGCAATCAATATCCGCAAATTCGTGGTCAAGGCCAGCAGGCTCGAGCACCTGGTGGAGCTGGGCACGCTGACTCCGCAGGCAGCCAGATTTCTCGGCGCTGCCGTCTCCAGCGGGCTCAACATCCTGGTCTCGGGCGCCACCCAGGCCGGCAAGACCACCATGCTGAACTGCCTGGCCGCCGGCATCGGCACCAGGGAGCGGGTCATCACTGTGGAGGAGATCTTCGAACTGCAGTTTCCGCTCCGCGATGTGGTGGGGCTTCAATGCCGGCAGCCGAATCTGGAGGGGCAGGGGGAGATTCCCCTGCGCCGGCTCGTCAAAGAAGCACTGCGCATGCGCCCCGACCGCCTGGTGGTCGGGGAGGTGCGGGAAGCCGAGAGCCTGGACATGCTCATCGCTTTGAACAGTGGCATGCCCGGGATGTGCACTGTCCATGCAAACTCGGCGCACGATGCGGTCACCAAGATCTGCACGCTTCCATTGCTCGCCGGCGACAACATTTCCAGTGCTTTCGTGGTCCCCACCGTGGCCTCCTGCATAGACCTTGTGGTCCACTGCAGCCGACTCGCCAGCGGGCGCCGGCAGGTCACGGAAATCCTCTCGCTGGGCCGCCGGGTGGAAAACGGGATCATCGAATCATCCATGGTTTTCACGATGTCGGACGGCCAGCTGCAGCCCAAGGCCAACTCCATGCCCGCCGCGGAAAAATTCGCCCGCGCCGGCTACGACGTCGCCGCCCTCCTGGAGCCACGTTGATGGCGCCGCTTCTGGGTGTGCTGGGCGGGGCGGGACTGTTGCTGATCTGGTGGTCCGCATGGGAGGAGCCTGAGGCTTCCCGGCGCCGGCCCCGGACCAGCCGGCTCGAGGACCTCTTGCGGACGGCAGGGGTCGAAAAGGTCAGCGCGGCCGGGCTGCTCGCCACCTGCCTCGGGGTCGGCGTGTTCACAACGTTGGCCTTCTTCGCGGTGACGGGGTCCTGGCCCATCTCGGCGTGCTTTGGGCTGTTTGGCGGCTGGCTGCCGATGGCGATTGTCCGGTGGCGTGCCAGGAAGCGCACGGCCGTCCTCCGTCAGCTCTGGCCCGACGTCGTGGATCACCTCCGGTCAGCCATCAGGGCAGGCTTGTCACTGCCCGAGGCCCTGATCCAGCTGGGCGAGAAGGGCCCAATCGAGCTTCGCCACGTGTTTATGGACTTCGGGGCCGACTACCGCTCGGGCGGGCGGTTCGATCCCTCGCTCACCCGGCTCAAGGAACGCCTCGCCGATCCCGTGGCGGACCGCATTGTCGAGGCGCTCCGGCTGACCCGCGAGGTGGGCGGCTCGGACCTCGGGCGGCTCCTGGGCACGCTCGCCGAGTTCCTGCGGGAGAGCGCCCGGACCAGGAGCGAACTGGAGGCCCGGCAGTCCTGGACCGTGAACGCCGCGCGGCTGGCTGTCGCAGCCCCGTGGATTGTCCTGGTGCTGCTGGCCAGCCGTCCTGAAGCGGTGGCGGCCTACAACACGCCACTCGGGGCCGCAGTACTGCTGGGCGGACTTGCCGTATCGCTGATTTCGTACTCCGTCATGCTGCGTATTGGTGCGCTGCCGGAAGAGCAGCGGGTGCTCCGGTGACGGGGCTGCTGGCCGGCGCCATAGTGTGCGGAACAGTCCTCGGTGCCGGACTTTGGCTCTTCATCGCGAGGCTTCCCTTCATGCGGCCGACCACCTTCGTGGAACGCATCGGACCGCAATTGAGGACACACAGCCTGGAGTCACGGCTCCTGCGCGCGGCCCCGTACAACGTCACGCCGTTCGGTCCTCTGGAACGGATTCTGCGTCCGGCAATTCGCGACGGCGTCAGGTCCCTGGGACGAATGAATCTTGGCGTCACGGCGCTCAACCACAGGCTGGCCCGCGCCGGCAGCGCCAAGACAGCGGCCGATTTCCGTGCCGAACAACTCCTGTGGGCCGCCGGCGGCTTTGTCCTTGGCATTGGTGTTGTGGCGCTCGCCGGCGCCGCCGGCCGGTTCAGTCCGTTCGTCGCGGTCGTGGCCGTCGTGGGGAGCGCCGCCGGCGGTTTCCTGCTCCGGGATTACCTGCTGGGCGCACGGATCAGGACGCGGGAGGCGCGGATGATGGCGGAGTTCCCCAGCATCGCCGAACTCATGGCGCTCGCCGTCGGCGCCGGTGAAAGCGCCATCGGTGCGCTGGACCGGGTCTGCCGCAGCGCCCGCGGCGAGCTCTCGCAGGAATTCAGCCGCGTGCTCGCCGAGACCCGGGCCGGGAAGCCGCTCGTGGAAGCCCTGCAGGAGTTCTCGGCCAGGACCGGCCAGGGGCCACTGGTCCGTTTCGTCGACGGAATGATCGTCGCCGTCGAGCGCGGAACGCCCCTCGCCGACGTCCTGCGCTCCCAGGCCCAGGACGTGCGGGACACAGCCAAACGGGAGCTCATGGAGTCCGCCGGCAAAAAGGAAATCGGGATGATGGTGCCGCTTGTCTTCGGGGTACTGCCGCTCACGGTCATCTTCGCCGTGTTCCCCGGATTGGCCGCCATCAGTCTCGGACTCTAATACCCAAGAAAAGCCAGGACCCAGGAAGAGCCAGCACCCAAGAAAAGCCACACGACGATGGAACACGATAGGAAGAACGTCCGGCAGTCAGCGACTGGCCGCAGGGAAAGTCAGGAAAACCGCAAACCAGAAAAGAAGTTAACCAAACCGGAAAAGGGGACACAGTGAAGAACTTCGGAGCCCGGGTGGCATTAGTGGCCTGCACGCTCAGCATGGCCTGGTGGGCGGCACCCTCGCAGCAGGGGCCGGGGAACGCCGCGGCGCCAGCAGACCAACCCGAGCGCGGGGACGTCCCGGGCTGGGTGATGATTACGCTCATGTCGGCCGTCCTCGTGGCCGCCCTCCTGGCCCTGGCCGGTCCGGCATTGGAGGGGCTCTTCAACCAGGCTATGGACAAGGTCCGGCAGTAACCGGTGCGGGTACCCGGCGGCGCTGCCTACAGGGGAAGGGCCCGGGCCTGTCCGGTACCGGAGCGCGGTGCTGCCGTGGTGGACTTCGTGCTGATCGGCGCGTTGCTCATGCTGTTCTTCCTGGCGATCGTGCAGCTCGCCCTGGCCCAGCACGTCCGCAACACACTCATCGACGCCGCCGCCTCCGGCGCCCGGTACGGGACGCTGGCAGACCGCGGCTCCCCGGACGCCAGGGACCGGACCGTGCAGCTGATCACGGCGGCGCTCACCCCCGAGTTCGCGCGGGACGTGGAAACCCGGGAAACGACGTACCAGGGCATCCGCACGCTGGAGGTGACAGTCCGTGCCCCCTTGCCGGTGGTCGGCTTCATCGGTCCGCAAGCGCTCCTGGAGGTGAAAGGCCATGCCGCAATCCAGCCGTGAACGGATGCCCGTGCAGGAGCAGGGCAGTGCCGTGGTCGAGTTCATCTTCCTGTCCCTGCTGCTGATGGTGCCGCTCGTGTACTTCATCATCACCGTGGGCCAGGTGCAGGGCGGCTCGTTCGCTGTGGTCGGCGCCGCTGACCAGGCGGCCAAGGTCTATGTCGCCCAGCCTGACGCGGCCAGCGGGCGCGCCGCTGCCGAGCAAGCCGTGCAGTTGGCGCTCGCCGATTACGGCCAGCCGGCGGGAAACGCCCGCATCGACACGAGCTGCCAACCGGCGGACTGCCTGGCGCCCGGCTCCGCGGTGACGGTCACCGTGCACCTTACGGTTCCGCTGCCGTTCGTTCCGTTCAACGATGCGCTCCACCTCAACGCAAGCCAGCTCAGCGCCTCCGCAACCCAGCTGGTGGGCAGGTTCCGGTGATCAGGCGCACGCACACGGCAAAACAAAGCGCCGGCCGCCCGGACGACGGCCAGGTGCTGGTGCTCAGCATCGGCTTCGTAGTCATTGCCCTCCTTCTCGCGACCGTGGTGATGGCTGCCTCCAGCGTCTACCTTGAACACAAGAAGCTGCTTTCGCTGGCGGACGGTGCCTCGGTGGCCGCGGCGGACAGCTTCACACTCGGGCAGCTGGACACCGCCGGCGGCACGCCGTCCGCCGTCCTGAGCGGAGCACGGGTGCGCAGCGCCGTCGGCGACTATCTGGGGCGCAACGGCGCCTTCAGCCGGTTCAGCGGCCTGGCCGTCGCACCCGCCACAGGCAGCCCGGACGGGGCCACCGCCGTCGTCGCCCTAAGTGCCACGGCCCACCCGCCCGTCGTCAACTTCCTGGTCCCCGACGGCATCCGGATCGAGGCGACATCGACCGCCAGGTCCCGGCTCACCCGTTAACAACGGCGCGGGGAGCCGGGCGGCTGGTGAGTAGGGCTAGGACACATAGCGTAGGCTTAAAAAACCATGGCAAACATTGATTTTCCCGCTGAAATCCGCGCGCTGCGGGCCACCTACGCGTCCATCGAGAACGTCTCGAACGTTGACGCGCTCAAGGAAGACATCGCCGAACTCAGCGAGCGGGCCGGCGAACCCAATCTGTGGGACGACCCCTCCGCGGCGCAGGTCATCACCTCGAAGCTCTCGCACAAGCAGTCCGAGCTCGAACGGCTCAACAAGCTGGCGGCGCGGATCGATGACCTCGAGGTCCTTGTGGAGCTCGGCCAGGACGAGGACGACGCCGACTCCATGGGCGAGGCCGCCGCGGAACTGGAGTCCGTCCGCAAGGCGCTGGACGAACTCGAAGTCGTCACGCTGCTGTCCGGCGAATTCGACGAACGTGAAGCCGTGGTGACCATCCGGGCCGGCGCCGGCGGCGTGGACGCCGCGGACTTCGCCGAAATGCTGCTGCGCATGTACCTGCGCTGGGCCGAACGCCACGGCTACCCGACCACCATCATGGACACCTCCTACGCCGAAGAGGCCGGGCTCAAGTCCGCCACCTTCGAAGTCAAGGCACCCTACGCCTTCGGCACCCTCAGCGTCGAGGCCGGCACCCACCGCCTGGTCCGGATCAGCCCGTTCGACAACCAGGGGCGCCGCCAGACCTCCTTTGCCGCCGTGGAAGTGATCCCGCTGATCGAGTCAACGGACTCCATCGAGATCCCGGACAACGAGATCCGAGTGGACGTGTTCCGGTCCTCCGGCCCGGGCGGCCAGTCGGTCAACACCACCGACTCCGCCGTGCGCCTGACCCACATCCCCACCGGCACCGTGGTGTCCATGCAGAACGAGAAATCGCAGCTGCAGAACCGCGCGGCCGCCATGCGGGTGCTGCAGTCCCGGCTCCTGCTCCTGAAGAAGGAACAGGAAGACGCCGAGAAGAAGGCATTCGCCGGTGACGTCAAGGCGTCCTGGGGCGACCAGATGCGCTCCTACGTCCTGAACCCGTACCAAATGGTCAAGGACCTGCGCACCGAGCATGAGGTCGGCAACACCTCGGCGGTGTTCGACGGCGAAATCGACGACTTCATCGACGCCGGAATCCGCTGGCGCACCGACAACCGCAACGCGGAGAAGTAGGCCGCCGCGGCGGCTGCCGGCCCCGGCTGAAAGGTGCCTGACAATCGCGCGACACACCCCGGCGTGCGGTCCGATCCGCCGATCCCCGTGCGTATAGTCGAGGGGCCGGAGCTCTACTTCCCCCACACGAAAGCCCTTGCGCCGGCAGCAGAACCGGGTCCCCGCGGCCTTGTCCTGCAGGGTACTAAGGGCCATGATCCGTTTCGAAAATGTCACCAAGGTCTATGACCAGAAGGCGCGGCCGGCGCTGGATTCGATCAATCTTGAGATCGACCGTGGCGAATTCGCCTTCCTCGTCGGGGCCTCCGGCTCGGGCAAGTCGACCTTCCTGCGCCTGGTCCTCAAGGAAGACCGCGCCTCCTCCGGCGCCGTGTACGTTGCCGGCCAGAACGTCGCCAAAATCTCCAGCTGGCGCGTGCCGAGGCTGCGCCGCGGCATCGGCGTCGTGTTCCAGGACTTCCGCCTCCTGCCGCAGAAGACCGTCTTCGCCAACGTCGCCTTCGCCATGCAGGTCATCGGCAAGAGCCGCAGCGTCATCCGCGACACCGTCCCCGAGGTCCTGAAGACCGTCGGCCTGGAAGGCAAGGAAAACCGCCTCCCGCACGAACTCTCCGGCGGCGAGCAGCAGCGCGTGGCGATCGCCCGCGCCGTCGTGAACCGGCCCGGCATCCTGCTGGCCGACGAGCCCACCGGAAACCTGGACCCCACCACCTCCATGGGCATCATGGGCGTGCTGGATAAGATCAACCAGAACGGCACCACCGTGGTGATGGCCACCCACGACGACGACATCGTCAACGAAATGCGCAAACGGGTGGTGGAACTCAAGAACGGCGTGGTGATCCGCGACGAAGCCAGGGCCCTCTACACCTCCATGCTTCCCGTGGTGGGACAGTCCCGCCGGCTCCGCGACGCCAGCGGCCGTGACGAACAGGCCGCCGTCTCACCCCGGGCAGAGGCGCGGGCCGAGGCCCGCGCCGAGCTGCGCACCGCAGGGGAGGGCCCGGCATGAGGCTTGCATTCATCCTGAGCGAAATCGGCAGCGGCCTGCGCCGCAACCTGTCCATGGTGATCTCCGTGATCCTGGTGACCTTCGTGTCCCTGACCTTCGTCGGCGCCGCCGGCATGCTGCAGTTGCAGATCAACCAGATGAAGGGCTACTGGTACGACAAAGTCCAGGTCGCCATCTTCCTGTGCAGTGACGGCTCGACGGCGCCCGGCTGCGCCACCGGCCCGGCCACCCCGGAGCAGGAGGACAACCTGCGGGCGCTGCTGAAGTCGCCCGCCGTCGCCCAGTACGTCAACGACTTCCAGTACGAGTCCAAGGAAGACGCCTACAAACACTTCAAGGAACAGTTCTCCAATTCCCCGATCGTCGACTCGGTGACGCCGGACCAGCTCCCGGCATCCTTCCGGATCAACATGAAGGACCCGCAGAAGTACGAGATCATCAGTGAGACCTTCTCCTCGCAGGCCGGCGTCGAGACCGTGATCGACCAGCGCCAGCTACTGGAAAAGCTGTTCTCCGCCATGAACGCTGCTTCACTCGTGGCCGTGAGCATCGCCGGCGTCATGATCATCTGCGCCATCCTGCTCATTGCGACGACCATCCGGCTCTCCGCGTTCAGCCGCCGCCGCGAAACCGGCATCATGCGGCTGGTGGGCGCCTCCAAGATGGTCATCCAGCTGCCGTTCATCCTCGAAGGCGTCATCGCCGCGGTAATCGGCGCGGCCCTGGCCTCCGGCACCTTGTGGGCCGTGGCGCACTTCTTCCTCGGCGAGGTTCTGTCCAAGCAGTACCCGGACACCGCGTTCATCTCACCCGGACAGACCCTGCTCCTGGCTCCTGCGCTCATCGGCCTGGGCGTCGTCCTGGCCGGAATTTCCTCTCTGCTGACCCTCCGCCGGTATTTGCGGGTCTAGCTGTGCTCAACGAAAAGGGAATGCTTATGACACCGATGGCCCGCCGCTCCCTCCGGCAGTCCCTCCGGCTTCGGCTGGTGGGACGGCGCAGCCGGATGATCAGCGCCACTCTGGCACTGGTCCTGGCCGGAACCATGGGTGCCTCGAGCCCGGCCGCGTTCGCGGATGACCTCGAGGACCAGCAGGCCGCACTCCGCGACGAGGCCGCCAGGGTCCAGCATTCCCTTGAATTCGTCGATGGCCGGATCGCCCAGGCCGCGGCGGACCTGGTGCTCTACCAGGGCCAGCTCCCCGGCGCCCAGCAGGCCCTCACGGACGCCCAGGGCCGCGTCGCCGGAGCAGTGCAGGAGGTCGAGGCCCTGGCGGCCCGGGTGGACCTCGCCCAGCAGAACAAGGCCAAGATCACCCAGCAGCTTGAATCCGACAAACAGAAAATCGCGGACACCCGGAAGCTGATCGGGCAGATCGCCACGCAGGCGTACAAGTCCGGCGGCGTCCCGTCCAACCTGTCCCTGTTCTTCGGCTCAAACCAGGGCGGAAGCCTCACGGACACGATCGACCTCGCGGACCAGGCGCTGCGCAGCCAGAACGCCGCGATGGACAAGCTCACCCAGCAGAACGCCACCAACGTGAACGCGCAGGCCCGGCTGGCCGCCGTCGAGGCCGAAATCACGGACCTGAAGGCCAAAGCAGACGCCGCGCTGGCGCGGGAAAAGGCCGCCCGGGACGAAGCCGCCGCCAAGAAGGCCGCGGTGGACAAGCTGATCGCCGACACCACCAGGCTCGACGCCGAACTCCAGGCCGCCAAGCCCGGCATCCAGAACCAGCTCGCCCAGGTCAAGGCCCGGCAGGACGCCGTCGCCGCCGAAATCGCCGAACGCGACCGGAAGCTGCGCGAGGCGTGGGAAGCCGAGCAACGGCGCATTGCCGAGGCCGCCGCTGCGGCGGCCCGCGCGAGGGGACAGGCAGTCCAGCCGTACGTCCCCCCGGCCCAGGGATCGCCGTCGGCCTTCGGGCTGCAGCACCCGTTCCCGGGCAACATTCCGATCACGTCCGGGTTCGGCTGGCGGCCCACGCCGCCGGGCACCATCGACTTCTACGGCCAGGGCGGCTACATGCACACCGGCATTGACTTCGGCGCCGCCTGCGGCACGCCGGTCTATGCGGCAGCCGCCGGCACCGTCTTCTCGGCCGGCTGGGCCAACGACGGCGGCGGCAACAACGTGAAGATTTCCCACGGCGTGGTCCAGGGCAACTCGCTGACCACCATCTACTACCACAACACATCCGTGGTGGTCTCGGTGGGCCAGCACGTCAACCAGGGACAGCTGATCGCCTACTCGGGAACCACCGGCAACTCCACGGGCTGCCACTCGCACTTCGAAACCTGGCTCAACGGCCGGGCCGTGGACCCGATGACCCTGCTGTAGTCCGTGCCGGGGCCGTCCGCCAGCCGATCCGCTGTGGCGGCGGCCCCTGCCGTAGACTGGAAAGGCTCCGCACCACCCGGCCGGAGCGAACCACCGACCCAACCGAGGAGTCCTACCGTGCCCAAAGAAAGTGGCCGTAAGGTAGTGGCCACCAACCGCAAGGCCCGGCACGACTACCACATCCTGGATACGTATGAAGCAGGCATCGCGCTGATGGGCACCGAGGTCAAGTCCCTGCGCGAAGGCCACGCCTCCATGGTGGACGGCTTCTGCACCTTCTACAATGACGAGCTCTGGATGGAAGGCATCCACATCCCCGAGTACAACCAGGGGAGCTGGACCAACCACGCCGCACGCCGCCGCCGCAAGCTGCTGCTGCACCGCGAGGAGCTGACCAAGATCTCGCACAAGATCCGCGAATCGGGGTTCACGATCGTGCCCCTGCAGCTGTACTTCGTGGACGGCCGCGCCAAGGTGGAAATCGGCGTCGCCCGCGGTAAGAAGGAATACGACAAGCGCCAGACCCTGCGCGAGCAGCAGGACAAGCGCGAGGCCCAGCGCGTCATGCGCGAGCGCAACCGCCGCTAGCAGCAGCCGGGAATGATTCCGGCGGGTAGTGCGTTATGATTGATAGTCCGGGAAGAGAGCCGAAAGGTTCCCCAGCGGTTTGATAAAAAAATACGGGGATGATCGGTTTCGACGATGTTAGTCGCGACAGGTGAAGCGGGCCGAGGATGCAGAATTATCTCGTAAACGCTGTCTGCAAACCAATAAGTGCCGAATCAAAACGCACTGACTTCGCTCTCGCTGCCTAAGCAGTAAGACAGTCCGTCAGCCCGGGGTTGCTGTCGCCCCGGATCCTGGCGTCATTTAGATAGCCACTGCTGTTTACCTTCGTCATCGGGGTAAACGGGACTCTTAGATGACTGGGCCCGGATCAGCCAGCTGTTTGCAGCATGGCTGGGGCCGAGAAAATCCAACGCAAACTGCGCCCGGAGAAGCCCTGACAACACGACATCGGACGGGGGTTCAATTCCCCCCATCTCCACAAAGGGTAGTTCACATATCCCCCCGTATTGGGTTCACAGAACTCCTCGCTGACTTCGGTCGGCGGGGAGTTCTGTGCGTCTGGGCGCTGTTCATCCCGGTGGCGATGGAATGGGCCGCATCGCGTCGTCGTAGGGCGTGCGGCTGGGAGGCTCAGCGGCCGGGTCTAGCCTGCCTCAATCACCGTCGGCGATCGTGGTTTACTAGGGCGCGAGTCTTATTGGGGTTGGCTTGTGGTCTTCAGGTTCTGGTCAGGTCTCTGAGCCGTTTTCTTCGAAGGGCCCGGGTTTGCGGGGGCTCGATCCCGAAATCCCACGGTTCTTCAGCTGCGTGGACCAGGGATCTTGCTCGTGTCGGTTGAAGTGCCAGTCGCGAAGGATGTGGATGTTTGTCGCCGCGAATCCGAATGCCATGAGTATGGTGTGCTTGGACAGTCCGAACACGTGCGTATAGCCTCGCTTGATATCGCCGCGATGGGTTTTTATCTCGGCGTTGACGGATTCGACGGCGTTGCGCCGATGATAGCTCAGCAACCATTTGGTGGTGGGAAAGTGGGGCCACTGTCGCAGGTCGCCGGCGCCGGCGCGTGTGGGATGTCGTCGGCCTTTCAGGCGGTCGGGATGCCGGCTAGTCTCGATCCAGCCTTGGGCCCGGGCTGCCTCGGTGTCGGTTGCATGCCGGTGGAGATTGCTTTGAGCCACGGGGGAGTTACATCGGGACTGTCACCAAGCGGGGAGGGCGTTGTTGACCTCACCGATCACCCCCGGTGTGACGCCCCCGGGTCCTGCCGGTCCGCCATCCGGGAACAGCATCGTCCATGAGCTTGATCTTCGCCGGGTTCAGTTCGCCACGGCGGCGTTTGTACCGCTGCGTGTGAGTCCATACTCCGAGGGTGTGTTCACGGTCCGAGTCGGTGTTCCGGTGGCAGGCCCAGTCATTGCCTTCCTGCCGGAAGTCCACGAGCTGGGACAGCCGACGATGCCAACGGGCCTCGTCCTCAGCTTCCCTCGGGTTCTGCGACCGCCCGGGCACCTGGGAGAGTCAGGCGCTGTACACGGGATCCAGGGCGCCAGCGGCTGCTTCGCGGCGGCGCAGGTACAGCCACCGCGCCAACGACCTTTCAGCCCGGTCGGTGGACCCTTCTTCGGGCAGCCGGCCCTCCGCCGAGACCCATAGAAGGACGTCGTCCATACGGGCAAGATCCTTAGGGGAGGGGTCAGTACGGCAGCTAGGTGCTCCGTCTCAAGCCCCGGATCGTGGCGGCGAGCAATGGCCAAGTGGTATCCGACCGTCTTGGTTTCCGCACGCACGAGGGCAGCGATGCGTTGCCGACTCAGTCCGAGCCGGTACATCAGCACCCATTCGGCGTCCGGGGCACGCCGCAACCGCCTGTCCATGGGCCCATCCTGCCACGGCCCTCCCCACAAGACGGGCACGCACCCGGTCCATAGGCACTCCTGATGGCCGTCCGCTGACGCGGCCGGCGGCCCGGTCTGGTGTGGATTCTCATTCAACGGCGTGCCGTTCATCGTCACCAAAATCAGAATGGACAAAGCCAAGCTGGATGTATAGCTGCCGAAATCGGACACCGTGGCGGCCGGAACTGCGTCCAGGAAATTGGACTGAGAAATTCAGTTCCGACTTGCGGGCAGCAGGTTTCACAAACTCCTTCGGGGCTCCTCGTCAGTCCGCTCAGGGCGGTGGCATGGGGTGCTTACTAGCGCTTCTTCACATACACAGTCTGAGGCTTCCTGAGTTGTTCGCTGACCCGCGCAGCGTTGGCATCGTAAGCCGCTCGGGTCCTGGCACCTTCCTGGCGGATAGCGTCGGTGGTCGCGCGGGCGTTTGCGGCGTTCTCCATGCTGTCCCACAACATGAGCGCCCGGGTGCGCTCCTGTTCATCCAGCAACGCAGCGTGTTGCAGCTCGGCCTCGTAGAGATTGATGGCGGCCGTGATGTCGTTGGCCCGATGATTCTTCACGGCAAGGGCACAGAAGGCCACAGCGTCTTCGTGGAGATAAGCCTGGGGGTACCAGGTCCCGGCCTCGGCGGCGAGGTCGCTTTCTGCCGCCGCCAAACTGCCGTAGTTTTTCCAGAATTCGCGCGAGTTGGCTTCGTTGTGCGCCTGACGGTCCTGATTGGAGCGAACCGTTCGGGAATACTGCCAGGGGAGCAGCAGCTTGTTTCGCAGCACCGTGATCAACAGGGCCAACCCAGCCGAGAGTATGACGGGGATCGCGAGCATAATTACGATGGCGGTCCCGACGTTCGCCTCAGCCCATTCCAAGGGCATGAGCGGTGTGAGGACGGCCTTGAGGATCACGTCGGTCACTGGATGAGCGACGGTGAAGGATGCAACCGTCAGCACCACGGCCCACACCAGGAAAGCCAGGACGCCCCACTTTTCCGGGAGAGGCGCGAGAGGTTGATCGGGTCTTGCCCACGCAACCTTCTGCCGCTTGAGGTCCTCCACGCGCTGCAGCCCTTTGTGCAAGCTGTTCAGCTTGCTAACCAGTGCCGTCCGGGGATCGCTGTGTCCCTGCAAATTCTCCATAAAAGTCTCTTTTCAGTCTTCTTCGATCAGGTGGCATGAGCGTTTGGGCTACAGAGCGGATTGAAGCAGTCGCTGCCGTGGTTGGTTTATCCCGGGGCGCACTTGTGGATCTAGGCTTTGGGTGCCGTACTCCCGTCCTTGATGCTTTGGTGAAACATTCAAGTGTCGACAAAGTCCTGCCCATCGCCGCCTCTCGACCGAATCAGCGACGGGCCACGGGAAGGGAGTAGGGCCCGGAGACCGAACGCAACGAGTCGAGATCCGGAAACGATCAGAGAATGCCTTCCGCGAAGAGCGGATGACGTTCGCCCGTTAATGCAACGAACCGTCCAGTCAATCGCCCGTCGAGAACTTCCTGGCTATAACGAGCAACCCCGGTCATGATGTCGTTGGCGAAGAGCAGCATCGCTTGGGTGGAGTAAATGATGGTGAATCGGGTGCTGCCGCTTTTCCATGAGGTGACCTGGTCGAAGTCGGCCGGAGTGAAACTACCGTCCTCGTATGCGCCGATGCTCAGGAGTGCGCCGCGGGCGACTTCGGCGTTCGATCCGAGTAATTCTGCGATCACGTGTTCCATTTTTGATTCTTCCATCTGGTTTTCAGTGCCGCTGAGGGCTTCCAATAGCTCTTGGCTGCGCAGCGTGTCTGGGTGCTCGCGCCCCAGTAACCAGTAGCGGTCGTCCAGGAGTTTTTCGGCGAGTGTGTAGGCTTCGCCAGCCGGTCCGGCGACCGCGATATATGGGATCAGCTTCTCGAGCGTCCTCATCGTTTGCGGGTGGTCGTTGCCGAGGATCCTCATGCAATCTTCATGGAGAGTGCCGAGTTCGGTGATGGCCTCTTCGTGTCGGTCGGCGCGCGATAGGAAGCTGGCAAGGTTTCCACGGCTAGCGAGCGTGTCCGGATGAGTGCGTCCAAGAATTCTGACTTTGTCTTCGACGAGCTCGGCTGTGAGTTGCAGCGCTTCGTCGAGGTGACCGGCGACGCCGATATGTGTAGCCAGATTCGCGCGAGCGACTAACGTATCCGGATGGTCCGTGCCCAGAATTCGGGCGTGGTGCGCAAGGACGTCCCGCCCTAGGAGACTGCTGAATTAGTCGCGGGGCGGGCGTGTCCGCTGGACTGGTGGGCCTGGTGGTTAAGACTGGTCTTATGCAGGGACGCGAGGACGCGCAACGCGGGTATTTGGATGTGGAGGCGCTGGCCGGGGAGTTGTTGGCTCCGGGCAGCGTCTTCGCGTTTCTGGCCAGTCATCGGGGGCGGTTGTTTCCGGATTCAATGATGGAGGACCTCTTCCCGTCGCGGAGGGGCCGGCCTTCGGTTCCGGCGCCGGTGATCGGGTCGGTGCTGGTGCTGCAGGCGTTGCAGGGCCTTTC
>NZ_CP022314.1:4033610-4131956 GCF_003352915.1 Arthrobacter sp. PM3 | reverse complement strand
CGCGGCACCAGCCGAAACAACGCCTGGCTGCAGCTACGGATCGCCGGGCTGAACCTCCGCAGGCTCCTGAAGCTCGGACTCACCAGCGAACACGGATCCTGGGCCATCGCGTGAGGGCCGCCCCAAGGCCCTGGAAAGACCCGGAGGGCCCCTCGGCACCAGGCCTCCGCCCCAAACCGACAACTGACCACCCAACGGAATCCGAACCGGCCACCCGCACACGCCCGAAGGGCCGGGCAAAGCGCTCACGCGCCCGCCCGACCCCTCTCAAAAGCGATTAGTTCAGCAGTCTCCTAGCTCGACAGCGCCGACTAGATCCCCATGTGCAGCAAGCGCGTTGGCTAGGTCCCGCCGCGTCCCCAGCGTGCTGTGGTGGCGTTCGCCTAGCACCCGGGTGCGGTCGGCCAGCAGTCTTTCGAGTTCCGTCTTCGTTTCGTCGCTATCTGCGGTCACCTTTGAATGTTCGATGAGGCTACCGCGCGTGCTTAGTGTGTTGGGATGGTCTTTCCCCAAGATTCTGATTTGGTCCTTCAGGAGTGTCGTGAACATTTCCACGGCCTCTTTCAGGCGTCCGCGTTGCGCAAGACATTCAGCGAGAAACGCCCGGGTGGTGAGTGTGTGGGGATGATTGGGGCCGAGAACCCGAACGTGGTCGTCCAATAGCGGTCGCAGTTGTTCGTAGGCCGCCTCCAAGTCTCCGGCGTCTGTCAGATAATCTGCCAGAGAACGTCGAATAACTAGGGACCCCAGATTTTCCGGTCCGAGAATTGCTGCTGCCTCTAGAGGCAGTCTCTTCTGAATCTCAATGGCCTTTGCCAGATTGCCGGACTCGGCATACGTGTTAGCCAGAAGTTCCTGCAGTGCGAGTAAGAATTCGTTTTGATCCCCGGTTCTCAGGCGCATGACACCCATTGCCTTTTCCATTGCCGCTATCGCCGCCGGATATGCGTAGACATGACGATGCTGACTGGCAAGGTCCAAGTGCGCCCAGCCATGCGCGAGCGTTGTTCCGTCGGGGTCAAGGTCTATGAGCCATTCGGCTGCTGCGTGGGACGGGGCGGCTGCAGAGCGTTCCTCATTCTTTGGCGTTGGGTCGGGCCCTAGGGACGTCAGCCAAGAGTCTACCGGCACGTTCAGGACGACCCATTGAACGAGTGCGTCGACAGCCGAGGCCCGGATGGATTCGACTTCGTCAGCATCCCACCGATCAGGCCCGGAGAACAGTTGTTCCCGGACGATGCGGTGGAGGCTCTCTTCGCGCAGGCTTGCCACCTCTTGAGTAAGGCGGCACCAGGCCGAGGGATCAATTGCAAATTGCATGCCCTCCTGAATGGACCTTCCTTCGGGAAGCTCAACGGGTGGACGCAGACTGTTGATGATTTCGGGTAGGAATTTTGGCAGGCGCTCCGCTCCTTGCGGCTGCGCCGCGACCGCGAGTCCAATGGCCTGCCGTGCTTCGGTTGGAAGCTCCTTCCACCGCTCCTTCATGACATCGTTGATGTCGTCGGGGATGTCGTTCATCAACGTTTCGTCAACGACAAGGGCACCTTGTTGTTTCTTGATGAGCTTTTGAGTTCCCCGGCACGTTAGCCACAGCTTGAGGAAATGAGGAGTGCCAAACCGCTCTACGATGACGTGAGCGTCCGGGACGTTGGTGTTGGGCGCGTACTCAAGCAAGATGCGAACGAGATCGTCCTCGAGAAGTTCCGGAACCTCAATCAGTTCAGAGACGCGCACACCCCGGCTCTTAAACCAGTCGGAGAAGGCCGGGTTGCTAAATCCTTCGGGCCAGACTGTCCCGATAACCAGCAATGGCTTCCTTGAATCAGTCTCTGCGGCAGCGTCGAGGAAATTGGCGAAGGAAGCGTCCATGCGGTGCAAATCTTCAATCACCACAACTCCTGGCAGCGTCGGACGGGAAAGGCTCCGAAGCCCCCGTGCTGTTTCTTCGGCGCGGCTGCGCCCCGCTTTTGCCACTAAGTCACCCGAAGTAACCTCCCGATTCAGCAGCTGATTTTCCTGGTACCGGTCTTTCGCTGCGCCCACGCCCTTCACACCCCACCCCAAGAGCGGTCCGATGCCGGGCAGGGCTACGTTTAATGCTTGTCCCAGAAAGTCCTCGAGCACTCCAACGGCCTCGTCCTTTGCCACCGACTGGACTTCTCCGAGAACACGTTCCCAGGCGCCGGCCGCCTTTTCGGTCCACGCTGACTTTCTGCGGTGGGCGATTGCCAGTGGCAATGCATGCGCATCAAGTTGCGCTGTCAAGGTGCGAGTGACGTCCAGAGCATTACCGCCTGAATCGCGCACGCAGTCGAGTGTCCACCAGCCGAAGTTTGGCAGGGCACCCGGGGCCCATATGAACGATTCCGGGCGGGGTCCCAGTTCTTTGCGGACTTGCATGGGGTCACTGGCGCCTGATTCCGGCGTCGGGCCAGGGTGGTATAAGGGTCCCCAATACGCGGGACCAACACGGTTCTGATCTGCACACAAGGCTGTGTAGAGTTCGCGGATAATCCTTGACTTGCCTACCCCGCTGGGTCCGCGTAGGAGAATGATGTTGGCGCCGTCGTACGCCTCGTCGCGAATTTGTTTTATCCGCGTGTGCAGGTCTGCCACAATCCCTTTGTGACCGCCGAGCAGCAAGTCTTCGATCATCTTGTCCCCCATTTTGTGTCGTCAGATAAAAGAATGCCACCACCGGAGTGTTGCCGGATTCGGCGCGGAGCGTGTCGCGAGATGTTTTGGGTTATTCTGCAGACTGCAGCCCGGCCATACTAACCAAGTCCACTCCAAGGTCTTTTCACCTTCGCTTGCAAAGAATCAGGAACGGGCTTGGTAAAGCATTGCAGCGCCTCTCGAAGGCGACTCCTCACCCACATCCGGTTCGCAAATCCCCGGTTGAGTTCCACCTCGAACCGTCCCTCCCGACCTGAAGTAAGGACACGCCTTGAGCAATCCCGCCGTACCAGCTGCACTGCTTCAGTGGCTACGAACCCACAACCGCGACGAAGCCATCATCAACCACAAAGTCCTCGTGAGTCTGGACTGGTGGAACCGACAGCCGGAAACGGCTAATCACCCCCTAACGGGAATCGCCGATGACGGCTCAGTCACTACCCAGGGGAGAGCTTGGATCAGAAGAGGCGATCTCTTCAATATGGCCGCGCAGCCGCAAACTGAAGACCCGCTGCCACTTCTTTGGTCAGCCGTGGCATGGGGAACCGGTACGCGGCACCGACTCAACCTGAAGCGCATCGACGCTGTCTACCAGGATCTGCCCCGGGCTGAAGGAATCCTGCGCAGTGCCTACATTGACGCCTCGACATCGGCCCGTGACGGATACACATCGATGCGGGGGCCGCGCAACACCAACGCCTTCAAGTTCCTTGGTCCGGCATTCTTCACCAAGGTTCTTTACTTCGCCGGCGCAGGCGATCCCGGTCACCCTTGCCTCATCGTGGACGATAGAGTTCTGGCCACACTTCGTGCTGAGGCCGGTCCGGACGACAAACGGTTTAGCTACAGATACGGGTATCCCGTCTCAACTTATGAATCCGCCGTCAATGTGATGCAGGACTGGGCAAGTACAGCAGCCGATGACCTAGGCCGTGAGATCGCCGCTGATGAAGTCGAACGGTGGGCTTTCGAGGCCAACGGCAAAGAGTGATCACCCCTCGCGGGTTTGCACGGGCGGGGCCCCTCCCGGGGACGACGATCTAGACTCGAGGCCACCTTTTCCAACACCGGCCGAAGGTATAAAAGGTATGAGCGACCAGCAGAATACCGCCGTCAGCAAGACTCCGAGTACGGCCGCTAAGCCCGTATCGATGCAGCAAGCCCTGCCCGGCCTCACGGCTGTGCAGGGCCTGACTGGCAGTAACACCAAACCGGACTGTTGATGCCGTCGGATGGATGCACCGGTCACGGCGCTGACTGGGTGCAGCCGTCTCAGTGTGCATTTCAGAGGTCACTGTCCCACTTGCGGCGATGCGCAGGGTGCCGGGCCTTCGAAGCGGCCTTGCTGAGGATTCGGTGGAGTGACGTCAACGCAGTGCTGAAGGACAGGATGTCGTCATGCTCGATTTCGGTGGGCTGAGCTGCCATGAGCTTTTCAAGCAACACGTCTGCGCGGCTTGCAAGACCTACGGTCTTCTCAGGCAATATGCCTGGCCAGTCTTCATTAATGGTTTGCAGAAGCTGACCCAGTGAGGATTCGTCCTCAGGAGCTGGAACGTCGTTATCGTCCATGAATTGTTTGGCCTTTGAAATCAGACCGCCCCACTCGGCGCCCACGACTACCAGGTCTCGACCTGTCACGACAGCTGTACGAGCAGCCTCGCCTAGACGTTCGGCGTTCTCCTCCGGTAGAGCTAGTTGAGCGGCAGACGGTTCTACCGGGTCTGAACCCAGCGCATTAACGGCTTCTTCAACTGCTGCCGTTTCCTGCTGCAACGCGGCCGCTTCCCGTTTGAACTGGAGGCCAAACTTCGTCGGTGAAATCTCTATGGAAGCTTCATCCGCGTTCTCGATGCCCTTACTCCAGGACTTCCGGGTGAAGAAGAAAACTATCAAAGCAAAAATAAAAATCATGCCTGCGATGACTACAGCGTCGCTCATGTTCCCCCAAAAGTAAGATGATCGGCCGATGCCGCCAGCATGATGATACTAACGGGTATTGCTTGGTCCATCTGATTGATCTGTTCAGCGACATGCACTAGCGGCAGAGCAGCCAGTCGTACATGTGGCCTCTAAGCTCGCGCCCAGCGCTCCCGCAACTTAAGCATCAGCATTCCTCCCCCCGGGGCGCTTCCACCTGCTGCTGAGCTCCCTAGGAGCTCGTAAGCGTGCGTGCACTCAAGGCTCCACTAAAAAGCTTCAAGAGTCCGAAAAGCAGTTGGACTCCGTCCGCCGAACCTGGCCCAGACGCGCTTGGCGGTAGCCATCACGGACGTGGCCCGTGGTGGCTATGGTGGTGGTAAATGATATCGGTGGCCCTGGCGGACTACATCAAAACGAAGAACGGATAAGAGTGGCAGACAAAAAAACAGACCAAGCCGACGGATACAGCTTGGTGATTTACCGCAACGATGAGTTCGTGGCAGGTCTCATCCAGCAAATTTTTAACATAGGTCTGCCAATCGACGAAATGCGCGAGACCATTCAGGCAAGCGTGATCCAACAAGCGAAGGAGGCGGCAGGAGCAGCCGACGCCGAAACTGGATTTAACCTCCCTTGGACAGCCAATGCCAAAGCTAAGGTCAGTGCCTCTGCCAAGTCCTCTGGGAGCGAAGACGCCAAGGATGAGCAGAAGAATCGACTGAACTTCCAGTACACCCAAGCAAACTTCCTCCATAACGTGCGCCAGCAACTTCATAATCAGAACTTGATCAGACCAATCACAGGGATCGACTCCTTGCAGGGTGTCGAGGTGGGGTCGTTTGTCGAGTTCGCTGCCACGTTCGAAGCGAACGAAATCAACAGCATCCTGGACTTGGCAACGCCAGAGCTCGTTGCAGCCGTGACTAGGTGGCAGGCGAAGAAGGACCAACGCGAAAAGTTCGACTATTACTACGAGCAGGGACACGAAGAACTGCAGAAGTTCATTCAGAAATCCAACCTCGAGGCGGAATCCAGGGCCGATCTAGCTGCGGCGGCTACACAGGCAGTACGTCAGGACTTTCGGAACGAAACAACCCGCGAGTACTTCGGGAAGGTCGTAGGAGGAACAGCCCGCAGGCACGTTACGGCAGTGACAATCTGCGACACCGAGCACTTCGCAAGCCAGGACAAAGACCGGATCCTCGACGGCACGTTTACCGTTCTCGGCAAGGTGAGCGAGGTCTCCATGAAGGGCACGTCGATCCTGAGCCGGAACAAAGTTCTCAACCGGATTCAGCAGCCAATGCTGGATGAACTAAAGGAGAACATGCATGACGCGGCTCAGGAAGGAAAGTTCAACACGAGCTTCAAGTTGGGACTCAAGCCGCCGATCGTCAAGGTGATACCAATCGCCATATACGTCTAGGAGCTCAGGTTCCTGTGGGTAGGGTGCCAATATCGTCAGCAGACGCGGAGAGCGGGCCATCCATTGTGAGAGCATAGCGTCCTGCTTCGCCGCAACCGGAACTACCCGTCTCCCGATCCAAGGAAATCAGACACCCTCTAGGCGGCCGCTGGCTGCTGGACAAGTCTGGTCTTGAGATCGTTCGGCGGGAGCGAGGGCTAGGAATCTTCCCGAGGGAGGGGAAAACGCGAGGACCGATGTCTGACCCAATGGATAAGATCAAGTGACAGGCACTCCTAGAGTTAGAGAGACATAGTTGAGGAACCCCGCGCACGAACTGCTAGAACTCTTTGAGAAGTGGGGCGAACATCCAGGGGCAAGCCCGATCAAATCCAGGGGCCTTGAGGCAGATGAAGACAACGCTCTAGACGAGCATCTTTACGCCATGTGCCTGTTAGCGGCCATGAAATTCAGCATCGATGACCTTGAGCGCAGTGGCTACCGCGTCAAATCATTTCGACGCAGCTCCCGCCTCTGGACCAAAGCCATCATGAACTATCCGCACGCATGGAACTCTGCTTCCAACGGGAGCATATTTACCGTCCACGCAATGGATACACTGGAAAACCTGGCCGCAGCTATAGATGGTCACGTTCCGAAACCTACCCCGGAACGTGCAGGGGAAATCATGGCCTACTTGGATGATGTTGTTTCCCTGTTGGGCGAGGACCAAAACCTGTCACCCGAGCTTCGCTTGCACGTTTCTAAGATCGTGCAAACGATTCGCAGTTGTATCGCAGAAGAGCGTGCTTTCGGGGAAACCGATTTAAAGCAGTCGCTATACGATCTATGGGTTGCTCTCTACGCCGCAGCCGGTCAGTCAGACGGGGAAACGCGGGGACGCTGGGCGACGATGGCAGACACGATTTACCGACCAGCTGCGGCTGGATTCATCGGTTCCATCCCTGGGCTGGCCATTGCTGCCGCCCAACTTGTCCAGAGTTGACCAGGCTCGGCCTGCCTAGCCATCCCTAGGCATTGTGCAGCGGCGGACGAATCGTTTCAGAGACGAACCCGCGCCTTGTGCCTGTGCCAACCACGGTGCTTAACCTGTGCAGGGAGACCAACGAAAGTTCGAAGTTGCCGCAGCAGGAGCTGGGTCCGGAGTTTTGTGAAGCACCCACAAACCCCGTAGAAGAGCGGGGGAAGCGTCTCCGGACGCTTCCCCCGCTCTTTGTATTTGGGTCTTGGCCTGTGAGCAAAAGTCCCCGGACGACGGGATGAGGGTGGCTCAGCTGCCGAGGATCTTCGCCTTCTGTGCCATGAACTCCTCATCAGTGAGAATGCCCTGCTCCCGGAGCGCCCCGAGTTCCTTGAGCTGCTGGATGGCGTCGTCGCTGATTCCGCCGGCCGCAGGCGCGGGCGGCGGTGGCGGTGCCTGCTGGTAGACAGGCTGCTGGTAGACGGGTTGCTGGTACTGCGGTGGCGGTTCCTGCTGTGCCATCTGCGCGTCGTAGGCTTCCTGCTGCTTGGCCGCGGTCGCGGCGTCCTTCTCGGCAAACTTGTTTGCCTGCCGGCGTTGGACCCGGCCGCTGACTGCGGTGGCCGTCCCGGCAACGACGGCCGTACGGGCCATGCCTCTCAGAAGTCCCATAGTTCTTCTCCTCTCACATTTGTTCTGCGTCAGGTCTTAGGCGTCAGCGGCCGGCGACGCAGCATCCTGGGCCTCGAGGGCGTCGAGGGCTTCCATGACGTCCGGTGCCGGGATCCGCGTGCTCGCGATCAGCTCGCCTCCGCTTTCGCGAACGGCAGCTACGAAGGGCGCCGCCCAGGTGTTCTCGTAGACAATGAGCGCTGCCACCGTACCGGGGAGCAGCGCCGCGGTCGCCTCGGCGATATCGTCATCGCCCAGGAGCCCGGACCGTGCGCCGTCGAAGTAGGAGAACGCCGCCGCAGGGCCGCCCGGATCGGTGAGTTCCAGGATCTCGACCGTGCCGTCCTCGTTCTTCATCACGACGAGGAGATCGAAGAGGCGGATAGTGCCCTGTTCGATGAGCTTGACGATTTCCTCGCTGGCCCGTCCCGTCAGTTTGTCCACTGGGAACTCGAGGAGTATGAAGTCGACCGGCCCGTGGGCCTCGGTCTCCGGTGTGGTTGTCACTGGCATTCCTCCGGTCTGGTTCGGTCGCGCTGTCCGGCGCGCTGGTCCCAGTGTGGCGCTCCGCTACCGGGGCGTCACCACCCGCGCCGGGTGATTCCACCAGCGGCCCGGCGTCCGCGACAGGTCCGCGGCAGGTCCGGGGAAACCGTAGAAGGCCGGAAGCATGGGCTTCCGGCCTTCTACGCTCATTCAGCGTTTCTTGATGTGTGCCACCGGGTCGGTGTGGGCGTCGACGATATGCTTCGCCTTCTTCTCGGCCCGTTTTTCCTTGATGGTTTTCACCGGCTTCTTGGCCATGTTTTGGTGCGGCGTCTTGTCAGGCATGGTGCTCTCCTCACGGCAGGGGCCCGGACTAGCCCCGTCTTTCTACGCTACGCCTCAGGAACCGTGGCGTCCACGATGCCGGCGAAGCGGCTGCCGACGCCGTCGTACACGCTGCGCACGAGCCCGGGCGGAAGGGCCGGAATGTCCCGCGCCTCATGGTGGGCGCAGCAGACGTAGGTGAAGTCCGGCCACCACTTCTTCGGCCGGGCAGCTTCGGAGAACCCGCAGACGGCGCACGTGAGGTGGACCCAGACGGGCCGCTTGCCTGTCCGGTTTGCCTTGGACTGGACCAGCCAGGCCGGGGGATTGTCCAGCAGCTCGCCGAGCTCCGCCTCGGACAGCCGCGACGGGATCCCGTGACGGGTCGCCATTTCCAGCGGAATGTCGAGGACTTGGGCTGCTTCACGTCGTGTAACCATTCTTCAACGATACGGGAACGACGGCGGCCCGGAGCCCCGGGCGCGGCCCTCCGCTCAGCTGTCGGAAAGGCTGCAGCCCGCGTGTGCGGCGTCGCTGTGGACCCACAGGGCAGCGGCGACTTCCTCCGCGAGATCAAAGGCGCGGGGCGCCGCGGCGGAACCGATCCGGACTACGAGCGGGCCGCCGAACGGCTTCCTGCCCACCACTTCAATTTCGGCGTCGAGATCGATGTCCTCGGCGGCGAGGTAGCGCAGCAGTTCGGGATTGTCGTCGCTGATCCGGATGATCCGGCCGGTGTGGCCGTCGTCGAGGTCGCTGAGGCGGTGCGCGGCGGGCATCAGGACGGTGCCGTCCGCGGCGGGAATGGGATCGCCGTGCGGGTCCCGCGCCGGGTTTCCCAGCTTGGCGGCCATCCGGTCAATGAAGGTCTCGGACACGGCATGTTCCAGCAGCTCGGCTTCGTCATGGACCTCATCCCAGCGGTACCCCAGCTCCTGGACCAGGAACGTCTCGATCAGCCGGTGCCGCCGGACCATGGACAGCGCGAGCCGCAGCCCGTCGTCGGTGAGCGTGACGGCGCTGTAGGGCTTGTGGTCTACGAGGCCCTGGTCCTTGAGCTTGCGGACCATTTCCGAGACCGAGGAATTCGCCACGCCCAGGCGCTGCGCCAGCTGCGTGGAGGTGATGGGCTTTTGCTGCCACTCGGTGAAGGAATAGATGACCTTGACGTAGTCCTCGATCGAGGAGGAGGGCGTACTGGTCTTCACACCCACAAGCCTACCGTCAGCCGCGCCCGGCAAAGGTCAGCCACAGCAGGACCAGGTTGAGCGCCACGACGAGGATCACGCTGATGATGGCGGCGATCCGCAGGGCCAGTCCGTCGGCGAAGCGGCCCATCAGGGTCTTGTTGCTGGTCAGGACCACCAGCGGGACCAGGACGAAGGGGATCCCGAAGCTGAGCACCACCTGGCTCAGGATCAGCGCCCACGTGGGGTCGAAGCCGACCGCCAGCAGCACCACGGCCGGAATCAGGGTGACCACGCGGCGGGCCATGACGGGGATCCGGATTTTGAGCAGGCCCTGCATGATGGTGCCGCCCGCGTAGCAGCCCACCGAGGTGGACGCCAGTCCGGAGGCAAGGAGGCCGACAGCGAAGACCACCCCGACGACGGGGCCCAGGTTGGCCGCAATGGCCGCGTGGGCCCCTTCGATGGTGTCCGTGCCTTCCTCACCGCCGAGCGTGGAGGCGGCCAGGAGCAGCATGCCGATGTTGACGATTCCCGCCACGGCCAGGGCGGCGACGACGTCGAAGCGGGTGGCCCGGACCAGGCGGGCGACGGCGGCCGGCGGGACATGCTCGTCGTCGTCCGGGCGGTGCCGGTCGCGGGACAGTGCCGAGTGGACGTAGATGGCGTGCGGCATGACGGTGGCGCCAAGCATGCTGGCGGCCAGCAGGACCGTGTCGGGGCCCTGGAATCCCGGAATGAGCCCGGCCAGGGCCGCCCGGGGATCGGGCGGGCTGATGAGGAGCCCGGCAAGGAAGCCGATGGTGATGATGCCGAGCAGGAACATGATGACGAACTCGAAGGGCCGCTGCTTTCCCCGGGCCTGCACGGCCAGCAGGACCATCGACACCGCGCCGACAATGAGGGCGCCCGCGGGGAGGGGGAGGCCAAACAGCAGGTACAGGGCGATCGCCCCGCCCACCACTTCAGCGAGGTCGGTGGCGGCGGCAACGATTTCGGCCTGCAGCCAGAACGCCCGTCGCCCAAACGGCTTGAGCCGCTCGCCCAGGATTTCGGGCAGGCTCTTGCCGGTGACGACCCCCAGCTTGGCCGACTGGTACTGCACGAGAACCGCCATGATGTTGGCGGCGACGAGGACCCAGACCAGCAGGTATCCGTATTTCGCCCCGGCGGTCAGGTTGGCGGCGACGTTTCCGGGGTCCACGTAGGCGATTGATGCGACAAACGCCGGACCCAGCAGCCCGAGCAGGGCTTTGCGGGCAGCCGGATGCTTGTAGGTGCGGGCACCCTGCGGCGATTGTTCGTGTCCCTTGACGTCCAGCACTGCCAGCTCCCGTGATTGGCGCGTCGGCGTTGACGCGGCGGTCGGCTCCGGCGCGGAAAACGGCCGGGGTCAATGTTTTGTATGCCTACAACTAATTATTAGGCATACCGAAACAATAAGCGCCAGCGTGTTTCGGTGCAATCCGGGACGTAGCGGGCACGTCACAGGCGGTTTATATGGAAGCTCTCACCGGTCGCACCGGCGGGAGCGGCGCAGCGCGGGTTCAGGTCCGGACGGCGCGCCAGGTCTGGGTCAGGTAGGGCAGGCTGAGGAGGTCGCCCGGGGCATGGCCCAGGTGTTCGTTCAGGTACCAGTCGAGGTTGGCCGTCACCTTGGCCCGGGTGGTTTCGGAGGCCGCAAGGTAGTAGCTGCGGGACTTCGCCAGCTCTTTGATGTCCTCCGGGGTCACGGAATCCTCCCACCGGGTCAGGTGGCTCTCCAGTCCGGTGAACTCAGGGCCCACGGGCGGCCGGAAGTGCGGCTTGTGCACGTCACCGGCGTGCATGATGCGCGAGAGCCGATGCACCCAGGGGACGGAGGTGTCCAGCTGGTTCCAGATCAGGCCCAGGACGCCGTTCGGGCGCAGGATCCGGGCGATCTCGGTGCTGGCCCGGCGGGGATCGCACCAGTGCCAGGCCTGGGCCACCGTGACGAGGTCGAACGATTCCGGCGCCAGGCCGGTGTCCTCGGCGGTGCCGACGACAGCGGTGACCTCCGGCAGGGTCCGGCCGAGCTGTCCGAGCATGTCGGCGGAGGGGTCAACGGCCACCGTGTGGAGGCCCCGGGCGGCCAGGAGGGCGGTGAACTTGCCCGTGCCGGCGCCAACATCTGCGGCGTCTTTCGCCCCGGCCGGGATTAGCCATGCGGCGGATTCCTCCGGGTAGCCGGGCCGGACGCGTTCGTAGTGCTCCCCGCCGTCCTGGAAGCTTTGCCCGAGCTCCCGGCGCCGCTCGTGCTGGAGTTTGGGCCCGCCGCGTGCCACGTTTCAGTCTCCTTCGGGAAATTCCTGCCGGTTGCAGGTACCTTCCGAATTTACCGCACGCGGTCCCGGCCTGCGGCCGCTCAGTCGAGGGTGCAGGGCGCGGCACCGGCAGTGCCCGGGGTGTTGGGCGCCCAGTGCGGGTAGTTGCGGGTGTCGTTGGCCGGCACCCAGCGGCCGGCATCCACCACGTAGTCCCAGCCGAGTCCCGCCTGCCGCAGCTGGCGGAGGCCGGCCAGCAGGCGCTCGGCGTCCTCCAGCCGGGAACCCAGGCCGAAGCTGGCACGCAGTGAACCGGCGGGCAGGCCGAGCCGCTTCAGCAGCGGGTGGGCGCAGAAGCGGCCATCGCGCAGGCCGATGCCATGCTCGGCGGAGAGGTAGGCGGCCACCAGGCCGGCGTCGTAGCCTGCCACGGAAAAGTTCACGACGCCGATGCTGCCGTTGTCCGACCCGGCAAAGATCCGGTGCACGGTCACGCCCTCGATGCGTTCGAGGCCCTCGACAAGGTAGGAGCGGATGGCTTCCTCGTGCTCGTACCACTGCGCCGGGTCCAGCTCGGCAAGCACCTGGGTGGCGCGGGCCAGCGCCGCCGCCCCCAGGACATTCGGGGAGCCGCCTTCATGCCGTGCGGGACCGGTGGTCCAGCTGACGGAATCGAGCCGGGCGTCGCGGACGGCGCCGCCGCCGGCCAGGTGCGGTGTGCCGGCGTCGAGCCAGTCCGTCCGTCCCACGAGAACGCCGGCGCCGAAGGGGGCGTAGAGCTTGTGCCCTGAGAAGGCGAGGTAGTCGATGTCGTCCGCGGCGATATTGATCCGCCGGTGCGGGGCCAGCTGCGCGGCGTCCACTACGATCCTGGCGCCGTACTCGTGAGCCAGCGAGGCCAGGGCCCGGACGGGGAGGATTTCGCCGGTGACATTGGACGCGCCGGTGACGGCCAGCAGGCTCACGCCGCCGCGGGCGAGCTCCTCACGGAGCCGGTCCACGGTGGCTTCGAGGGTGGCCGCGGCAACGACGCTGCGGTGCGGAACGTTCTGCCAGGGCAGGAGGTTGGCATGGTGTTCGATGTCGAGGTAGAGGACCTCGCCCGCGGGACGGCCGTCCTTCAGGGGCAGACAGCCGGCGAGCAGGTTCAGCGAGTCGGTGGTGTTGCGGGTGAAGATCACGGAGTCGTCCGGCCGGCCGCCGACGAAGTCCCGGACGATGTCCCGCGAGTTCTCGTAGACGGAGGTGCTGATCTGGGACGCGTAGCCGGCGCCGCGGTGGACGCTGGCGTAGTACGGCAGGATTTCGTTCAGGTAGGCCGAGACCAGGGACAGGGCCGGGGCGGACGCGCCGTAGTCCAGGTTGGCGTACCGGGCGTGGCCGCCGGTGATCAGCGGGGCCTGGATTTCCGCCCCGGTGACGGCGGCCAGCGGGCGGGCGGCCGCGGCAAAGCGGGCATCGTCCTGCCCGGCTCCAGAGGCTGCGTGGAATTCGGCGGCGGCAGGGAAAGTGGCAGTTGTCATGGGACCTCACTCGGACAGGACCCCACCTCGTGGGAATCCGCGCTTGCCGGGTCCGCTCCGGACCGGCCAGGTCGTCACCCGGGGCACCCCACCGCGAATGGAGGGTTGCCGGCCAGCAAACCGGGGTTTTACGCTGGCACTCGTGACCTGCATCGAGCGTAGGACATCCGCGTGGCCGGGGAAAAGGCGGTCCCGGATTGTGAAGCGCTTTGTTACGCCTACAGGAGGTCGTCGAGTCCGGGGTTGAGCCGCTTGAGGACTTCGGAGTGCAGGATCGAGTTCGTGGCCAGCGCGTTGCCGCCGAAGGGGCCGTCCTCGCCCTCCAGCGAGGTGAAGCGGCCGCCGGCCTCCGTGACGATCGGCACGAGGGCCGCCATGTCGTAGAGGTTCAGTTCCGGTTCGCAGGCGATGTCCACTGCGCCCTCGGCCACGAGGCAGTAGGACCAGAAGTCGCCGTAGGCGCGGGTGCGCCACACTTCCTCGGTCAGGCCCAGGAACTCGTCCAGGTTCCCCCGTTCCTTCCAGCCGCCGAGACTGGAGTAGGACAGTGAGGCGTCCTCGAGCCGGGAAACGTTGGAGACCCTGAGCCGGGTGGCGGCCGCCAGTGAGCGGCCCGTGTAGGCCCCGGCGCCTTTGGCCGCCCACCAGCGCTTGCCAAGGGCCGGTGCACTGACGACGCCGACCACCGGCTCGCCCTCGTCGACGAGGGCGATCAGGGTGGCCCAGACCGGGACGCCGCGGACGAAGTTCTTGGTGCCGTCGATGGGGTCGATGATCCAGCGCCGGGAGCCGTGCCCCGAGCTGCCGAATTCCTCGCCCAGGACGGCATCGCGGGGGCGGGACCGGGAGAGCTGGCCGCGGATGGCTTCCTCGGCGGACTTGTCGGCGTCGGTGACGGGGGTGAGGTCGGGCTTCGTTTCGATCCGGAGGTCCAGCGCCTTGAACCGGCTCATGGTCTGGGAATCGACGGAATCGGCCAGGACATGGGCAAGGCGCAGGTCATCGTTGTAGCTCGAAGCATTTTGGCTCATGGTTCCAAACTACCGTCTAAGCGGGCGGCCTGCGGGGAGGCCGCGGCACGGCGCCGCCGTCGGCGGGAGCCGCGCGCCGGGGGAGGCTTACGAAACCGTGCCCAGTTCCTTGGTTTCCTGCGCTTCCATCCGTGGGTCCGTGCCGAGCAGCCGGCGCAGGGACGCCAGCCGTGCCGGGCCCGAGGGGCCGGCGTGCCCGGCCGCGACCCAGGCGTCGACGCCGCAGTTGACGGCGGTGGCGTCGTGCTTGCAGCCGCGTTCGCAATCGTCGGTCCCCGGTTCCAGGTCCGGGAAGGAGTGCAGGATCCGGTCCGGATCCACGTGGGCAAGTCCGAAGGACCGGATGCCGGGGGTATCGATGATCCAGCTGCCGGCCGGTGCGTCGTTGACCTTCAGTGCCAGGGCCGAGGACGAGGTGTGCCGGCCGCGGCCCGTCACGGCGTTCACACCGCCGGTGGCGCGTTCGGCTCCGGTCAGGGCGTTGACCATGGTCGATTTGCCGACGCCCGAATGGCCCAGCATGACGGTGACCTTGCCGTCGAGATAGCCGCGCAGCTGGGAGACGGCGTCCCTGTCGAGCCGGGCGGAAAGCCCGTCGTCGGAGCGGGCATCGATGCCCGATGCGGCGGAGTCCGCGGTCTTGGAGATGATGACGGGAAGCTCAAGGTGGGTGTAGTTGGACAGCAGCTCGGCGGGATCCTTGACGTCGGCCTTGGTGACCAGGAGCAGCGGTTCAATGCCGGCGTCGTAGGCGGCCACCAGCGCGCGGTCGATGAAACCTGTCCGGGGCTCCGGATTGGCCGCGGCGACCACCACCACGAGCTGGTCGGCGTTGGCCACGACGGCGCGCTCCACCGGGTCGGTGTCATCGGCGCTGCGGCGCAGCAGTGTGCGCCGGTCCTGGATTTTGACGAGCCGGGCGAGCGTGTCGGGTTCGCCGCTGACGTCCCCGACGAGGGAGACAAAGTCTCCCGCCACTACCGGACTGCGCCTCAGCTCCCGGGCCCGCGCCGCGATGATCTTGCGTTCGCCGGCCGTGCCCTCGTCGACGACGGCGGTGTAGCGTCCGCGGTCAACGGTGATGATGCGCCCGGTGACGGCGTCGTCGTGGCTGGGCCGGTCCTTGGTGCGGGGCCGGGAGCCCTTCTTGTTCGGACGGATCCGGACGTCGGATTCATCCCAGGAATCAGTGCTGCGCGCCACCGGCGGAGTCCTCGTCTGCGGCGGTTCCCTGCGTCAGCATGGCTTCCCAGAGCTGCGGGAAGTCCGGCATGGTCTTGGCCGTGGTCGCGATGTCTTCGACCTCGACGCCGGGTACGGCCAGGCCGAGGATGGCGCCGGCCGTGGCCATGCGGTGGTCGGCGTAGCTGTGCACGACGCCGCCGTGCAGCTTGGCCGGGCGGATGACGAGTCCGTCGGCGGTCTCTTCGGCGTCGCCGCCGAGCCGGTTGATTTCGGCTACGAGGGCAGCGAGCCGGTCCGTTTCGTGTCCGCGGAGGTGGGCGATACCGCTTAGCCGCGACGGACCGCTGGCCAGCGCACAGAGCGCGGCCACGGTGGGGGCCAGTTCGCTGGTCTCGTCGAAGTCGCCGCCCTGGATCTCCCGGCCGCCGCTGACGGTCAGGGTGCCGCCGTCGAGGGTCACGGTGGCGCCCATGGCGGCCAGGATGCCCCGCCAGAGGTCACCGACCTGTGTGGTCCGGGCGGGCCAGTTCGGGACCCGCACGGTGCCGCCGGTGGCGAGGGCCGCTGCGAGGAACGGCCCGGCGTTGGAGAGGTCCTGCTCGATCCGGACGTCGAAGGCGCGGATCGGGCCGGGGGAGACGACCCAGTGGTTCGGCACCGAATCGTCCACCCTCACGCCCACCCCGCGCAGCACGGCCACGGTCATGTTGATGTGGTCGAGGCTCGGCACGGGGGCGCCGACATGTTCCAGGTGGAGGCCCTCGGTGAACCGGGCGCCGGCCAGCAGCAGTGCGGAGACGAACTGGGATGACGCGCTGGCGTCGATGACGAGGTGGCCGCCGCGCACAGCTCCGGTGCCGCGGACGGTGAACGGCAATGACGACGCCGGGCCGCCGTCGGGCGCGCTGACCGCCACGCCCAGGCCGGCCAGGGCCTCGATGATGGTGCCCATCGGGCGCTTGCGGGCATGCGGGTCGCCGTCGAAGCGGGACTCGCCGCGGCGCAGCGCGGCCACCGGCGGCACGAAGCGCATGACCGTGCCGGCCAGGCCGCAGTCAATGTCCGTGTCCGCCGCGGCGTCGATGCTGAGCGGGACGATTTCCAGGTCGGGGCCGAAGGCACCGTCGCCGGGAACCTCGGTAATGGTCGCGCCGAGCTGGCGCAGGGCCGCAATCATCAACGCGGAGTCCCGCGAGTGCAGGGGAGCCCGCAGCCGGGAGGGGCCGTCCGCCAGGGCGGCGAGCACGAGGTACCGGTTGGTCAGGGACTTCGACCCCGGGACAGTGACGGTGGCGTCAACCGGCCGTGCGGCGAACGGCGCGGCCCAGTGCGGACCGCCGTCCGACGTCGGGGTGCTGTCCGGACGGGAGGGGGTGGTTGCGGAGGAGGTGGCGCCAGTCATTACCGTCTTAGGCCCCGGCAGTCTTGGCGGCCTTGCGGACTACTTTGTCGGCCTTCTTCAGCTGCTTGTTGCTGGTCTTGCGGGCATCGGCGGCGAAGTGGGCGGCGTTCTTCTTCGCGTCGGCGGCGAGGTGGCCGGCGCGCCAGGCCAGGCTGGGCTTGCCGGCGGTGTCAACGGCGGCCAGCAGCACGCCGCCGGTCAGGGAGACGTTCTTCAGGAGCTGCTTGCGGCGGGCGTCGCGGGCTTCCTTCGAGGAGATGTCCGCGCTGCGCCATTCGACGTAGCCGTTCAGGGCCGAAATGACCGCGAGGACGGTGGCGGCCAGCCGGGCGGACTTGCCGAGTGCGAAGCAGACGCCGGCACCCACCTGCGTGCCTCCGATCACGCGGGCCAGGACCTTCTCATTGGTCTGGAACGGGAGCGCGTCGGCAGCGCGCCGGAGCAGGGGGGACAACTGTGCCGCAGTGTCATCCGCGTTCTTTAGCTTGTCCATGCCGGCGAGGACGAAACTGGAGGCGAGCATGGGCCGGGCGAGAAAGCGGACAAACGACATGAATTTCCTCCTGGTTGGACGAACCGCGGATTCACTGCGGGGGAACCGGTTCTAGTCTTGCACTTTTGCGGAATATTTGCCTGCCTGACGTCGTTGTGAAAGGCAGGTTCGGTACGGCTGAAGAAGGATCAGGAGTTGGACGGTTTGACTCAGGTGTTGGAGAGGACGGAACCGGAAGCCGGTTTCGGGCAGACGTGGACCGTGGCGCCCGCGGGAGTCCGGGGCGCCCGGCGGAAGGTGACAGTAGACTTGAAGGCAATGAGCACCATGGACCCGGCCGTTGCGGCCATGCACGAGGTTGCCGGAAACGACGCCCCTTCCACTGAAGCCCCTGACGCCGGCAGTGCTGCCGCCTTGGAAACCGAGGTGGACGGCAAGCCGCTGGACGTCTCCAAGGAGTCGGCGGAAGAGCGCCGCGTGCGCTTTGAACGCGATGCCATGCAGTACGTGGATCAGCTGTATTCCGCGGCCATGCGGATGGCCCGGAATCCCTCGGACGCCGAGGACCTGGTTCAGGAGGCGTACACGAAGGCCTTTTCCGCTTTCCACCAGTACAAGCCCGGGACGAACCTGAAGGCTTGGCTGTACCGGATCCTGACCAACACGTATATCAACTTGTACCGGAAGCGGCAGCGCGAGCCGTTGCAGTCGAACTCGGACACGATCGAGGACTGGCAGCTTGCCCGCGCCGAGTCGCACACGTCCTCGGGACTGCGTTCGGCGGAGGCCGAGGCCCTGGACCACCTGCCGGATTCGGACGTCAAGCGTGCACTCCAGGCCATTCCGGAGGAATTCCGGCTGGCGGTGTACTTCGCCGACGTCGAAGGCTTCGCGTACAAGGAAATTTCAGACATCATGAACACCCCCATCGGGACCGTCATGTCCCGGTTGCACCGCGGCCGGAAGATGTTGCGGGACATGCTTGCGGACTATGCCGCCGAACGGGGATTCAGGGCCGCCACCGAGTCAAGCGCCACGGCCGAGAGCAACAATCAGGAGAACAGGAAATGAGCGACTGCCAGGGACTGGGCGATTGCGACGACGCCCGGATGCAACGAATCTACGAATATCTGGACGGTGCGCTGACGCATAGCGACATCGCGGAAATCAAGGACCACCTGGACAGCTGCCCGGAATGCCTGGAGCAGTACGACCTCGAATGTGTCATCCGCGTGATGGTTAAGCGTTCGTGCACCGAAGCGGCCCCGGAAAACCTGAAGAACTCCATCCTGGACCGGATCCACTCCATCCGGCCCGTGGACGCCTGAGCCGCACCGCGAGGGATCCTCAGCCAAAGCCAAAGACCCCGGACCGTGCGGTTCCGGGGTCTTTGGCTTTAAAGCATTTGATCCTAGCCGTGGCTTAGGTGTTGGGGCGCTTACCGTGGTTCGCGCCGCCACGCTTACGGTCACGACGTTTACGTGCACGCTTGCTCATAGCTGGCCTCCTTAATCTTGGTACTCAAAAGAGCTGCCCTCAAGTCTCCCACATCACGGCACCCGCCGCGAACCGGGAGCGTCAGCCGCCGAGCGAATTGCGGATCGAGATCCTGGCCTGGTCGAGCACGGTCCGGACGGTCTCCAGTGTGACGGCCGTGACGGGGCTTTTCCCGGCGTGGCGGCGCAGCTCTACCCGCATGTCGTCGCGGAAGGCCTGGACAAGCATCTCGGCTTCCTTCAGCCGCCTCTCGCCCTCCGGGGAGTACCACGCGCCGGCAGGCCCCGTGCCGGCCGTCCCTCCGGCGCGGGCCGAGGAGCGTGCGGCTTCCGCCGTTGCCGCGAGATCGGCCCGGAGCCCGCGCATGTTAACGCGGATGTCCTGGCGCAGGTTGTCCGCGAGCCGGCGGACCGAGGCGGAGATGTCGTTCTCGACGCCGGCGAGCTCGTCCCGCCGGCTGTTCAGTTCGTTGAGGCCTGCCGCCGTGATGCTGTAGTTCGTGCGGCGGCCTTCGGTGTGGGTGGCGACGAGCCCTTCCTCCTCGAGCTTGCCCAGCCGCGGGTAGATGGTGCCGGCGCTGGGGGAGTAGGTGCCGCCGAACCGCTCGCTGAGGGCCTTGATGAGCTCGTAGCCGTGCTTGGGGCCGGATTCGAGCAGGGCCAGCAGGTACAGCCGCAGGGCTCCGTGGGCGAAGACGGGAGGCATCAGCGGGCCGTTTCGGGGTCCGCGGACGGCTGGCCGTGGAAGATGGAGGTCTTGCCGGACACGGAGTTGGTCCGCACCAGCATCAGCTTGGCGTCCGGTCCCGCAATGGTCTGGACGGTGCCGCCGGGCTGGGCATACTTCAGGGCGTCAATGACCACGGCCCCGCTGGCGGACTTGGCGACGATGTCCACCCCGACGTCGTGCGGCAGCCGGATGGTGACATCGCCGGAGACCGAGTTGGCGCCGAAATCGCGGGTGAAACCGTGGAGATCGAAGTTCAGGTCGCCGCTGACGGTATTGGCGCGGATGTGGCTGAACTCGCCCGAGGCCGTCACTTCGCCGGAGACGCTCTTGGCGGTCAGCACGCCGTGGTGGTTCCGGGCGATCACTTCGCCGCTGACCGTATTGACGGAGAGGTCTCCCGAGGTGCCGTCGGCCATGACGGATCCCGAGACGGTGTTCAGCCGGGTGTGGGCGCTGAGCCCGGAGACCAGGCCGTCGCCGCTCACCGTGCCGGCCTCGACGTCGACGCCGGCCGGCAGTGCGATGCTGATCACCACGGAGTTGTTGCTGCTGTTGTGGACGCTCTCCATCAGGTTCTTGAACCAGCCATGGGCGCCGTGGAGCTGGTGGCGGACCTCCAGCCGGCCGTCGACCACCGAGACTGACAGCGGATCGCCGGAGATTTCCGAAACTTCTATGGTGGCCACGTTCTCGTCGTGGGTGACGACGTCGAAGCGGCCGCGGACGATCCCGAGCTTAAGCGCGCGGACGCCGTCGACGTCGATGGTTTGCGGGCCGGTCACGGTCCACGTGTTCTCTGACATGGTTCCTCCGAAGATGCGAAAAACGGGCGGGCTGGCTAACGACATATCGCGACTATGAAGTCACGATATATCGCGCCCGGGAACCGGTCAAGATATATCGCGAAATTTCCGGAGCGGAGCGGCGTCGGTTTACTCCGGGGTGTCCATGCCCAGCCACTGGAACCAGCCGCGGTGCAGGACCAGCCACGCCATGAGCCCGTAGCCGGCCTGGCCCGGCGTGCCGCCGTTGGCCGCAAGGTCCTGGCGCCACTGCTCGTGGTTGAGCAGCGGCGAGAAGGTGTCCACGTAGAGGTGCTTCCGGCGCGTCGTGACGTCGGCAAAGGCGGTGTTGAGTTCGCCGAGCCGGCGGTTCTGGGCCGGATCAAGCGTGGGCGGGGGTCCGACGACGAAGACCTCGATCTTGTTCTGCGACGCGGAATCCAGGATGTTGGCGAGGTTCAGCCGGCTGCGGGCCGTGGACAGGCCGAATTCGATGTCGCGGCCTGACAGGCCGATCACCAGTCGGTTCTCGTGGTGGTCGCCGAAGCGGCGGCCCGCCTCCTCCAGCCAGCGTGCCGCGATTCCCTCGGTGCCTTCCTCCGGGCACGGCAGCGAGTAACACTCCAGGGCGACGCTGTCCTGCGGCGTCCGGGCCAGGACCCGGCCCAGCCAGCCCAGGGCCCGCGGATCACCGAGCCCGGCCAACAGCTCGTCCCCAACAGCTGCGATCCGCAGCTTCCGATCTTCCACGACTACCTCTTCACTTCAGCGCTGTCCATCAAGCTGACCACTAACAGTCCATTAAACAGAGCTGCCCGGCCGGAGTGTTGTGTTTCAGTCTCCGGCCGGGCAGCGATGCCGCTATTTACGTGCGAATGCCTGCTTGAGCAGGGCGTCCTGTTCTGCAGCGTGACGCTTCATCGACCCTGCCGCGGTGGACGCGGAGGCCGGGCGGGACACCAGGCGGACCCGGCGGTCGATTGCCTCGGGCAGGTTCAGCCCGATGAACGGCCACGGACCCTGGTTGGCGGGCTCATCCTGGGCCCAGACAACTTCGGCGTTCGGGTATTTCGCCAGCTCCGCGGCGATCTCCTCGGCCGGCAGCGGGTAAAGCTGCTCGACGCGCACGATCGCGGTGGTCTTGTTCTCGGTCTTCTGCCGGGTGGACAGCAGATCGTAGTACAGGCGCCCGGACACCAGCAGCACGCGTTCGACGGCGTCCGCCTGCAGCTGCTCGTGTTCCGGGATGACCGGACGGAACGAACCGGTGGTGAAGTCCTCCACGGATGACGCGGCCGCCTTGAGGCGGAGCAGCTGCTTCGGCGTGAAGATGATGAGCGGCTTGCGCGGCTTGCTGTAGGCCTGGCGGCGCAGCAGGTGGAAGTGCGAGGCCGACGTCGTGGGGTTGGCCACGATCATGTTCTCTTCGGCGCAGAGCTGGAGGAAACGCTCGATCCGGGCGGAGGAGTGGTCCGGTCCCTGGCCCTCGTAGCCGTGCGGCAGCATGAGGACGAGCGAGGACCGCTGGCCCCACTTCTGCTCGGCGGAGGAGATGAACTCATCGATGATGGTCTGCGCGCCGTTGACGAAGTCGCCGAACTGCGCCTCCCAGAGCACCAGGGCGTCCGGGCGCTCCACGGAGTAGCCGTACTCGAAGCCCATGGCGGCGTATTCGGACAGCAGGGAATCGTAGATCCACAGCTTGGCCTGGTCCTCCGAGAGGTGGGCAAGCGGCAGCCACTCGTCACCGTTGGCCCGGTCGTGGAAGACCGCGTGGCGCTGCACGAACGTGCCGCGGCGCGAGTCCTGGCCGGCGAGCCGGACGGGAACGCCTTCCATGATGAGCGAGCCGAAGGCCGCGAGCTCGCCGAAGCCCCAGTCGATGCCGCCTTCGCGGGACATAGCCTCGCGCTTCTCCAGCAGCTGCTTGAGCTTGGCGTGGACGGTGAAGCCCTCCGGAATGGCGGTGTGGGCCTTGCCGATGCGGGCCAGGGTTTCCGCGGAGATCGCGGTGGACGCCGGGGTGCTGACGCCGGAATCGGACTGCTGGGCAATCGGGCGTTCGAGATCGGACACCGCGGCGGAATCGGCTGTGATGATCGGGATCGGGGACGTCTGCGCGGCGTGCGTTTCGGCGAAGACGCGCTCCAGGCGTTCCTGGTAGTCGCGCAGCAGCTGCTCGGCCTCTTCCTCGGTGATGTCACCGCGGCCGATCAGCGATTCGGTGTACAGCTTGCGGACCGAACGCTTGGCTTCGATCAGGTTGTACATCAGCGGCTGGGTCATCGAGGGGTCGTCGCCCTCGTTGTGGCCCCGGCGGCGGTAGCACACCATGTCGATGACAACGTCCTTGTGGAAACGCTGGCGGAACTCGTAGGCGAGCTGGCCGATGCGGACCACGGCCTCCGGGTCATCGCCGTTGACGTGGAACACCGGCGCCTGGATCATCTTGGCGACGTCCGTGGAGTAGGTGGAGGAGCGCGAGGAGGACGGCGCCGTGGTGAAGCCGACCTGGTTGTTGACCACGACGTGGATGGTGCCGCCGGTGCGGTAGCCGCGCAGCTGGGAGAGGTTGAGGGTCTCCGCCACTACGCCCTGGCCGGCGAAGGCGGCGTCGCCGTGCACCATGATCGGCAGCACGGGGAAGGCCTCGCCCTGGTCCAGGCGGTCCTGCTTGGCGCGGACGATGCCCTCCAGGACCGAGTCGACGGCCTCGAGGTGCGACGGGTTGGCGGCGAGGTAGACCTTGGTCTCCTTGCCGTTGTCCGAGGTGAAGGTTCCCTCGGTGCCGAGGTGGTACTTCACGTCGCCGGAACCCTGCACCGAGCGGGGGTCCTGGGTGCCTTCGAATTCGCGGAACACCTGGGCGTACGTCTTGCCGGCGATATTGGTGAGCACGTTGAGCCGGCCGCGGTGGGCCATGCCGATCGCCACTTCGTCCAGCTCGTCGTCGGCGGCGTCGGAGATGATTGCGTCCAGCAGCGGAATCAGGGACTCGCCGCCTTCGAGCGAGAAGCGCTTCTGGCCGACGAACTTGGTCTGCAGGAACGTCTCAAAGGCCTCGGCGGCGTTGAGCTTGGAGACGATGCGCAGCTGCTCATCGCGGCTCGGCTTGGAGTACGGGTGCTCGATCTGGTCCTGGAACCACTTGCGCTCGGCCGGGTCCTGGATGTGCATGTACTCGATGCCGGCGGTGCGGCAGTAGGCGTCGCGGAGCACGCCGAGGATGTCGCGGAACTTAAGCATCGGCTTGCCGCCGAAGCCGCCGGTGGGCCATTCGCGGTCCAGGTCCCACAGCGTGAGGCCGTAGGTCAGGACATCGAGGTCCGGGTGCTTGCGCTGGACGTACTCCAGGGGATCGGTGTCCGCCATGAGGTGGCCGCGCACGCGGTAGGCGTGGATGAGCTGCTGGATCCGGGCGACCTTGTTGATCTCATCGGCGGGGTCCACCTGCAGGTCCGGGCTCCAGCGCACGGGCTCGTACGGGATGCGCAGGGACTCGAAGATCTCGTCGTAGAAGTTCTGCGCGCCGAGCAGGAGCTGGTGCACGAGCTTGAGGAATTCGCCGCTGCCGGCGCCCTGGATGACGCGGTGATCATAGGTGGAGGTCAGCGTCAGGACCTTGCTGATCGCGTTCTGGGCGATGATCTTTTCGCTGGCACCCTGGAACTCGGCCGGGTAATCGAGCGCGCCGACGCCGATGATGGCGGCCTGGCCCTTGGACAGACGGGGCACGGAGTGCACGGTGCCGATGCCGCCGGGGTTGGTCAGGGACACGGTGGTGCCCGAGTGGTCATCCGCGGTCAGCTTGCCGTTGCGGGCACGCTTGATCAGGTCCTCATAGGTGTGCCAGAACTCGGAGAAGTTGAGGGTCTCCGCCTTCTTGATGTTCGGCACCATGAGCAGGCGGGTGCCGTCCGGCTTGGGCATGTCAATCGCGATGCCGAAGTTCACGTGCGCGGGCTGGACAGCCACCGGCTTGCCGTCGATCTCGTCGTAGTAGACGTTCATCGACGGGAACTGGGACAGGGCGCGGATGACGGCGTAGCCGATCAGGTGCGTGAAGGAGACCTTGCCGCCGCGGGCGCGGGCCAGGTTGGAGTTGATGACCACGCGGTTGTCGATCAGCAGCTTGGCCGGGATGGCGCGGACGCTCGTGGCGGTAGGCACTTCCAGGCTGGTGACCATGTTCGAGGCGATGGCCTTGGCCGGGCCGCGCAGGACAGAGACCACGTCCTCTTCCGGCGCGGTCGGGGCTTTGACGTTCTTGGGCAGCTGCGCGGGGATCGGCGCGGTGCCGGGGCCGGCATCGGAGGACTTGGCGCGGTCCCGGGCGACAGTGGCCGGGATCCTCTTGGCGGCGGGGGCCGGAGCGGCGGGGGAAACCGGAGCGGGGGCGGCGGGCGCGGCCGGAGCGGGCGCCGCGGGGGCGGCTGCTGCCTGGGTTGCCGCAGCCTGCGCTACAACGGGAAGTTCACGGGTGGCGGGGCGCACAGCGGTCGCTGCGCCGGATGTTCCGTTGGCGGACGAGGCGTCACTTGCTTCAAAGGATTCGAACAGCGGCCACCACTTGGCGTCAACCGTGTTCTTGTCCTTCTGGTAACGCTCATACAGTTCGTCAACGAGCCACTCGTTTCCGCCAAATTCCTCTGGTAGACGGTGGCTAGGCTGCTCTGGCACTTGAAATACGCCTCTTCCATGAGTTTGATTCCCGTCGGCTTCCACGGTGCCTTGGCACAACGATCGAGCCAGTCTCTGCGTCCAGTGAACCCAGACCCATGCCAGTCTAGTTACGATTCTTGCCAAACCGCCAATAAGCGTGACCCAAATCATCATCTGCCGCCGCGGCCGCCGAATCACGCTGCCGCCCGCGCCGGAATTCACCCTAGAATCGTGGGAGAACCCGCTTGGCGCTGAAGTGCCAATTAAAGGAGCAGCCGTGCGTTTCCTCAGTGAGCCCACCACCGATCTGACCTACTCCGACCTCTTCCTGGTGCCGTCCCGTTCCGACGTGACCTCGCGCCTGGACGTGGACCTCGCGGCCGACGACGGCACCGGCTCGTCGATCCCGCTGGTGGCCGCGAACATGACGGCGGTGACGGGGAAGCGGATGGCCGAGACGATGGCCCGGCGCGGCGGGCTGGGCGTGCTGCCGCAAGACGTGCCCCTCGATGTCATCCGGGACGTCGCGGCCTGGATCAAGGGCCGCCACCCGCTCCTCGAAACACCCGTGACCCTGGCGCCCACGGACACCGTCATTGACGCCGTCCACCTCATGGGCAAGCGCCCCCACGGTGCCGTGGTGGTGGTTGATGCCGCCGGGGCCGTCACCGGAGTGGTCCGCGCCGCCGATTGTGAGGGCCAGGACCGTTTCGCGTCCCTGGCCGCCGTCGTCCGCCACCAGCCGCTCGTGCTCGACGCCGGGATGCTCGCGGACGGGTCGGCCGACGGCGGCGCCGGCGCCGGTTCGGCGCGCGCCCTGCGGCGCGCCTTTGACGCAATGGATGCGGCCGGGACGGACTACGCCCCGGTGCAGCAGGACGGGGTCCTGGCGGGCGTGCTCACCCGCAAGGGCGCCCTGCGGTCCACGATCTACCGCCCGTCGCTGGATGAGGACGGGAAACTGAAGGTTGCCGCCGCCGTCGGGATCAACGGAGATGTTGCCGGCCGCGCGGCCGAGTTGCTGGCCGCCGGCGTGAATGTGCTGGTCCTTGACACGGCCCACGGCCACCAGCAGAAGATGTTCGATGCCCTGGCCGCCGTGAAGGGACTCAACCCCGGCGTGCCCGTGGTGGCCGGCAACGTGGTGACCGGCGAGGCAACCCGGGAGCTGATCGAGGCCGGCGCGGACATCGTCAAGGTGGGAGTGGGGCCGGGCGCCATGTGCACCACCCGCATGATGACGGCCGTGGGCCGCCCGCAATTCAGCGCGGTCCTGGAATGCTCCGCCGCGGCGCGGGAGGCCGGCGGCAGGGTGTGGGCCGACGGCGGTGTCCGGTATCCGCGCGATGTCGCCCTGGCCCTGGCCGCCGGGGCCAGCCAAGTCATGATCGGCTCGTGGTTTGCCGGCACGCACGAAAGCCCGGGGGACTTGCAGCTCGACGCCGCCGGCCGGCAGTACAAGGAGAGCTTCGGCATGGCGTCCGCCCGGGCGGTTCAGAACCGCAACCAGCGCGAGGGGGCCTTTGAGAAGGACCGCAAGGCCCTCTTCGAGGAAGGCATCTCCACCTCCCGGATGTACGTGGATGCGGCGCGTCCCGGGGTCGAGGACCTGCTGGACATGATCACCGCCGGCCTGCGCAGTTCGATGAGCTATGCCGGCGCCGCCGACCTCGCCGGCTTCCGGGAACGCGCCGTGGCCGGCATCCAGTCCGCAGCCGGGTACGAGGAAGGCCGGCCCGTTCCACAGAGCTGGTGAGGCAGGCGGCCCGTGACGGCGCAGGGTGACGACGCAGGTCGGAGGCTCGTGGCGGCCGCTCCTGTAGACTGAAGTCCTTATGGACAGTAAATCTAGGTGCCGGCCTGGGAGCTGCCAGCGGCGAACGGAATCCGTTCCCGCGCAGTCCACCCGCAGAGCCGGCAATCCCCGTTCACGCGCCCATCACTCTCCGGCAGCACGCCACCCCGGAGCCTTCCAGGAAACAGGGTCGGCCTCCGCCGACCATCCTCCGCCGGTCCGCCCACCGGCCGGGCACCACCGGCCGCTGCGTCCCCTGCAACGGCCACGGCCCTGTGCCGCGGCCCGGGAAGCAGGCCGCTAAATGGAATGGCTTCTCCTTGTAGCAGGCCTCCTGCTCATCCTCGGCACCGGCTTTTTCGTGGCCGTGGAATTTTCCCTCGTCGCCCTCGACCAGGCAACGGTGCAGCGCGCCGTCGACAACGGGGACACCGGGGCCGAGCCCCTGCTCAAATGCCTCAAGTCCCTCTCCACCCAGCTGTCCAGCTGTCAGCTGGGCATCACCTTGACCACACTGCTGACCGGCTACGTCATGGAACCGTCGGTCGGCAAGCTGCTCGAAGGTCCCCTCGCCGCCGTCGGCGTCCCGCCCGCGGCGATCACGTCGCTGTCTTTGATCCTGGCGATGGCGCTGGCCACCCTGCTCTCCATGGTGATCGGCGAACTCGTGCCCAAGAACATGGCAATCGCGCTCTCGTTCCCGATCGGCAAGGCCGTCGCCCGGCCCCAGCTGGTGTTCACGGCCATCTTCAAGCCCGCAATCGTGGTCCTCAACGGTTTCTCCAACAAGGTCCTCAACGTCTTCGGGCTGGAGGCCAAGGAGGAGATCTCCGGCGCCCGCACCCCGGCCGAACTGGCCTCGCTCGTGCGGCGCTCCGCCGCCATGGGCACTCTCGACGCCGGCACCGCGAACTTCATCGCCCGGACGCTGAAGTTCTCCGGCCAGACCGCCGCCGACGTCATGACTCCGCGCATCCGCGTGGAAACCATCGACGCCGATCAACCGGTTTCGGACATCGTAGAGGCGGCCAAACGCACCGGTTACTCCCGGTTCCCGGTGATCGGCGAGTCCTCCGATGACATTCGCGGCGTGGTCCACATCAAGAAGGCCATCGCCGTGCCCGCGGACAGGCGCGCCAAGCTGCAGGCCGGCGCGATCATGACGGACGTGCTCCGGGTGCCGGAGACCATCCACCTGGATGCCCTCCTCGCCGAGCTTCGCGAGGGGAACCTGCAATTGGCAGTTGTCCTCGACGAGTACGGCGGAACGGCCGGGGTCGCCACCCTGGAGGACCTTGTGGAGGAAATCGTCGGGGAAGTGGCCGACGAGCATGACAAGGTCCGGCCGGGCCTGCTCCAAAGCGCCTCGGGGGACTGGTACTTCCCCGGCCTGCTGCGCCCCGATGAACTCTCCGAGCAGATCCCGGGCCTGACCGTGCCCGACGAGGCTGCCTACGAAACGGTGGGAGGCTACCTCATGCGCCAGCTTGGCCGCATCGCGGCAGTCGGTGACACGGTCGACGTCGTCGGCGGGACGCTCAGCGTGACCCGCATGGACGGCCGCCGGATCGACCGGATCTGTTTCAAGCCCGCGCGGTTGTCAGGAGACGGCCAGCCCGCCAGCCAGGCAGGTGCCGCATGAGCGACTGGGCCGGAATCTTCTGGCTTGCCGTCCTGCTGGTCGGCAACGCCTTCTTTGTGGCGGCCGAGTTCGCCGTCATGTCCGCGCGCCGGAGCCAGATCGAGCCGCTGGCCGAGGCCGGGTCCAAGCGCGCACAGACCACGCTGCGGGCAATGGAAAATGTCTCCCTCATGCTCGCGTGCGCCCAGCTCGGCATCACCGTCTGCTCGCTGCTGATCCTGCAGGTGGCAGAACCTGCCATCCACCACCTGCTGGCCGTGCCGCTGGAGGCTGCGGGCATCCCGGTGGAGGCCGCCGACATTGCGGCCTTCGCCATCGCCCTGCTGGTGGTGACCTTCCTGCACGTCACGTTCGGCGAAATGGTGCCGAAGAACATCTCCGTGTCGGTCGCGGACAAGGCAGCGCTGCTCCTGGCTCCGCCGCTAATGTTCATTGCCCGGATGGTCAAGCCCGTCATCGCGGCCCTGAACTGGTCGGCCAACCACATCCTGAAGCTCATGCGGATCGAGCCGAAGGACGAAGTCGCGTCCACGTTTACCCTCGAAGAAGTGCAGTCGATCGTGCAGGAATCGACCCGCCACGGGCTCGTGGACGACGACGCCGGACTCATCACGGGAGCCCTGGAGTTCTCCGAGCACACGGCCTCCCACGTGATGGTCCCGCTGGAAAAGCTCGTCATGCTCAAGGCGGCCACCACGCCGGCCGAATTCGAAAAGGCCGTCAGCCGGACCGGGTTCTCCCGCTTCCCGATGCTGGATGAGGACGGCATGCTTTCCGGCTACCTCCACATCAAGGACGTCCTGTCCATCCCGGACTCCGGATACCAGCAGCCGATTGCGGAAAGCCGCATCCGGTCGCTGGCGAACCTTGCCATGGACGATGAAATCGAAAAGGCCATGTCCGTCATGCAGCGCACGGGCTCGCACCTGGCGCGCGTGATCGGCCCGGACGGCCTGACCTGGGGCGTATTGTTCCTGGAGGACGTGATCGAGCAGCTGGTCGGCGAGATCCGCGACGCGACGCAGGCCACGGGCTACCGGAGGCTGGGCCAGGAGCAGTAGCGCAGGGACGGACCTGCGGCACGCCCTGTATCCCTAAATAGGAATGATTCCTATTTAGGGATACACTCGTGTTGCTATTGCTCCTGATTCTCAATAACAGATCCGAGGTCTCCTGTGCGCCTTCCCGCTTCCCGAGCCATGCTTGCTGGCCTCGCCGGCCTGGGCCTCCTGCTCACCGCGTGTGCGCCGACGCCGGGAAGTTCGCGCGGCACCGCCGGCGACGGGATCGTCGACGTCGTCGCCTCCACCAGCGTGTACGGCGACATCGTCTCCAGCATCGGCGGCGACAAGGTGCGGGTCAGTTCCATCATCAACCGCACCAGCCAGGACCCGCACTCGTACGAGGCGACCACTCAGGACAAGCTGGCCGTATCCAAAGCCGAACTCGTGGTGGAGAACGGCGGCGGCTACGACGCCTTCATGGACACCCTCGCAACAGACACCGGACTGGACCACGGCAACGTCATCAACGCCGTGGAGGTCTCCGGCATGACTGCCGAAAGTCCGGCGTCGAGCCCCGATTCCTCCGGTCATGCGCATGGGCACACCGGCTTGAACGAGCACGTCTGGTACAGCCTGCCGGCCGTGTCCCGGCTCGCCGACGCCGTGGCCGAGAAGCTGGCGGCGCTGGAGCCGGGCTCGGCGGAGACGTTCCGGACCAACGCGGCGTCGTTCAAGGCCTCGCTCGGCGGCCTGGAAACCAGGCTCGCCGGTATGAAGTCCGGTGACGGCCACGTGCCCGTGGCCGTCACCGAACCGGTGCCGCTGTACCTGCTTGAAGACGCCGGGCTGGAGAACGAGACCCCTACCGCATACACGGCCGCGATCGAAGAAGACGCCGATGTTCCCCCGGCCGTGCTGAAAGCTGCCGTCGATCTCATCGCCGCCAAGGGCGTCCGGCTGCTGGCCTACAACACCCAGACCGAGGGGCCGCAGACGGTGGCGCTGAAAAAGGCCGCCGAGACTGCCGGTGTCCCGGTGGTGAACTTCAGCGAAACCCTCCCGGACGGCCAGTCCTACCTGCAGTGGATGACCGGAAATGTGGAGAACATCAGCAAGGCCCTAGGATGATCGCAACAGCGGGCGCGGCCGGCCCCGCAGGAACTCGAGGAAACCTCATTTGACACCGGTAGTGAGCCTCCGTGGCGCTTCCCTGCAGTTCGGCCAACGGACGCTGTGGGAGGGCCTGGACCTGGATATCAACCCGGGCGAATTCTTTGCCGTGCTCGGTCCCAACGGCAGCGGCAAGACCACCTTCCTGAAGGTCCTGCTCGGGCTGCAAGAGCTCAGCACGGGCACGGCCGTGCTCGGCGGACGGCCCGTTGAACGGGGCAGCCTGAGGATCGGCTACGTGCCGCAGCAGAAGTCATTCGACCCCGACACGCCGCTGCGCGCCCGCGACCTCGTGGCCCTCGGCGTCGACGGGCACCGCTGGGGCATCCGCCTGGGCGGCAGGAAAGTAGACCGCAAGGTTGACGAACTCCTGGAGCTGGTCGGGGCCTCCGACTACGCCAGGGTCCCGGTGGGGCAGCTGTCCGGCGGTGAGCAGCAGCGCCTGCGCGTTGCCCAGGCCCTCGCCACGGATCCGAAGGTTCTCCTGTGCGACGAGCCGCTGCTGTCCCTTGACCTTCAGCACCAGCAGGCCGTCAGCGCCTTGATCAACAAGCAGTGCCGTGATGCGGACAGCGCCGTCGTGTTCGTGACGCATGAGATCAACCCGATCATGGACTACGTGGACCGGGTCCTGTACCTGGCCGGCGGACGGTTCCGTGTGGGCACTCCAGCAGAGGTCATGACCACCGAGGTGCTCTCCGATTTGTACGGCAGCCACGTTGAGGTCATTCAGGCCAACGGCCGCCTGATTGTGGTGGGGCTGCCCGATGCCACGACGCACCACCACCACGACGCCCATTCGGTCGCAGGGGAGGTGGGCTAGATGGATCTGGGCAACCTGCTGCAGTCAATCTTCAACTTCGAGAACTACGGCGAACTGCTGGTGCTCGTGCAGAACTCGATCTGGGCCGGCGCAGTCCTCGGGCTGCTGGGCGGCCTGATGGGCACCTTCGTGATGAAACGTGACCTGGCCTTCGCGGTCCACGGCATCTCCGAACTGTCCTTTGCCGGCGCGGCGTTCGCGCTCCTGATCGGCGCGAACGTCGTCGTCGGGTCGCTGGCGGGGTCCGTGCTGGCGGCCCTGGTGCTGGGCCTCATGGGGGTCCGTGCCCGGGACAAGAACTCGATCATCGGCGTCGTCATGCCGTTCGGGCTGGGCCTGGGCATCCTGTTCCTGTCGCTGTACGAGGGCCGGGCCGCCAATAAGTTCGGCCTGCTCACCGGGCAGATTGTGTCCGTCGGAACGGTGCAGCTGCAGGTCCTGGCGGTCGCCGCCGTCGTCGTAATGCTGGCGCTGGTCGCCATCTGGCGGCCGCTGACTTTTGCCAGCGTGGACCCCGACGTCGCCACCGCCCGCGGCGTCCCTGTGCGGGCCTTGTCCCTTGGCTTCATGGTGCTGCTGGGAATCAGCGTGGCGCTGTCCATCCAGATTGTGGGCGCCCTGCTGGTCCTGGCCCTGCTGATCACTCCGGCGGCGGCCGCCATGCGGGTCACGTCCTCACCACGGCTGGTGGTCACCCTGAGCATCGTCTTCGCCATGACCGCGACGGTCGGCGGCATCCTGCTGGCCCTCGGCGGCCGGCTGCCGATCAGCCCCTACGTGACGACGCTGTCCTTCCTGATCTACGTTGCCTGCCGGGTGATCGGCGGAGCCCGGGCCAGGCGCGGACTCAACGGCAGGGTGGTGCCGAGGGCGACGGCGGCCGCCTGAGCTGGTTGTGCGTTAGTTTCCGGCCTGCAACGCCGTGCACTCGGGGCACAGCCCGAAAATTTCCACGGTGTGCTCCACCGCGGTGAAGCCGTGCTCCTTGGCGATCCGCGCCGCCCAGGCCTCCACTGCGGGGGCTTCGACTTCCACCGCCTTGCCGCAGTTGCGGCACAGCAGGTGATGGTGGTGCCCGGTGACGGCGCAGCGCCGGTACACGGCTTCGCCGTCCGCGTTGCGCAGGACATCGACCAGTCCGTCGTCGGCGAGGGACTGCAGAATGCGGTACGAGGTGGCCAGGGACACCGCGGTCCCGCGCTCCTGGAGGATGCGGTACAGCTCCTGGGTGCTCACGAAGTCCGCGAGATCGTCCAGGGCGGCACTGACGGCGAGGCGCTGTTTGGTGACCCGCTGCTCCTTGCCCTGCACCGGTGCCGCCTGCGCCGCTTGTGCCGAGGCGGGGGGCCGGCTGCTGCCGGCGGTGGCGCCCTGGGGCATCGTGGAACTCGCTTCGCTTGGGGTTTCGCGGGTGGGACCCGCTGGGACTGGCAATGTCCAAGATTACCAGCGTGCACGTCTGCCGGCAGAGCTTCGTGGACACCGTGGCGGCCGTTGCCTAGGCTGGCCGGATGAAGCTGACCAAATTCACGCACGCCTGTGTCCGCCTAGAGAAGGACAGCCGGGTGCTGGTCTTTGACCCGGGAACATTCTCTGAGACAGACCAGGCGCTGGCCGGAGCCGACGCCGTGCTGATCACGCACGAGCACGCGGACCATGTGGATGTCGACGCCGTCGCAGGGGCACTGCTGGGCAGCGCCGCGCTTGAGCTGTACGCCCCGGAAGCCGTGGCCGCCACGCTCCGCAGCAAGGCGCCCGATGCCGGCGGCCGCATCCACGTTGCGGCCGCGGGCGAGGACTTTGAGACCGCAGGCTTCTCGGTCCGGACCTTCGGCGGCCAGCATGCGCTCATCCATCCGCAGATTCCGGTCGTGGCCAATGTCGGCTACCTCGTGGATGACAACGTGTACCACCCGGGGGACTCCTTCGCGATTCCCGACGGCGTCGACGTGAAGACCCTCCTTGTCCCGATTCATGCCCCGTGGAACAAAGTGGGGGAGGTGGTGGACTTTGTGATCGGCGTCCGCGCCCCGCACGCGTTCCCGATCCACGATGCGCTCCTGAACGACATGGGCCGGGGCCTGATCGAGGGGCACGTGACCCGGATCGGCGCGAAGTACGGCAGCGAGTACCGGCACCTCTCCAGCGGAGACTCAGTGGAGGTTTAGCCGCAGGCGCCTCGGTGCGTCAGGCCGGCCAGGTGCCGGTCTTGAAGAACCCGCGCAGCGCGGCCTCGTGGGGCTCGGGATCGATGCCCTGGGCCGCCAGCCACTCCGGGTTGTAGTAGTTCCCGGCGTAACGGTCACCGGCGTCGCACATCAGCGTGACGATACTGCCCCGGCGGCCTTCCGCGATCATCGCGGCGATGAGCTGCCACGTGCCCCAGAGGTTGGTGCCGGTGGACGGCCCGGCGTGCAGTCCGGCGTGTTCGCGCAGGTGGCGCATGGCCGCGACGGACGCTGCGTCGGGGACCTGGATCATGTGGTCGATAACCGCCGGGACAAAACTCGGCTCCATCCGCGGCCGGCCGATCCCCTCGATGCGTGACGGCAGGCCGGTACCGGCACCGGCAGCTGCCAAACCGCCGTCGGACCGGCTGTCCCGCCAACCCGGATAGAACGCCGAGTTTTCCGGATCAACGACGGCGAGCCGCGTTTCGTGGCGGTGGTAGCGCAGGTAGCGGCCGATCGTGGCGCTGGTCCCGCCGGTACCCGCACCGACCACCACCCAGCGCGGGACCGGGTGCTCTTCCAGCGCCAACTGGTCGAAGATCGACTCGGCGATGTTGTTGTTCCCGCGCCAGTCCGTAGCCCGCTCGGCGTACGTGAACTGGTCCATGTAGTGCCCGCCCGTGCTGGCGGCCAGATCGGCGGCTGCCTCGTAGACCTCGGAGGCGTGGTCCACCAGATGGCACGAGCCGCCGAACTGCTCAATCAGGGCGATCTTCTCCGGGCTGGTGGTCCGGGTCATCACCGCGATGAAGGGCAGGCCCAGCAGCTGCGCAAAGTAGGCTTCGGACACGGCGGTGCTGCCGCTGGAGGCCTCCACAATAGTGGTGCCTTCCCGGATCCAGCCGTTGACAAGGCCGAACAGGAACAGCGACCGTGCCAGCCGGTGCTTGAGGCTGCCCGTGCGGTGCGTAGATTCGTCCTTCAGGTACAGCTGGACGCCCCAGTGGTCGGGGAGCGGGACCGAATACAGGTGGGTATCGGCGGACCGGTTGTTTTCGGCGTTGATCCGGCGGACGGCCTCGTCGGCCCAGTCCCGGTCCTGCAGGTGCGCGGTGTTCACTGCTTCAGCCTACCGGGGGTGCTGCGGCCGCGAAGATAGAGTGGACGGATGGACACCCTCATCGATGCCGCCGCCCTCAAGAGCCGGCTGGACGACCGCGAAAGCGGCCAGCGCACCGTGCTCCTCGATGTTCGCTGGACGCTGGGTGACCCGCACGGCCACGACCACTATCTGCACGGACATATCCCCGGCGCGGTCTTCGTGGACCTTGCCACCGAACTCGCCGGACCCGCGGAACCGGGGCGCGGACGGCATCCCCTGCCTCCGGCGGAGCAGTTCCAGGAGTGCGCTCGCCGCTGGGGCATCAGCGACGGCGACGCCGTCGTGGCGTATGACGACAGCGGCAACATGGCCGCCGCCCGGGTCTGGTGGATGCTGCGCGACGCCGGCTTCGGTCCGGTTCAGCTGCTCGACGGCGGCCTGGCCGCCTGGCGTGAGGCAGGGTTCGGCCTGGCCGCCGGGGCCGAGCAGCCCCCAGCAGGCAATGTCACGCTGTCTGCCGGCGCCATGCCCGCGATCGACGCCGGGCAGGCCGCGTCCTGGAGCCGGTACGGGCTTTTGCTCGACGCCCGGGCGGGGGAGCGGTACCGCGGGGAAGTCGAGCCCGTGGATCCCCGCGCGGGCCACATTCCCGGTGCCGTCAGTGCCCCCACCACCGGCAATCTGCAGGCTGACGGCCGCTTTCTGGGCCCGGCGGAGCTGCGGGAGCGCTTCGAGCGGCTCGGCTACCGGTCCGACGTCCCGACCGCCGTGTACTGCGGCTCCGGCGTGACGGCCGCCCACGAAATTGCCGCCCTTGAGATTGCCGGCTTTGCCGCTGCCCTGTATCCCGGTTCGTTCTCCGAGTGGTGCCATGATGCCGCGCGTGACGTTGTCACCGGCGAGGCACCGTACGGCGAGGACGTTGAAACTGCGGCCGGAAGGTCCACGGGCAGCGTCTCCTAGGTTCACCGCTGGACATGCTCCCCGAGTCTGGGCTAAGGCAAGGGACATGCTCCGTCTTGGCCTCCCCGGCTGGGCATGCCCCCTCGGGCTCGTCCGCAGCACTGGACATGCTCCCCGAGTCTGGGTTCAGGCAAGGGACATGCTCCGCCGTGGACCCCGCGGCTGGACATGCTTCCTCGGCCTCGTCGGAACCACTGGGAATGCTCCGTCGTGGGCTCTGCCGCTGGACATGCGCCCCGGACGTGGCTCCGGACCAGGAGCATGTCCAGTGCTTGCTCTGAACACTGGACACTTGGGGCATATGCCCACTCCTTGAGTTCACCACTGAGCATGTCCCGCGGGGCGGCGGGCCCCGCAAGGGTGTCCCCGCCGGGCACCGGGAACGGGGCGGTGTTGCGGGGACCACGAGGCCCCGGCGTGCGGGGGGCCACAGGTCCAAGTGGCATGGGAACCGGTCACGGGGGTAGCGTCGGGATCATGACTCCAGGACGCCCCGTACCGCCGCCCTTTGCCAAGCCGCTTCCCGACGTCGAGGACGGGGGCGCCGCCAAGTCCGCCAACACCGCCGGCCCCACCCTGGCCGCCGCGTACGGCGCCACCGCGCCGGATAGCGGGCTTGTCCCGCTGACGGTCTCCCGCCGGGCGCCCAAGGAGGACGACGTCGAGATCGCCATCGAGTTCTGCGGCCTCTGCCACTCGGACGTGCACGCCACCCGCGGCGAATGGGGCGGCGACACGTACCCGCTGATCCCGGGCCACGAGATCGTCGGCCGGGTCACCCGGGTGGGTTCCGCCGTCGACGATTTCACGGTGGGGGAGCGCGTGGGCGTGGGCTGCATGGTGGATTCCTGCCGCGAATGCGAGAGCTGCCTGGACGGGCTCGAGCAGTACTGCGAGAACGGCATGGTGGGAACGTACGGGGCCAGGGACGCCCGCAACGGCGGCGCCATCACCCAAGGCGGGTACGCCACCTCGATCGTCGTGGACCGCAACTACGTCCTGCGCGTCCCGGAAAGCCTGGACCCCGCCGCCGCGGCGCCCCTGCTCTGCGCCGGCATCACCACCTATTCGCCCTTGAACCACTTCGAGGTCGAGGAAGGCGACGTCGTCGGCGTTGTCGGACTTGGCGGCCTCGGCCACATGGCCGTGAAGATCGCCAAGGCCATGGGGGCCGAGGTGAAGGTCTTCACGACGTCGGAAAAGAAGTTCGCCGCTGCCCGCGAACTGGGCGCCGACGACGTCATCCTCTCCACGGACCCGGCCGCGATGGAGGCCGCGAACCGGAGCATCGACGTCATCATCGACACCGTCGCCGCGCCGCACGACCTCAACCCGTACTTCCGCACGCTGCGCCTGGACGGGGCGCTGTTCCAGCTGGGACTGCCCTCGGAAGCGATGCCTCCGGTCAACCCCGGCGCACTGATCCGGCGCCGGATCGCCTACGCCGGTTCACTCATCGGCGGGATCGCGGAAACCCAGGAGATGCTGGACTTCTGCGCCGAACACGGCGTGGTGTCCGACGTCGAAGTGGTCACGGCGGACCAGCTCAACGAAGCGTACGACCGCATGGTGGCCGGCGATGTAAAGTACCGTTTTGTCCTGGACGCCAGCACCCTGGGGTCCCCGGCAGAAAAGGCGGACGCATGAGCACTCTCTTCACGAAAATCATCAACGGCGAGATCCCCGGCCGCTTCGTCTGGCGCGAGGACGACGTCGTGGCGTTCCTGACCGTGGGCCCGCTGGCCGACGGCCACACCCTCGTGGTGCCCACCGAGGAAGTGGACCGCTGGACCGACGCTACTCCCGAGGTTCTCGGCCGGGTCATGGACGTCGCCCGCAAGATCGGTGCCGTCCAGGTGGACGTGTTCGACGCCGCCCGGGCCGGCCTGATCGTGGCCGGCTACGAAATCAACCACATGCATGTGCACGTGTGGCCGTCGAACTCGATGGCGGACTTCGATTTCGGCTCGGTGGACCAGCACCCGGATCCGGCCCGCCTGGACGCCAACGCGGAGAAACTCCGCGAGGGCCTGCGGAAGGCGGGCCACGCGGAGCACGTCCCGGCCGCCTAGATCCGCTACGCCGGCGCCAGCACCTTGTTCAGCGCCGCCCTGATCCGCTTCTCAGAGACGGAATAGGCGGTGCCGAGTTCGACGGCGAAGAAGCTCACCCGGAGTTCTTCAATCATCCAGCGCACGTGGGTTAACTCCGCGCCGGCCCGCCGGCCGGGCAGCAGTGCTGAGACGGCGTCGTCGTAGTCGTCCTCGAGCGCCTGGACCGCAGCCATGTGCTGGGCATCCCGCTGGACATTGCCGGGCAGCTTTTCGAGCCGCTTTTCAATCGCGGCGAGGTAGCGCGGCAGCTGGCTGAGCTGGGCGTAGCCCGTGCGTGCCACAAAGCCCGGGTAGACCAGCTGCTCCAGCTGGCTCCGGATGTCGTTGAGCGCGCTGATCAGTGCCAGGCTCGTTGTGCCCTTCAGCTGCTTTTCGATCCGGCGGGTGCTGGCCAGGACGCGTTCGACGACGGCGGTGACGGTAAAGACGGTGTCGATCAGCTCCGCCCGGACGATTTCGTAGAGTGCTTTGAACGACGCCTCGTCCCACGGCAGCCCGGCCGGCGTGAGCTTGTCGATCGCGGCCAGGGAACAGTCGGCGATCAGCGCGGACACGGAGCCGTGCGGGTTCTGGCTGAACGCCAGCTTCTCCGTGTTGTTCAGGTGCTCCAGAACATAGCGGTCCGGCGGCGGAACCTTCAGGGCCAGGAGCCGGATGACGCCGGCGCGCATGGCCTCCTGCTGCTCGGATGCGGTCTGGAACAGCCGCAGCGCCACCGAACTTCCCTCATCCACCAGGGCCGGGTAGCCGGTGACGGTGTGCCCGCCGACGCTGCCCTGGACCTGCTGCGCCAGGGTTCCGAAGGTCCAGTCCTTGAGCCCGGACAGTTCGGTGAACCCGCCCGGGGCTGCCGGTCCTGCAGTCGACGGAGCCGCCGACGGCGGGGCAACCGTCCGGGCGGAACCGGCGGACTTGCCGGCCGGGGCCTTGCCGGCCGCCTTTGGTGCTGTGGTGCCCGGCGTCGCACCGAGGGATTCCGCGACGGCCCGGCGGGTGGCGGGGGCCAGGCGTTCCTGCAGTGCGGCGAGGTCCTTGCCTTCATCCAGCACCTTGCCGCGCGAATCCACCACGCGGAAGCTGACGCGAAGATGGGCGGGCACCGCGTCCCAGTTCCAGGACCCCGGCGGGATGACCTGTCCGCGGATCCGGCGCAGCACCAGTTCGAGCGACGGCTCAAGCTCGTCCGTGGCGGGATCGAAGTCGGCGTCCAGTGCCGCCACCGCCTGCCGGGCGACGTCGGGCGCGGGAACGAAGTTCTTGCGGACCTGTTTGGGCAGTGACTTGATGAGCGCCGTCACCAGTTCCACGCGCTGCCCGGGGATGAGCCAGCGGAACGCGGCGTCGTCGAGCTGGTTCAGGAACAGGACGGGCACCTCGGCGGTGACGCCGTCGGACGGGTTCGGCGGCGATCCCGGCGCAACCGGGTGGAACTCGTAGCTCAGCGGCAGTTCGAAACCCTTGTGCAGCAGGGTCTTCGGGTAGGCCGAATCGTCCAGCGCCGCGGCGTCCTCGCTGATCAGCAGGGATTTCTCGAAGTCCAGCAGCGTCGGGTCCTGCTGCCGGGCGTCCTTCCACCACTTGTCGAAGTGCCGCTCGGAGACGACCTCCTGTCCGATCCGTGCGTCATAAAACTCGAAGAGGGTCTCGTCATCGACCAGGATGTCGCGGCGCCGCATCCGGGCCTCAAGCTCCTCAACCTCCTGGAGCAGGGCGCGGTTGCGGTGGAAGAACTTGTGGTGCGTCTGCCAGTCGCCCTCCACCAGGGCGTGGCGGATGAAGAGCTCGCGGGACAGCTCCGGGTCCACGTTCCCGTAGTTGACGCGGCGGTTCGGGATGATGGGCACGCCGTAGAGGGTGACCTTCTCGTGGGCCATCACCGAGCCCATCTTCTTGGACCAGTGCGGTTCACTGTAGCTGCGCTTGACCAGGTCCGGCGCCACCTGCTCAACCCACAACGGATCGAACTTCGCGGCCACCCGCGCCCAGAGCCTGCTGGTTTCCACCAGTTCGGCGGCCATCACAAAGGTGGGCGACTTCTTGAACAGCGCCGAGCCCGGGAAAATCGCGAAGCGGCTGCCGCGGGCGCCGGCGTACTCGCGCTTGCGCTCGTCGAGGATGCCGATGTGGCTCAGCAGGCCCGAGAGCAGGCTGATGTGGATGCCGTCGTGGTTGCCCACGGGATCGGCCAGCCGTTTGTTGTCCAGGCTGATGCCCAGCGGCCGGGCGAGCTGGCGCAGCTGGGCGAAGAGGTCCTGCCACTCACGGACCCGGAGGTAGTTGATGAATTCGGTGCGGCAGAGCCGGCGGAACGCGGTGGAGGACAGCTCCTGCTGCTTCTCCTGCAGGTAGTTCCACAGGTTCAGGTAGCCGGTGAAGTCCGAGTTCTCGTCGCGGAACCGCGCATGCTTCTCCGCCGCGAGCTGCTGCTTGTCGGTCGGACGCTCACGCGGGTCCTGGATTGTGAGGGCGGCCGCCAGGATCATGACCTCACGCACGCAGCCGCGCTTGCCCGCTTCCACGATCATGCGGCCAAGGCGCGGGTCCACCGGCAGCTGGGCCAGCTTCTGTCCGACGGCGGTCAGCCCGCCGCCGTTTCGTCCGGCCCCCGCCGGCCGGCGGCCTCCGCGACGCCCGCCGCCGTCGTTCTCTTGACCGGCACCGTTCCGTTCGGGCGCGCGCGCCGCGCTCAGGGCGCCGAGCTCGCGCAGGAGGCTGACGCCGTCGTTAATGGCCCGTGAATCCGGCGGCTCCACGAAGGGGAAATTCTCCACATCCTTGGGTCCGCGCGCCACACCCATGGCCGTCATCTGCAGGATGACGGCGGCGAGGTTGGTGCGCAGGATTTCCGGGTCCGTGAACAGCGGGCGGGACTGAAAATCCTCTTCCGAGTACAGCCGGATCGCGATGCCGTCGGAGACGCGGCCGCAGCGGCCGGAGCGCTGATTGGCGGAGGCCTGTGAGACTCGCTCGATCGGCAGGCGCTGGACCTTGGTGCGGTGCGAATAGCGCGAGATGCGGGCCGTGCCGGTGTCGATCACGTACTTGATCCCCGGAACCGTGAGCGAGGTTTCTGCCACGTTGGTGGCCAGCACGATCCGGCGTTTGCCGCCCGGGTGGAAGACCTTGTGCTGCTCCTGCAGGCTCAGCCGGGCGAACAACGGCAGCACCTCGGTGCCGGCCAGCCGCCGGTTGGACTGGATGCGGGCATTGAGGGCCTCCGCGGCGTCACGGATTTCCCGCTCGCCGGAGAAGAAGATGAGGATATCGCCGGGGGCTTCCAGGGCGAGCTCGTCGACGGCGTCGCACACGGCGTCGAGGGGGTCGCGGTCCTCCTCGAGTTCGTCGTCCGGGGCCACGCCTTCCCCCGCCTCTTCTGCATCTTCGGCGCCAGCGCCGGCGCCGCCGGCGGGCTGGGACAGCGGCCGGTAGCGGATTTCCACCGGGAAGGTCCGGCCCGAGACCTCGATGATGGGGGAGGGTTCGTCCTCCGAGCCGAAGTGCTTCGCGAAGCGCTCCGGATCGATGGTGGCCGAGGTGATGATGATCTTCAGGTCGGGGCGCTGCGGCAGAATGCGCTTGAGGTAGCCGAGGATGAAGTCGATATTGAGGCTGCGCTCGTGGGCCTCGTCGATGATGATGGCGTTGTATTTGCGCAGCAGCTTGTCGCGCTGGATTTCTGCCAGCAGGATGCCGTCGGTCATGAGCTTGACCTTGGTGGACCGGCTGACCTCGCCGGTGAACCGGACCTGGAAGCCCACTTCCTGGCCGATCCCGACGCCGAGTTCCTCCGCAATGCGCTCGGCGACAGTGCGGGCAGCGAGCCTGCGGGGCTGGGTATGGCCGATCAGCCCGTTCTCGCCCAGGCCGAGTTCCAGGCACATCTTCGGGATCTGGGTGGTCTTGCCCGAACCGGTCTCGCCGGCGATGATCGTCACCTGGTTGGCGGCGATGGCGGCCATCAGGTCTTCGCGGCGCTCGGAGACGGGCAGCTCGGCAGGGTAGGAGATATGCAATGTCATGGCTGGAGACAGTCTACTGGGGCGGACTGTCCGCCGGTGCGGGGCCGTGACGGTCCCGGCGCAGGGTGCGGGCCCGGTCGGAGGGGTCGGGCCCGGTGCGCAGGTGCGGCCTAGAAGATCCGCAGGGTGTAGTTGACGCTGGGCAGGTCCCGGGCCATCCAGTATTCGTCCGAGCGGACGGGCGGGTTGTGGCCGAGGCCGTCCTTGCGGAGGGCGGAGATCGTGGCGGTGATAATGCCGATGACCAGGATGATGAGGGCGATTCCGAGGAGTTCCATACCTCCATGGTTCTCCCGGCCAACATTGAAAAGAAGTGGCAGAAATGCCCAAAAAGGTAAAATTTCTGCCACACTGTAATCATGATCAAATCAGTGGCCATGATCGTCGTCCCCAACTTCTCGATCTTCGAGTTCGCCACAGCCTTCGAGGTCTTCGGCATTGACCGTTCGGAGCGCGGAAGCGGCGTGCCTTCGTTTGATTTCCGGGTCTGCACCCCGGAGCCGGGCGACGTCCCGCTCAAATCCGGCCTGTCCATGCACGTGGAATTCGGGCTGGACGCGGCTGCGGACGCGGACCTGGTGGTGATGGCGCCGTACGGCCGGGACGAGGACGTTCCGGAATCCGTCCTGGACGCGTTGCGGGCCGCGCATGCCCGCGGCGCCTGGGTGATGTCGATCTGTTCCGGCGCCTTCGCCCTGGCCCGGGCGGGGCTGCTCGACGGACGCCGCTGCACCACGCACTGGCACTACTCCCAGGAACTCGCCAGCCGTTACCCCGCCGTCCAGGTGGACGAAAACGTCCTTTATGTGGAGGACGACCGGATCATCACGAGCGCCGGGACCGCAGCGGGGATCGATGCCTGCCTGCACCTGATCCGGGTTGAGTTCGGCGCCAAGGTGGCCGCCGGTATTGCCCGGGACATGGTGGTCCCGCCGCACCGCGACGGCGGCCAGGCCCAGTACATCGACCGGCCCATTCCGCGGTGCGGATCGGAGCCCATGGAACAGCTGCTGCAGTGGATGGTCCGGCATCTGGATGAGGAACACCCGGTCAACGAACTGGCGGCCCGGGTGCACATGTCGCCGCGGACGTTTGCCCGGCGCTTCCGCTCGGAAACGGGGGCCACGCCGGCAGCGTGGCTGAACTCCCAGCGGGTGCTGCGCGCCCAGGAACTGCTGGAGACGACAGAGCTGAACATTGACGAAGTCGCACGCGAATCCGGCTTCGGGCATTCGGTTCTGTTGCGGCACCACTTTGTCAAAGCCCTCGACACCAGCCCGCAGTCCTACCGGCGCACGTTCCGTGGCCACCTGGCCACGGCCTAGGAACCCGGCTACCCCGGCGACAACGTGTCGGGCGGCAGTTCCTGCTCCGCCGCGGCCCTGGCACAGTCGATGAGGTCGCGCCACGGTCCTGTCACTTCACGCTCCGGCAGTACCGCCCGGCGCTGACCGGCCCGGATGCTGTACATGAACCTGTCAGGCTGGCCGCCCCGGCCGGTCCCGGCGACGTCGTCCCACGGGCACGCTTCAATGAGCGGTTGCCACCGCTCGGTGTCCTCCGGCGGCTCCGGCTGAACGGTCCAGGTCCGTTTCATTCCGGCCACGCCGCCGCTGCGCTGGACAGTTATTTTCACAGGCGTGCGATTTTCATGAGCGTGCCAACCTCACGGCGTTGGGTTACAGCTTCACTTTCACAGTGTCCCACGCAGCCCGGACGGCGTCATGCGCCGGGGACCCGGCGCCGAAGAGCTCTGTGGCGGAGGCCGCGGTGGCCCTGGCGAAGGCACCGAACGTGGCGTTTGGTTTGAGGGTGCCGCCGGTCAGGGTGTCGTACCAGATCTGTGCGGGGGCATCCCACGCATTGCCGCCGAGGGCCGTGGCGACGAGGCAGAAGGCACGGTTGGGGATGCCGGAATTGATGTGCACCCCGCCGTTGTCCGCGCTCGTGTGCACGTAGCCGTCCATCGAGTCCGGCTGCGGATCCTTGCCGAGGACGTCGTCGTCGTACGCGGTGCCCGGTGCCTTCATCGACCGCAGCGCCGTTCCCTGGACCTGCTCGGTGAAGAGGCCTTCGCCGATCAGCCAGCTTGCCTCCGCGGTGGACTGCTCTTTCGCGTACTGTTCCACGAGGGCACCGAAGACGTCGGACAACGATTCGTTGAGGGCGCCGGCCTGGTTGCGGTAGTTCAGGCCCCCGGAATACTGCGTGACGCCGTGGGCGAGCTCGTGCCCGATCACGCTCAGGGACTTCGTGAACCGGCCGAAGACCTCACCGTCGCCGTCGCCGAACACCATCTGCCGGCCATCCCAAAACGCGTTGTCATAGCGTTTCCCGTAGTGGACCGTGGCCTCGAGGGGCAGGCCCTGCCCGTCGATGGAGTCGCGGCCAAAGGCGTCCGCGTAGAGCCGGTGGGTGTCGCCCAACCCGTCATATGCCTCGTCCGCCGCCGGATCGCCGGTGGGCGGGGTGCCCTCTTTGCGGACCAGGCTCCCCGGCAGCTGTTCCAGGGAGCGGGCGTCATAAATGGTACGGTCCGGCGTCCCGGGCTTGAGGCTCCGCATGCCCGGGGCTGCGAGCGGGACGGGCTCGGCGCGGGCCGCCTGGAAGCCCTTGGTGTGCAGCAGCGCCTTGCGGGCAGCCTCCGCCGCACCGGAGAACCCGGGGTCCTGCTGGGCGGCTATGCGGCGCAGGAGGTAGGGCGGAACGATGGAGCAGTGAACACCTGAAAAGTGATCAACGGAACGGTGCATGTGAGACCCCTTCACGTTCCGGGGCGTGCAGGGTCGCCCGCCACCGATGAAGACAGCCTACGAGCGGGCACAGACAATAGGCAGATCCAATGCAGAAGACCCCGCCACTTCCTTGAAGTGGCGGGGTCTTTTCTGTGCCCTCGATAGGATTCGAACCTACGACCTTCTGCTCCGGAGGCAGACGCTCTATCCCCTGAGCTACGAGGGCAGTCAGGGATCCTGCCTTACCGGCGGGACGTCCTAGAGCTTAGCAGGAAGGTGGCCCCCAAAGGAAAATCCGGGTTAACCGGGGTTGCAGGATAGACCGCCCCGGGTGCTTGACGGTCAGGGGCCGCCCGTCATGCCGGGCGCCAGATTCCGCCACACCTCGGGCCCACCGGTAGGCTAGAAGCGTGACCCCAGAAGAACTCTCCCTCGCCATTTCCGCCTGCCTGAAGGACGCCGTCGCGGCTGGTGACATCGCCCTTTCCGCTGCCGACCTCCCGGAAGAGGTGCGCGTCGAGCGCCCCAAGAACAGGGACCACGGAGACTGGGCCACCAACGTCGCCCTCCAGCTGGCCAAGACCGCCGGGACCAACCCGCGGCAGTTCGCGTCCGTCCTCAGCGACCGGCTGAAAATGATCGACGGTGTGTCTGCCGTGGACATCGCCGGCCCGGGCTTCCTGAACATTACGGTGGACGCCGCTGCCGCCGGCGCCCTGGCCAAGGTCATCGTCGAGGCGGGAGCGGACTACGGCACCAACACCGCGCTCGCCGGCCATGTCGTGAACATGGAGTTCGTCTCGGCCAACCCCACCGGCCCGTTGCACATCGGCCACACCCGCTGGGCCGCCCTTGGCGACGCGATCGCCCGCGTCCTGAGGGCCTCCGGCGCCGACGTCACCGCTGAGTACTACATCAACGACGCCGGCTCCCAGATGAACGTCTTCGCCAACTCCGTGTACGCGCGGCTGCACGGCCGGGACGTGCCCGAGGGCGGCTACCCGGGCCAGTACATCGCCGACCTCGGCCACGAGGTGCTCAGCGAGCACCCCGGGATCCGTGAACTCACCGAGGTCGCGGCCCTGCCGGTGATCCGGGGAGCCGCGTACAAGGCGCAGATGCACGACATCAAGCAGACGCTGGCCGCGTTCGGCGTCGACTTCGATGTCTTCTTCTCCGAGCAGGAGCTTCACGACGCCGGCGCTATCGAGGATGCCGTCGCCCGCCTCCGCGAGCAGGGCCACGTCTTTGACGACGGCGGCGCCGTGTGGCTGCGCACCACCGACTTCGGTGACGACAAGGACCGCGTGATGGTCCGCGCCAACGGCGAACCGACCTACTTCGCGGCCGACGCCGCCTACTACCTGTCCAAGAAGGACCGCGGCTTCACCGAGAAGATCTACCTCCTCGGCGCCGACCACCACGGCTACATCAACCGGCTCAAGGCCATTGCCGCGGCCGCCGGCGACGATCCCGAGGTCAACATCGAGGTCCTGATCGGCCAGCTGGTCTCGGTCAACGGCGCCAAGTTGTCCAAGCGCGCCGGCAACATCATCGAGCTCAAGGACCTCATCGACTGGCTCGGCAAGGACGCTGTGCGCTACTCGCTCGCCCGGTTCCCCGCCGACTCGCCGCTGACCCTGGACCCCGAGCTGCTGAAGAAGCACAGCAACGAAAACCCGGTGTTCTACGTCCAGTACGCGCACGCCCGCTCCCGCGGCGCCGCCCGCAACGCCGTGGCCGCCGGCGTCGAGCGCCGCGTGGACGGTGAGGACCGCTTCGAGGCGGCACTGCTGGACCACGCCACCGAAAACGAGCTGCTTTCACACCTGGGCAGCTACCCCTCCGTGGTGGCCAAAGCCGCCGAACTGCGCGAGCCGCACCGCGTGGCCCGCCACCTGGAAGTCATTGCCGGCGCCTACCACCGCTGGTACGACGCCTGCCGGGTTGCGCCCCAGGGCGAGGAACCCGTCACCGACACCAACCGGACCCGGCTGTGGCTCAACGACGCCACCAGCCAGGTACTGGCCAACGGACTGGAACTGCTGGGCGTCTCGGCGCCGGAACGGATGTAACCGCCATGAACGCTAAGTCAGCACAGTCCCCGCTCGCGCCGGCCTGGCTCGAGGTCCCCGAAGACCTCAACGCCCTCCACGAACCGCTGTGGGCCGGCGGTGTCGAAAGGAACGACGCCGGCGAGCTCACCATTGAGGGCATCACCGTCAGTGAACTGCAGCGACAGTACGGCACACCGCTGTTCGTGCTGAGCGAGACCGACTTCCGGGCCAGGGCCCGGGCGTTCAGCGACGCCTTCAACGACGCCTTCGCGGACATCTGCGGGGGAGTGGACGTCTACTACGCCGGCAAGTCCTTCCTGTGCACTTCCGTGGTCCGCTGGGTCGAAGAAGAGGGGCTGCGCCTGGACACCGCATCCGGCGGCGAACTCGCCGTCGCCGCCCGGGCCGGCATCCCCGGCGCCGACGTCGCGCTGCACGGCAACAACAAGTCCGACGGCGAAATCCACCGGGCGCTGGACATGCAGCTGGGCCGGATCGTCGTGGACAGCCTCGATGAGCTCGAGCGCGTCGCCGCAATCGCCGCCAACCGGGGCGACACCGCCAAGGTGATGCTCCGGCTGACCCCGGGCGTGCATGCCCACACCCACGAATTCATCGCCACGGCCCACGAGGACCAGAAGTTCGGCCTCTCCATGGCCGCGGACTCCACCGAACAGGCCGGGCTCTCCGCCGCCGAGGAGGCCGTGGCCGCCGCCACCGGGCACGCGAGCATCGAACTGCTGGGCCTGCACTGCCACATCGGCTCGCAGATCTTCGAACCCGACGGCTTCGCCCTCGCCGCCGAGAAGCTCCTGGATTTCCTGGCCGCGATGCAGTCCAAGTATTCCATCGTGCTGCCCGAACTGGACCTCGGAGGCGGCTACGGGATCGCCTACACGCCCGTTGACACCCCCCGCCCGGCCGCCGAAATCGCGCAGGCGATGGCCGCCGTCGTCCGTTCCAAGTGCGAGGCGCTGGGAATTTCCGCCCCGCGGATCTCGATTGAGCCCGGCCGCGCGATCGTCGGCAGCACCACCTTCACGCTGTACGAGGTCGGCACGCTCAAGACCGTCCGGGTGGACGCCCCGGCCGCCGCGGAAGGCGGGAACCCCGGCGGCGACGTTACGTACCCCCGCCGGTATGTGTCGGTGGATGGCGGGATGAGCGATAACCCCCGCCCGGTGCTTTATGACGCGGATTATTCGGCAATTCTCGCCTCCCGGAGCTCCGACGCGGCGCCGCAGCTGTCCCGAGTAGTGGGCAAACATTGCGAGAGCGGCGACATAGTTGTTAGAGATGTATATCTGCCCGAGGACGTGGCAGCCGGTGATCTGCTTGCTGTACCGGGGACCGGCGCCTACTGCTGGGCCCTGTCAAGCAACTACAACTATCTGGCCCGGCCGGGCGTTGTCGCTGTCAGCGACGGATCTGCCCGGCTCATTGTCCGCGGGGAAACCGAAGAAGATCTGCTCAACCGCGACATGGGAGTCTGAATGACCGAATTGCGAACCCTGAAAGTGGCCCTGCTGGGCTGTGGCAACGTTGGGGCCCAGGTTGCGCGGATTCTCATTGACGACGCCGGCGCCCTCGCCGCACGCACGGGTGCCCGCCTCGAACTGAGCGGCATCGCGGTGCGCAACGTTGACGCCGAACGCGATGTCGAGCTGCCGCGCGAGCTGTTTACCACCGACGCCGACACCCTCGTCAAAGACGCCGACGTCGTGATCGAGCTCATGGGCGGGATCGAACCGGCCCGCACCCTGATCCTCACGGCCATGCGCAACGGCGCCTGCGTTGTCAGCGGCAACAAGGCACTCCTGGCCCAGGACGGTCCCACACTGTATGAGGAAGCCGACAAGGCCGGCGTGCAGCTGTCCTACGAGGCCGCCGTCGCCGGTGCCATCCCGATCCTGCGGCCCATCCGCGACAGCCTGTCCGGCGACCGCATCACCCGCGTGCTCGGAATCGTCAACGGCACCACCAACTACATCCTCGACCAGATGGACTCCACCGGCGCGCAGTTCGCCGACGCCCTGGCCGAGGCCCAGCGCCTGGGCTACGCGGAAGCCGATCCCACGGCCGATATCGAAGGGTACGACGCCGCCGCCAAGGCCGCGATCCTGGCCTCCCTGTCCTTCCACACCCGGTTCGCCCTGGAAGACGTCTCGTGCGAAGGCATCACGGCCGTCAGCGCCGCGGATATCGCCGCGGCGAAGGAGGCCGGCTTCGTCATCAAGCTTCTGGCCATCGCGGAGAAGCTGACGGATGAGGACGGAAAAACCGGCGTCTCTGTCCGCGTGCATCCCACGCTCCTGCCCCGCGAACACCCCCTCGCCGCCGTCCGCGGTGCGTTCAACGCCGTCTTCATCGAGGCCGAGAACGCCGGGGAGCTTATGTTCTACGGCCAGGGCGCCGGCGGCACCCCGACCGCGTCCGCCGTGCTGGGCGACCTCGTTTCCGCAGCCCGGCGCGTTGTCCTGGGCGGCCCCGGCCGGACCGAGACCACCACGGGGCACGTGCCCGCGCTGCCCATCGACGCATCCATCACGAGCTACTACATCGGCCTCGACGTCGCGGACCAGCCCGGCGTCCTGGCCAGGATCGCCCAGCTCTTCGCCGAGCACGGCGTGTCCATCGAGATCATGCGGCAGACCATCCACCGCGACGCCGAGTCCAACGTGGAGTCGGCCGAGCTGCGGATCGTGACACACCGTGCACGCGAAGCCGCACTTGCAGCAACCGTCGAGGCCGTGAAGGGCCTGGACGTCATCAATTCCGTCACATCCGTACTGCGGGTAGAAGGGGTCTAAGTGGCTCACCAATGGCGCGGTGTCATCCGCGAATACGCTGATCGTCTTCCTGTCACGGAAGCCACTAAGGTCATTACCCTGGGCGAGGGCGGCACCCCGCTCGTGCACGCCCGCCACCTCTCCGAGCTGACCGGCAGCACCGTCTACCTCAAGGTCGAGGGCATGAACCCGACCGGCTCGTTCAAGGACCGCGGCATGACCATGGCCATGACGGCAGCGGTGGCCGCCGGCGCCAAAGCCGTGGTCTGCGCGTCCACCGGCAACACCTCCGCCTCGGCGGCCGCCTACGCCACGGCGGCCGGGCTGCAGTGCGCCGTGCTGGTCCCGGAGGGCAAGATCTCGATGGGCAAACTCAGCCAGGCGATCGCCCACGGCGCCACCTTGCTGCAGGTCGATGGCAACTTCGACGACTGCCTCGACATCGCCCGCAAGCTCGGGGAGTCCTACCCGGTGTTCCTGGTCAACTCGGTCAACCCCGCCCGCATCGAGGGCCAGAAGACCGGCGCGTTCGAGGTGGTCGACTTCCTCGGCGACGCCCCCGACTTCCACGTGCTGCCGGTCGGCAACGCCGGCAACATCAGCGCCTACTGGAAGGGCTACAAGGAATACGCCTCGGCGTATGAGTCGCCCGCCGCAGGCACGCTGCCCGCCGTGGCCACGAAGACGCCCGTCATGTGGGGCTTCCAGGCCGCCGGCGCCGCCCCGTTCGTGGCCGGCCACCCCATCACCGAGCCGGACACCATCGCCACCGCCATCCGGATCGGCAACCCCGCCTCCTGGGATACCGCCGTGGCGGCCCGGGACGAATCCGGCGGCGTGATCGAGGCCGTCACGGACGAGGAAATCCTCTCCGCGCACCGCTGGCTTTCCTCCCGGGAAGGCGTCTTCGTGGAGCCGGGCTCCGCCGCCGGCGTCGCGGGCCTGATCAAGAAGCACGCGGCCGGGCAGGTGCCCGCCGGCAAGACGATCGTGATCACCGTGACCGGTCACGGCCTCAAGGACCCGCAGTGGGCCCTGCGCACCGAGGACGGCAGCGACGTGCAGCCGGTCAAGGTCTCCAACGACGTCGTCACCGTCGCCGCGGCCCTGGGACTGGAAGAAAAATAGCCTTGGAAACCACGCTCACCGTCCCGGCCGAATCAGCTGCCGGCTCGCCGGCCGTTCCGGCGGGCCAGGTGGTCACCGTGCGCGTCCCGGCTACGAGCGCCAACCTGGGCCCCGGGTATGACAGCCTCGGCCTCGCGCTCACTCTCCACGACACGCTCACCGTGGAAACCCTGACCAGCGGCGAACTTGAATTCGAGCTCAGCGGCGAGGGGGCGGAGTCGCTGCCCCGCGACGCGACGCACCTGGTGGTCAAGGCCCTCACCGAGGCGCTGCACCGCCTCGGCTACCGGCACGAAGGCCTGCGGATCACGGCGGACAACGTCAACCCGCACGGACGCGGCCTGGGGTCCTCGGCCTCGGCCGTCGTGGCAGCCGTCAGCGCCGCGAACGCGCTGGTCCCGGCGGAATCCCGGCGCGGACGGGAGTGGATCCTGCAGCTGACGAGCGAAATGGAAGGCCACCCGGACAACGTCGCTCCCGCGATTTTCGGCGGTCTGGCGCTGTCGTGGCAGGACAGTGACCAGTACAGCAGCACGTGCGCGACCGTGGCCCCCTCAGTGATCCCGGTGGTCGCCGTTCCGGACTACGAGCTCTCCACGGAAGCGGCCCGGGCGCTGCTGCCGGCGTCGGTGGGGCACCATGCCGCGGCCATGAACTCCGGCCGCGCCGCCCTGCTGATCCACGCGCTGACCGCCAACCCCGAGTTCCTTCTGGCCGGCACCGAGGACTACCTGCACCAGAGCTACCGTGCCGAGGCCATGCGGCCCAGCGCCGGGCTGATCGCCGCGCTGCGGCGGGCCGGGCACGCCGCCGTCGTTTCCGGAGCCGGCCCCACCGTGCTGGTCCTGGCCAACGGGGAAGCGGAAGCCGCCGGGATTGTGGACTTCATCGGCACCTACACGGCGGCCAACACGCCGGAAGTGGGCTGGCGTGTGCTGAAGCTGGCCGTGGACGTCGAAGGTGCTAAAGTGGAAGTGCACCGGCGGTAAATACGCAGGCGGTACATCTAGTCGGTAAGTCTTTCACCGTTGTACGACCGCGATGTTGGCCATGTAGCCTCCCTCATCTTTCACTGCGCAATACTTTCCGGTGCCACCTGCTTTCGGTCTGACGCAGGAATCAGCAGAATTGTGCTGCCCCCTGATACGTCAGCCCGCCGTTCCTTATTTCCCGGATCGTGCATGGTGAAGCAGTATCCGGCCCTGCTGGCCGAAATCCATCCGGCAAGGCCGAAATCCCGGCTGCAGATCTGAACTGCAGCCCAGATCAAATCACCGCGTCCAGCTCTTAGCCTGGACGCCGTCGAGGGGGAAGGATCCTTCGTGACCGAAACCACTGAGCTGTCTCCGGCTGTGGACACATCTTCTGCTGCCGAATCAACGGCAGCACCCGCCAAGAGCAGCGGCCTTGCAGGCCTCAAGCTCGCCCAGCTCCAGGCCCTCGCCAGCCAGCTGGGGATCTCGGGCGGTTCGCGCATGCGCAAGGGTGATCTGGTTACGGCCATTTCCGCCCACCGTGCTGGCACTCCGGTCAGCAAGGCTCCGGCCCGCGCTGCCGACAAGGCGACCGACAACGGGACCGTTTCCCGGGCAGCCGCCCCCGCCGCCGCGCCCGCCGAAGCCCAGGAAAGCGCGCCCCAGGAAGCCGCGGCTCCGGAAAGCCCCCGGGCCCGCCGCGGACGCAGCCGCCGCGCAGGCAGCGACGGCGTCGTCACGACGGCCGCCGCAGAGGCACCCGCCGCCGCTCCGGCCGAGGCCCCGGCGGTCTCCGCCGAAACCGCCGCTGAAAGCCGCCCTGCCGAAGCCGGCACCGGCGCTTCCGCGACCGAAGGCAGTGACCGCACGCGGCAGCCGCGCACCCGCAACCGCCGCCGCGGCGAGGCCGCAGCGCAGGCCGCCGAGGCCGGCCAGAATGCCGGGGAGGCCCAGACCGAACAGCCCGCAGCTGAACAGCGCACTGAACAGCGGGAACAGCGCGAACAGCGCACTGAACAGCGCGAGCAGGGCAGCGAGGACGGCCAGCGCCGCGACACCACGCGCACCCGGGAGAACACCCGCGACACCACCCGCGACAGTGACGATTCTGACGGCGGAAGCCGCCGGAACCGCCGCAACCGCCGCGACCGCAACGACCGCGGCCAGCAGGACAACCGCGACAACTCCTCCCGCAACGACCGCTTCCGCGACCGCAACGACCGCCGGCGCGGACGTGCGCAGGGACCGGACGTCGACGACGTTGAGGTCACCGAGGACGACGTCCTCCTGCCGGTCGCCGGTATCCTCGACGTCCTCGAGAACTACGCGTTCATCCGCACGTCGGGCTACCTGCCGGGCCCGAACGACGTCTACGTCTCGCTCGCCCAGGTGAAGAAGTACAACCTGCGCAAGGGCGACGCCGTCGTTGGTGCCATCCGTGCCCCGCGCGAAGGCGAGGACCGCAGCCAGCAGTCCGCCCGCCAGAAGTTCAACGCCCTGGTCCGCGTCACCTCGGTCAACGGCAAGACCCCCGAGGAACTCAAGGACCGCGTCGAATTCGCGAAGCTCGTCCCGCTGTACCCGTCCGAGCGCCTGCGCCTCGAGACCGACCCCAAGAAGATCGGCCCGCGCGTCATCGACCTCGTCGCCCCGATCGGCAAGGGCCAGCGCGGCCTGATCGTTTCGCCGCCGAAGGCCGGCAAGACGCTCATCCTGCAGTCCATCGCTAACGCCATCACCACCAACAACCCTGAGGTCCACCTCATGATGGTGCTCGTTGACGAACGTCCCGAAGAAGTCACGGACATGCAGCGCACCGTCAAGGGTGAGGTCATCGCCTCCACCTTCGACCGTCCGGCCGACGACCACACCACCGTGGCCGAACTCTCGATCGAGCGCGCCAAGCGCCTTGTCGAGATGGGCATGGACGTCGTGGTGCTCCTGGATTCCATGACCCGCCTGGGCCGTGCATACAACCTGGCGGCCCCGGCCTCCGGACGCATCCTCTCCGGCGGTGTGGACTCCGCGGCGCTGTACCCGCCGAAGCGCTTCTTCGGTGCGGCCCGCAACATCGAAAACGGCGGCTCACTGACCATCCTGGCCACCGCGCTCGTCGAGACCGGCTCCAAGATGGACGAGGTCATCTTCGAAGAGTTCAAGGGCACCGGCAACATGGAACTGCGCCTGTCCCGCCAGCTGGCTGACAAGCGCATCTTCCCGGCCGTGGACGTCAACGCGTCCGGTACACGCCGTGAGGAAAACCTGCTCTCCGCCGAGGAAGTCAAGATCATGTGGAAGCTGCGCCGTGTCCTGTCCGGGCTCGAAACGCAGCAGAGCCTGGAGCTGCTGACCAACAAGATCCGGGAGACCCAGAGCAACGTCGAGTTCCTCATGCAGGTGCAGAAGACGACGCTTGGTGCGAAGTCCGATAACGACAAGTAGCTGAGCTAGGGGCGGGCGCCGGTGCGTTCGTGCGGTGGGTGCCGCGCGGATGTTCCGCCCCCGCCCCTTCGCGTTGCAGCTGACGTACTGCGTACGTCGGCTGCAACGCTTCGACAGGCCCGATGCCACTCCCGGGGCGGAACATCCGCGCGGCACTTACGGGGCTCGCTCACCGTGGCGCCCGATTTTGCGCCTGAATAAAATAGGTGCAGAACGAAAGGTTTTGAAAATGTTTGAGTCCGTACAGGGACTGTTGGATGAGCATGATTCCATCCAGGCCCAGCTGGGCGATCCTGCTGTCTATGCTGACCAGAAGCTGGCGCGGAAGCTGGGGCGGCGGTCTGCGCAGTTGAACGGCATCGTCGAGGCGTACCACCGTTGGGAAGGCCTTCGCGATGACCTGGCCGCGGCCAAGGAAATGGCGGACGAGGACCCCGAATTCGCCGCGGAAGTACCTGAACTGGAGGCTTCGCTGGAGGCGGCCGCGGCCAAGCTGCGCCGGCTGCTCATCCCGCGGGACCCGGACGACGCCCGCAACGTGATCCTTGAGGTCAAGGGCGGCGAAGGCGGCGACGAGGCTGCGCTGTTCGCCGCGGACCTCCTGCGGATGTACAGCCGCTACGCGGAATCCCGTGGCTGGAAGACCGAGATCATCTCGGCGACCGAATCGGACCTGGGCGGCTACAAAGACGTCCAGATGGCCGTCAAGGGCAGCTCGAACGACCCCGCCGAGGGCGTGTACGCCCGGCTCAAGTTCGAAGGCGGGGTCCACCGCGTGCAGCGCGTGCCGGTCACTGAATCCCAGGGCCGCATCCACACCTCGGCCGCCGGCGTGCTGGTGCTGCCCGAGGTGGACGAGCCCGAGGAACTCGAGATCAACCAGAATGACCTCAAGATCGACGTCTACCGATCCTCGGGCCCCGGCGGCCAGTCCGTCAACACCACCGACTCGGCGGTCCGCATCACCCACCTTCCCACCGGCATCGTCGTGGCCATGCAGAACGAGAAATCGCAGCTGCAGAACCGTGAAGCCGGCATGCGCGTGCTCCGCGCCCGCATCCTGGCCCACCAGCAGGAACTGATCGACGCCGAGAACTCGGCCCAGCGAAAGTCGCAGATCCGCACCATGGACCGCTCCGAGCGCATCCGCACCTACAACTACCCGGAAAACCGGATCGCGGACCACCGCACCGGGTACAAGGCCTACAACCTGGACCAGGTCATGAACGGCGATCTCGAACCGGTGATCCAGTCGGCCATCGAACTGGACGAACAGTCCCGGCTCGACGCCCTCGGCGAGTAAGCGCGGGCCAGTCGTGATGACAGCAGGCAACGGCCCGGGCCTGGCGCAGGCCGTCCGCGAGGCGGCCGCCGTCCTGGCCGAGGCCGGGGTCCCGAGCCCCCGCGTCGACGCCGAGCTCCTGGCCGCGCACCTGCTGGGCGTCGGGCCCGGCCGGCTGCGGGCCATGATGCTCGGCGACGTGCCGGCACCGGAAGGCTACGGCGACCTCGTCGCTGAACGGGCGCAGCGGATCCCGCTGCAGCACATCACGGGTGTGGCGCATTTCCGCCACCTCGAACTGGCGGTCGGCCCCGGCGTTTTCGTTCCGCGGCCGGAGACCGAATCCGTGGTCCAGCTGGTAATCGACCGGCTCAACGATGCTGCGCTGCCCGGCGGCACGGCGCACCCCAAGGTCGCGGACCTGGGTACCGGGTCCGGCGCGATCGCGGGGTCGATCGCGCATGAGGTTCCCGGCGCCGAGGTGTACGCAGTGGAATACAGCGAATTCGCGCATGCCTGGGCGGCGAAAAACCTGGCTCCGCTGGGGGTCCACCTTGTCCGTGGCGATCTGCGCGATGCGCTGCCCGAACACAACGGCACCTTCGACGTCGTGGTCTCCAACCCGCCGTACATTCCGGCCGAGGCGATCCCGAACGAACCGGAAGTGGCGCTGCACGACCCGCCCGAGGCGCTTTACGGAGGGGGAGCGGACGGCATGGAACTACCGACGGCGGCGGCTGCCTCGGCGGCCCGGCTGCTGCGGCCCGGCGGCTACTTCGTGATGGAACACGCCGAAGTGCAGTCGGACTGGATCGCCGCCATGATGACCCGCACCGGGCTGTGGTCCGATGTCACCACCCACCGGGACCTCAACGGCAGGGACCGTGCCACCAGCGCCGTGCTGACGCCGCCGAACTAAACGTGTGACAAGTGATGAAAGAATAGGCCAGTGACGACTAGCTACGATTGCACGGCGGCTGAGCAGCGCGCCGCAGGACTCGAACACGCCCAGCGGGCCATCCGCGAGAACAAGTGCGTGGTCTTCCCCACGGACACCGTCTACGGCATTGCCGCCGACGCTTTTTCTCCCCTCGGCGTGACGCTGCTCCTGGCGTCCAAGGGCCGCAGCCGGAAGATGCCCCCGCCCGTGCTGATCCCCAGGCTCAACGCGCTTGACGGCCTGGCCACGGACGTCCCGGCCGAGGCACGCCGGCTGGCCGAAACGTTCTGGCCGGGCGGCCTCACCCTGATCCTGCACGCGCAGCCGTCACTGGACTGGGACCTCGGCGAGACCAAGGGGACCGTGGCGCTGCGGATCCCGGCCGACGAGATCGCCCAGGACCTGCTGACCCTCACCGGGCCGCTGGCTGTCTCGTCCGCGAACCGTACCGGGCACGCGGCCGCGCAGACCGCAGCCGACGCCGAGGCCCAGCTGGCTGAGTCCGTGGAGGTCTACCTCGAGGGCGGGCCCAGGCCTGCCGACGGTGCCGAGGCCTTGGCCTCGACCATCATCGACGCGACTGCACTGCCGCTGCGTGTGGTCCGCCAGGGTGCTATCAGCCTCGAACGGCTGCGCGCTGTGGTTCCCGGCCTGGTGGACATCGACGGCAACGCCCCCGAGCCTGAAGCTGAGACCGCACCGGGCCCGGAGTCCGGCTCCGCATGACGCTGGAGCGCCAGTCCGTCCCGTTCCTCGACGTCGACGCGACCCCACTGACGGTGTCCGAGCTGACCGCGGTGCTCAGCACCTTCGTGGCCGAGGGCCGGACCCGGATCGTGGTGGGGCACAACCTGCACAGCGTGACGCTGCTGCACTCGGACCCGGCCTTCCGGTCCTTCTACGAGCACAGCGACGTGGTGCTGCTCGACGGCGCCCCGGTCCTGTGGCTCTGGGCCAAAACGGCTGAAGAAGGCGACGGCCGCGGCCCGGTCATGGACTACCGGCTGGGGTCGACGGACTGGATCCCGGCGCTGGGCAACGTCGAGGGGCTGGAACGGATTGCCGTGATCGGCGCCGGTGCCGTGGCCAACGCGGGCGCCGTGGCCAAACTGAGGGAGATCGTCCCGGGGGCGCGCATCGACGGCATGGCCGGCGAAGGCTGGAACAAGGACGTCGAAGAGACCGCCGTTGAGTGGCTGACCCGGCTGCGCCCGCAGCTCGTGCTCCTGGGCCTTGGCATGCCGTTGCAGGAACAGGTCCTCGCCCGCCGGCTCGGCACTCTGCCTCCGGCCGTCTACTGCGCCGTCGGCGGCGCCATCGAACAGATTGCCGGCGTCCAGAAACTGGCACCGCGCTGGATCGGCCGGCTCGGGCTCGAGTGGGCCTGGCGGCTCCTGCTGCACCCGCAGCGGGTGGCCTACCGGGTGTTCGGCGAGCCGTGGGTGCTCCTGGGCCTGCTGCTGCGCCGGCGTCTGCGCCGCCAGCCCGCCGGGTCCTAGGCAGTGGGGAACCCCTGCCTGCCCGGGGTGTTTTGGGGCAGACTGGGGGCGTGAGCGGAATCCCGTGGGTGTTGCATGTCGATCTCGACCAGTTCATCGCGGCCGTCGAAGTGCTCCGGCGGCCCGAGCTTGCGGGCAGGCCGGTCATTGTCGGCGGCCGGGGCGACCCCACGGAACGGGCCGTGGTGTCGACAGCATCCTACGAAGCCAGGGCGTTCGGGGTCGGTTCCGGCATGCCCTTGCGCGTGGCCGCCCGGAAAGTGCCCGACGCCGTGATCCTGCCCGTCGACCAGGAGGCTTACCTCGCGGCGTCCGACACGGTGATGGCCACCCTCCGCGCGCAGCCCGGCGCCACTGTGCAGGTGCTGGGATGGGATGAAGCCTTCATGGGGATTGAGACGGAGGACCCGGAGGCCTACGCGCGGCGGGTGCAGGCAGCTGTCCTGGAACGGACACAGCTGCATTGCAGCGTGGGGATCGGCGACACCCTGGTCCGGGCCAAGGTGGCCACAGGTTTCGGAAAGCCGGCGGGCGTCTTTCGCCTCACGTCCGCGAACTGGCTCGACGTCATGGGACCCCGGCCGACAAGGGACCTGTGGGGCGTCGGGACCAAAGTGTCGGCCCGGCTGGCCAAGCTCGGCATCACAACCGTCGCCGGGCTCGCCGCGTCCGACCCCCGGGACCTGGTCCCGGAGTTCGGCCCCGGGATGGGCCCCTGGTACGCGGAGCTCGGCCGCGGGGACGGCGCGAGCGTGGTGGACGACACCCCCTGGGTCGCCCGCGGGCACAGCAGGGAGACCACGTTCCAGCGCGACCTCACCGATCCGGCCCAGGTGGACGACGCCGTGAGGGAACTGACAGCGCGTGTCCTGGAGGATGTTGCCGCCGAAGGTCGGCCCGTGGTCGGGCTGACCCTCAAAGTCCGGTACGCGCCGTTTTTCACCACGACACACGCGAGGAAGATCCCCGAGACCGTCGACCGCGACGAGATCCTCGCCCGCGCCCTGGACCTCGCTGCCGGGATCGAAGCGGGCCGCCCGATCCGGCTCCTGGGCCTGCGGGCCGAAATGACCATGCCCGGCGACGCCCGCAAAGGACACACGCCAACGCGCGGCGGTTGGTGACAGCTAGAACTTCTGGTCCTCCAGCGGGCCGAAGCCCTTGCCGCGGAGCCCGGCGGAAAAGGCGCGGAACCAGCCGGCCAGGCCGCGGAAGTCGCCGCTGCGCAGGAAGTAGCCGAGGTAGCCGCCGACATCCGCGACAAAGGACTTGACCCGGAAGTGCCGGCGGATCATGTAGCCGCGGTTCCGGTAGTAGAAGTAGCGTTTGAACGCGGAGTCCGGAACGATCACGTGCCACCGTGCGCCGAAAACGTGCTTGGTCTCGGAGAACGCGTGCGGGTGGGTGATGGCGGCCGTGGTGACGGTGCCGAAGCGGATTCCGGCCTTCCGGAGCCGCAGCGTGAAGTCCACTTCGTCGCCGCGGATGAACAGGCGCATGTCCGGCAGCCCCACCTTGAAAAAGACGTCGGACCGGATCAGGGCGCCGTTGAAGAAGTGCCCGTCGCCGGGCAGGAAGCCGAGCTTCTCGACCTCGGCGCGCTCGTGGGTGACCTTGCCGCCCAGCCGGAAGAAGAAGGACAGCCGGTCCGGGTGGCCGGGGGCGACCACCAGCGGGACCACAGCTTCCAGGTCCCGCGCTTGCGCCTCGCGGAGCAGCGTGGCGAGGCATTCCGGGTCGGCCGGCTCGGCGTCGTCATCCATCATCCAGATCCAGTCCGCCCCGCTCGCCACCGCCTTGAGGACCGCCAGGGAAAAGCCGCCGGCTCCGCCGAGGTTCGCCTCGGACCGGACGTAGTCCACATTCGCGTGCCCGGCGGCGACGTCTTTTGCGGGCACCGTGCCGCTGTCAACGAGGCAAATTGAGTGGACCGGGGTGCTCTGGCCGTTGATGGCATCCAGCAGGACCGCCAGTTCCCTGGGGCGGTCAAACGTCACGGCGGCGACTGCAACCGAGGGGGTCATCGCGGGGTCCTTTCAGCACGACCGTCAGTGGTTTTCCCGCCGGCGGAGGGCCGTGTGACGCGAAGACAGGTGGCCGTTGGCATTAGTATCTTGACTAGAGTCCACTGTAATACAGCCCTGTCAGGCACTACGCACTGCCTGCCCTGCGCACGGCGACGGAGAAGTTTCATTTTTCGAAAGACAGTCCCACGGCAACTGAATAACACCGCCAGCCCCGGGCCGGTGGTCTTCCCGTGATCATGTACCTGCTCATGATGCTGACGGCAGCCATCGTGAGCTACACGGCCACCTGGGGTGCCCGGCTGGCGGGCAACAAGCTGGAGCTGTATTCCCCCATCCGCAGCCGCGACATGCATTCGACCCCGATCTCCCGGCTCGGCGGACTCGGCATCTTCGCAGGAGTCCTGGTGGCCCTGGTCCTGGCCGGCAATTCGTTCTTCGTCAAGGACATCTTCCGCAACAACACCGCACCGTGGGGAATCCTCGCCGGGGCCGCGCTGATCGTGATCGTCGGCGTCGCGGACGACCTGTTGGACCTGCGCTGGTGGATCAAGCTGATCGGCCAGAGTGCGGCGGCACTGGTCGTGGCCATCTGGGGCGTCCGGATGACGGTCATCCCGTTCATCCCGGAACCGCTCGTGATCCAGAACGAGGCCGTGAGCATCCTTCTGACGGCCGGACTGATCGTGACCACCATGAACGCCTTCAACTTCATCGACGGACTGGACGGGCTCGCGGCGGGGGTGGCGATCATCGGGGGCGCGGCGTTCTTCCTGACTGCCTACTGGGTCCACCGGACGGCGGTGCTGCTGGACCGCTCGGACCTCGCCACGCTCCTGACCGCCGTCGTGGTGGGCAGCTGCGTCGGCTTCCTGCCGCACAACTGGTTCCCTTCGAAAATCTTCATGGGGGACTCCGGGGCTATGCTGATCGGCCTGCTGATGGCATCGGCCGGCGTCGTCTCCACCGGTCAGATCAGCTCCGGGCTCTACGACCGCGCCAACGGCATTCCCACCGTCATCCCGATCCTGCTGCCGTTCGCGGTGCTGTTCCTGCCGCTGCTGGACCTCTGCCTGGCCGTGGTGCGGCGGACCGCGCTGGGCCGGTCGCCGTGGTCCGCGGACCGGGGACACCTGCACCACAAACTGCTGGACATTGGGTATTCGCACCGCGGCGCCGTGGTGCTGATGTACCTGTGGACCTGCATCCTCGCCTTCGGCGGCCTGGCGTTCGCGATCTTCCCGTGGCACATTGTCCTCGCCGTCGATCTCGCCGCCGCGGCCATCATGGCCTTGGTGACCGCCTGGCCGTACCTGCGGCAGCGCGGGCCGCGGCACATGGCCGGAACGACGGAAAAACCTGCCCGACAGGCCGAATAGCTGTGACGCGTCACTCACAGGAAATTTTCAGAATAATTTCTATCTAATGTAGAATTCAGGGGCGGCACTTCGCCGCCTGCCTTGACCAGCACCACGCACACGACGATTGGGATCTCATGACCTCCAACGCCGGACCGGAACCCGCTTCCGGCAACGGACCCGTTGGTGTCTCCGGCCCCACAAAATCCCTGTGGCTGAGGCTGCTGGCCATGAGCTCAGCCGCTTCTGCGGCCGCCCTGGTGCTGACCGGCGTCGTCGCCTTCATCGTCAACGGCGCGGCCGGACTGTGGTCCGCCTTGTTCGGCGGAGCTTTGGTGATGGTGTTCTTTGCCATCAGCCTCGCTGTGGGCCACTTCGTGGGCCGCAACAACCCTTCCGGCGCGATCGGACTGTTCGTCGCGACGTACTTCGTCAAGGTCGTGGGCTTTGCCGTGGTGCTCTTCGTCATCGGCGCTCCGGCCTGGCTGCACGGCCGCTGGTTCCTGATCGGTGCCGTTGTCACCGTGGTGGTCTGGCAGGCGGCCGAGATTTACGGTTTCAGCAAGGCGCGGCTGCAGATTTACAACGACCCCGAACCCCGAAAAGGCGGCACTGATGTTTAGCCGCAAAGGTGGCCGGGGACCGGTTGACGGCCCCCAGAACAAGGCCGCAAAAACACCCGAATCAACAGCCGGTGCCCCCGGTGTTTCCGGGGACGGCAGCGACGGCGGATACAACGCCGGGATCGCCGTCTTCAGCTACATTGTTGGCGGAATCATCGTCTGGAGTTTGATAGGGTGGGGACTGGATAATCTGTGGGGAACCCGCTGGATTGTGCTCGCAGGCGCTCTGCTTGGAGCTGCGGGAGGGTTCTATCTTTCCCATATGCACGGCCTCACCAGTAACAAAATGTCAGCTGATGACGGCAAAGCTGCACGTGGCCCGTCCCAGGACGAAAAACAGTAATGCCAAATAATTTCACAGGGGGAGAGGCGGGCACCAATGTCGCCGGTCCCCGCCCAACGCCCAATGATGGACACTGCAGAGAGGAAACGCGTTGATCGCGCTTGCGCTCCCGGCCCAAGATTCAGGAACTTTTACGCCTCCTGGAATTGAAGAACTTCACCTGCCGGCTATCATCCCCTGGGGTGCTGCCGACGGTTTTTCCAAGCAGATGCTGCTGGTCATCCTGTCGGTTGTCATTGTCGCGACATTCTTTGTGCTCGCTGCGCGGAAGCAGCAGCTCGTTCCCGGCAAGCTGCAGTTCGCAGGCGAGTCCGCCTACAGCTTCGTCCGCAACGGCATCGCCAAGGACATCATCGGCGGCCGTGACTTCATCAAGTATGTCCCGCTGTTGTTCAGCCTCTTCTTCTTCATCCTCGTGAACAACATCTACGGTGCCATCCCGCTGATCCAGCTTCCCACCTTCTCGCACGTCGGCGGCGCCTACGTGCTCGCAGGGATCGTGTACATCACCTGGATCGCGATCGGCGTCAAGAAGAACGGCCTGCGCTACTTCAAGCTGGCCACCGTTCCGTCCGGCGTCCCGTGGTACATCCTCCCGATCGTTATCCCGATCGAAATCATCTCCAACTTCCTGGTCCGCCCGGTCACGCACAGCCTCCGTCTGTTCGCCACCATGCTGGCCGGCCACCTGATCGTGATGATCGCCGGTGCCGGTGTCGAGTTCCTCGTCATGCAGGAGAACGTCCTGCTCAAGGGCGCATCCGCACTCGTCCTCGTCGGCGCCGTCGCCATGTACATGCTCGAAGCACTGATCATGGTGCTGCAGGCGTACGTGTTCACGCTGCTGACCGCGATCTACATCGAAGGCGCCCTGCACGCCGACAGCCACTAAGGCACCCACAAACTTCCCCTTGCGGGGATGAAGCAACCCAAACAACCTGCCACATGGGTGGCATCTTGAAAGGAAGAAAAATGGAAGGCTCCATCAACGGCTCCCTCAACCTCGTCGGCTACGGCCTCTCCGCCATCGGCGGTGGTATCGGCGTGGGTCTCGTGTTCGCCGCCTACATCAACGGCGTGGCACGTCAGCCGGAAGCCCAGCGCGTCCTGCAGCCGATCGCATTCCTCGGCCTCGCGCTGACTGAAGCCCTCGCCATCCTTGGTCTCGTCTTCGCGTTCGTTCTCAAGTAAACAGAACAAACCGAACATCCAGAACCGAGTAGATAAGGACGGGTGAAATATGAATCAAGCGATCATCTCAGCCGCCAGCGAAGGCGGGACTAACCCCCTCGTTCCCAATCCCTGGGAAATGCTGATCGTCTTCGCCGGCTTCGCAGTCCTCATGTACATCGTGGTCAAGTACGTTGTCCCGATGTTCGAGAAGACCTTCGCGGAGCGGGCCGAGGCCATCGAGGGCGGCATCGCCAAGGCCGAAAAGGCCCAGGCCGAGGCCTCCGCAGCACTCGAAGAGTACAAGCAGCAGCTCACGGACGCCCGCACGGAAGCCAACCGCATCCGTGAGGAAGCGCGCGCCGAGGGTGCCCAGATCCTTGCAGAACTGAAGGAAAAGGCCGCCGCCGAGTCTGCCCGCATCACCGCACAGGCCCACGCGCAGATCGAATCCGAGCGCCAGGCGGCCGTCGTGTCGCTGCGCGCCGAGGTCGGCACGCTGGCCACGACGCTGGCGAGCCGCATCGTCGGCGAGGCTCTGAGCGACGACGCACGGTCGGCCCGCGTGGTGGACCGTTTCCTGGCAGATCTGGAGAACCAGAACGCAGGTGTAGCTAAGTAATGGCAGGTGTATCGAGCGAATCGCTGGCCGCTGCGCTGGCGGCACTGGAAGCCAAGCTTCCCTTTGCGTCGCTGCAGTTGGCAAAGGACCTCTTCGGAATCCTGGGTACCGTGGACAGCTCGGCCGGCTTGCGCCGCGCCTTGACTGACCCGTCCCGCAGCGGTGAGGAAAAGTCAGCGCTGGTCAAGCAGCTGTTCAGCGGGAAAACGTCCGCTGACGCTGTCGAGATCGCGGCCGGACTGGCCAGCTCCCGCTGGGCATCGGCACGGGACATCGGCGATGCACTCGAGACTCTTGCCGCTTCGGTGGTCATCGCTGTTGCCGAGAACAAGTCGGCCGTCTCTGCCTCCGGACTCAGCGGACTGGAAGCCCTGGAGAACGACCTGTTCTCCTTCAACCAGGCCGTTGGGTCCAGCCACGAGGTCCAGCGTGCTCTGTCCGAGCCGCAGGCCAGCCCGGCTGCCAAGGTATCCCTCGCCGAGAAGCTCGTACCCGGTGCGAGCGAGGAAGCGAAAGTCCTGATCGGACAGGCCGTCTCGGCTCCGCGTGGCCTTAAGGTCACCGGGCTCGTTGGCCGGTTCGCCGAGCTTGCCGCCAAGCGCCAGCAGCGCTGGATTGCCACGGTCAGCGTCACCCGTCCGCTGACGGAGACCCAGACCAGCCGCCTGCAGGCCGGGCTCAACTCCCTTTACGGGCGCGAGCTCAAGATCAACATGAACGTTGACCCGGCGCTGATCGGTGGAATCCGGATCCAGGTTGGCGACGAAGTGGTTGACGCTTCCGTCCTCGCCCGCCTCGGTGAACTCCACCGTCAGCTTGCCGGCTAGCCGGACAAGCACAACCTAACGACAAGAAACCCCGGTCATCGTGAGCAACGATGATCACGAATACAGGAGAGCAGGGACTGCAGATGGCCGAATTGACCATCAACGCCGACGACGTCCGTAATGCGTTGAACGAGTTCGCGGCGTCCTACGAACCCGGAAACGCAGAGCGCGTAGAGGTTGGCCGTGTAACAACCGCAGGTGACGGCATCGCCCGTGTTGAGGGCCTTCCCTCGGTCATGGCGAACGAGCTGCTTCGCTTTGAAGACGGCACCCTGGGCCTGGCCCAGAACCTGGACGTCCGCGAGATCGGTGTCATCATCCTCGGTGACTTCAACGGCATCGAAGAAGGCCAGGAAGTCCACCGCACCGGACAGGTTCTGTCCGTTCCGGTCGGTGACGCCTTCCTCGGCCGCGTGGTTGACCCGCTGGGCCAGCCCATCGACGACCTCGGCGAGATCAAGGCCGAGACCACCCGCGCCCTGGAACTCCAGGCGCCCGGCGTGACCCAGCGCAAGTCGGTCCACGAGCCGATGCAGACCGGCCTGAAGGCCATCGACGCGATGATCCCGATCGGCCGCGGCCAGCGCCAGCTGATCATTGGCGACCGCCAGACCGGCAAGTCGGCCATCGCGATCGACACGATCATCAACCAGAAGGCCAACTGGGCCTCCGGCGATGTCAACAAGCAGGTCCGCTGCATCTACGTCGCGATCGGCCAGAAGGCCTCCACGATCGCCGCCGTCCGCCAGACCCTCGAGGACAACGGCGCCCTGGAATACACCACGATTGTGGCTTCCCCCGCGTCCGACCCCGCAGGCTTCAAGTACCTGGCACCGTACGCCGGCTCGGCCATCGGCCAGCACTGGATGTACGGCGGCAAGCACGTCCTCATCGTGTTCGATGACCTGTCGAAGCAGGCCGAGGCTTACCGTGCAGTGTCGCTGCTGCTCCGCCGCCCGCCGGGACGCGAAGCCTACCCGGGCGACGTCTTCTACTTGCACTCCCGCCTGCTGGAGCGTTGCGCCAAACTCTCCGACGAGCTCGGTGCAGGCTCGATGACCGGCCTGCCGCTGATCGAGACCAAGGCGAACGACGTTTCGGCCTACATCCCGACCAACGTGATCTCCATCACCGATGGCCAGATCTTCCTGCAGTCGGATCTCTTCAACGCCAACCAGCGTCCCGCCGTCGACGTCGGCGTGTCCGTCTCCCGCGTTGGTGGCGCCGCCCAGGTCAAGTCCATGAAGAAGGTCTCCGGTACCTTGAAGCTGGAACTGGCCCAGTACCGCGACATGCAGGCCTTCGCCATGTTCGCCTCGGACCTCGACGCGGCATCGCGCCAGCAGCTGACCCGCGGTGCACGCCTGATGGAACTGCTCAAGCAGGGCCAGTACTCGCCGTTCCCGGTCGAGAACCAGGTCGTGTCCATCTGGGCCGGTACCAACGGCTACCTCGACGACGTTCCGGTTGAAGACATCAACCGCTTCGAGACCGAGTTCCTGGAGCACCTCAAGCACAAGTCCTCCATCCTGACGACGCTGGCCCAGACCAACGTCATGGACGATGACACCGCTGAAGCACTGAAGACCGCGATCGTGGACTTCAAGAAGGGCTTCTTCGGCGAGGGAGACAGCCTTCTGGTTGGTGCCGGGCATGAGGAGCACGACGCCATCGGCGAGGACCAGGTCGACCAGGAAAAAATCGTCAAGCAGAAGCGCTAGTTTCGCTGGCAGGGACTGCCGGGGCCCGCACGGGTTCCGGCAGTCCCGGCCAACGGGATCTTAGGAAAGGATAAGTATGGGAGCCCAGATCCGGGTCTACCGCCAGAAGATCAGCTCGACGACGTCGATGCGCAAGATCTTCAAGGCGATGGAACTGATCGCTACCTCGCGCATCGGCAAGGCCCGCGCACGCGTAGCAGCTTCACTGCCTTACGCAAACGCGATCACGCGTGCCGTTTCTGCTGTCGCAAGCCAGAGTGAAATCGACCACCCGCTGGTCACCGAGCCGGCGCAGATCCGCCGGGCCGCCGTCCTGGTCATCACCTCGGACCGCGGCCTTGCAGGGTCGTACTCCGCGAGCGTCCTCAAGCAGGCCGAAGGCCTCAACGAGCTGCTCCACGAGGAAGGCAAGGAAGTCAAGACGTTCCTGATCGGCCGCAAGGCGCAGGCGTACTTCGACTTCCGGAACCGTCCGTACCACCAGGTATGGACCGGCAACACGGACGCTCCGCAGTTTGCAACGGCCCGCGAGGTCAGCGAAGCACTGCTGGCCGACTTCGCCACCGCCTATGAAGAGGGCGGCGTCGATGAAATCCACGTCGTGTACACCCGCTTCAAGTCGATGGTGACCCAGGAGCCGACGGTCGTCAGGCTGCTGCCGCTCGAGGTCGTCGAAGAGAAGGCCGAGTCCGAATCGGACCTGCTGCCCCTCTACGAGTTCGAGCCGGAAACGGAGCAGGTCCTCGACGCCCTGCTGCCGCGCTACATCGAATCACGTATCTTCGCCGCCATGTTGCAGGCAGCAGCCTCCGAGCTCGCCGCCCGCCAGCGGGCGATGAAGTCCGCCGGCGACAACGCGACGGAGCTCATCAAGAAGTACACGCGTCTGCGCAACACTGCCCGCCAGGCTGAGATTACGCAGGAGCTTTCCGAAATCGTGGCCGGTGCCGACGCGTTGTCCGCGTCCTAGCCAGCCCGAGTCCGGACCCAGCTGTACCTGCACCACCAGATAAACTTAACCCCACGCCATCTACTGAGTGAAGTGAGAGAGATGACTGCCACTGCTACCGAACACGTAGCCGCAACGTCCGGTGCTACCGGCCGTATTGCACGTGTTATTGGCCCGGTTGTCGACGTCGAATTCCCGGCTGACGCAATCCCCTCGATTTACAACGCACTCACCACCGAGATCACTCTCAACGGTGAGACGAAGACCATCACGTTCGAGACCGCCCTGCACCTGGGCGACAACCTGATCCGTGCCATCTCCCTCCAGGCCACCGACGGACTTGTCCGCGGTACCAACGTGGTGGACACCGGTGCCCCGATCTCCGTGCCCGTGGGCGACGGCGTCAAGGGCCACATCTTCAACGTCCTGGGCCAGCCCCTCGACGTTGCCGAGTCCGAACTCCAGATCAGCGAACGTTGGCCGATCCACCGCAAGGCTCCCGCCTTCGCGACCCTGGAAGGCTCCACCGAGATGCTGGAGACCGGCATCAAGGTGATCGACCTCCTCACCCCGTACATCAAGGGTGGCAAGATCGGCCTGTTCGGCGGCGCCGGCGTCGGCAAGACCGTGCTGATCCAGGAAATGATCACCCGTGTTGCCCGCAACTTCGGCGGCACCTCGGTGTTCGCCGGTGTCGGCGAGCGTACCCGTGAGGGCAACGACCTCTGGGTCGAAATGGAAGAGGCAGGCGTCCTGAAGGACACCGCCCTTGTCTTCGGCCAGATGGACGAGCCGCCGGGAACGCGTCTGCGCGTGGCACTGTCCGCCCTGACCATGGCGGAGTACTTCCGCGATGTGCAGAACCAGGACGTGCTGCTCTTCATCGACAACATCTTCCGCTTCACCCAGGCCGGTTCCGAGGTTTCCACCCTCCTCGGCCGCATGCCTTCGGCCGTGGGCTACCAGCCCAACCTGGCTGACGAGATGGGCCTCCTCCAGGAGCGCATCACGTCCACCAAGGGCCACTCCATCACCTCGATGCAGGCCATCTACGTTCCCGCAGATGACTACACCGACCCGGCCCCGGCCACGACCTTCGCACACCTCGACGCGACCACGGAACTGTCCCGTGAAATCGCTTCCCGTGGTCTGTACCCGGCCGTTGACCCGCTGACGTCGACCTCCCGCATCCTGGATCCGCAGTACATCGGCCACGACCACTACAACACGGCCGTCCGGGTCAAGCAGATCCTGCAGAAGAACAAGGAACTTCAGGACATCATCGCCATCCTCGGTGTCGACGAACTCTCTGAAGAAGACAAGATCGTCGTGTCCCGCGCACGCCGCATCCAGCAGTTCCTCTCGCAGAACACCTACACCGCCAAGCAGTTCACCGGCGTCGAGGGATCCACCGTGTCCATCAAGGACACCGTTGAAGGCTTCACCGCGATCTGCGACGGCGACCTTGACCACGTTGCAGAGCAGGCGTTCTTCAACGTCGGCGGCCTGGACGACGTCGAGCGCCAGTGGGCCAAGATCCAGGAACAGACCAAGTAATATGGCTGAGCTTGAGGTTGAGATTGTCGCAGCGGACCACTTCGTGTGGTCCGGAGCGGCCAAGATGGTCAAGGCCCGCACCAGCGATGGTGAAATCGGAATCCTGCCCGGCCACTCGCCCCTGCTGGCGATTCTGGCCGAAGGTGAGCTGGCAATCGAGCCGGTGTCCGGTGACCGCATCTTGGTAGTTGTCGACGGCGGGTTCTTCTCCGTCGATAACAACCGGGTGGTCATTGTTGCTGACAACGCCCAGCTGGGCGAAGCGGCTACTGCGGGGATCCGCTAGCACGACCTTGATGAACGATATTGGTTTGCCGTTCATCGTCCTGGCGACTGCGTTTGCGTTGCTGGTCTTTGCACTGTGTCTTTCGGGGGTGCGCCGCTTCAACCTGCGGCGCGCCCTCGGCACGGTGGACGCCTCCATCTGCATGGCTGGAAAAAGCTGGCAGATGGGGGTTTGTCGTTATCAGGACAACGACCTCGAGTGGTTCCGGCTGGTCTCGCTGAGCGTCCGTCCCAAACACACCTTCCGGCGCAGCTCACTGGAGCTTCTGGGCCGGCGCAAGCCCACCGAATCCGAACTCCTGAAGGTCCAGCCCGACGCCGTGATCGTGGAGCTGCGGTACGAGGGGCAGGAAGTGCTGCTCGCGATGCGCTTTGACGCCTACACGGGATTGTCGTCCTGGCTTGAGGCCGGACCGGTCATCGGCGTCGGCACCTGGCGCTAGCGCCGGTGGGATCCCTTGAAGACCTCAGGCTGGTCGACGGCCCGGTGGTCTGGTTCTCGTGGGCTGCCGCGGCCGCAGGCCTGGCCTACCTCCTATGGCACGGTGTCATAAGGCACAGCGTCAGCCGGCACAGCGCCGCCCGCTCCGCCGCCGTCGTGGCAGCCGTGGCCGTGCTCGCCGCCGCGCTCGTCGCGGCGGTGCACTGGTTCCTGATCTACGCCGTCGCCGTTTTCGCCGATGAGCTCCCGTGGGAACCGCTTGCCTGGTCCTTTCCCGCCGTCGCCGCGCTCCTGCTGTGGCTACTGTGCCTCGCGGGCCTGCACGGCAGCGGCCGGATCCGGCGCCGGCTGCGGCGTTCGGCCGCCGCCACGGCCGCTTTCCTGGCCGTTCTCACGCTCTCGGCCATCCAGATCAACAGCTACTTCGGCTTGAATCACACTGTCAGCGACCTCACCGGGACGGCCGTGGCAAGGATCCAGCCGCTCGAGGCGGCCCTGACGCGCGCCGCCGGCGGCCCGGCCGCCATTGACCTTGCCCGGTGGCGGGCTCCCACGCACCTGGCTTCCGGCGTCGTCCGCAAGGCTTCCATCCCCGGCACTGTCTCCGGATTCAGCAGCCGGGAGGCCTATGTCTACCTGCCCCCGGCCTACCAGAGTTCCCCGCGGCCCGCGCTGCCGGTACTCGTGCTCTTTTCCGGACAGCCCGGCGGTCCAGCCGACTGGCTGACGGGCGGGGCTCTGCGGAACCGACTGGACCGGTTCGCCGCCGGGCATGCCGGGGTTGCGCCCGTGGTGGTGGTGGTCGATCCCAACGGCTCACAGTCGGCCAACACGCTGTGCATGGACAGTCGGATTGCCCAGGCGGACACCTTCCTGGCCCGCGACGTGCCCGACTGGATCAAGACCACCCTCGCCGTCGACCCGGATCACCGGCAGTGGGCCGCGGGAGGCTTCTCCTTCGGCGGCACCTGCGCCATGCAGATGGTCACCCGGCATCCCGACCTCTACAGCGCCGCGCTGTCCTTTTCGAGCGAGCGGGAGCCGGCCCTCGCGAAGGAGCGAGAAAAGACCGTCGAGGCCGCCTTCGGCGGAGACACCGGCGCCTTCGACAGGCAGCCGCCGCTGCACCACATGGCGGAACGCCGCTTCGACGGCCACGGAGTGTACCTCGCCGTCGGGGAGGACGACGCCGAGTTCGCCGGCTACATGGATGAAATCGCCGCGGCGGCCCGCAACGCCGGATTCGCGGTGGAGACCCGCCGGATTGCAGACACCGGGCATTCCTGGGCCACCGCCGCCACCGGACTGCCCGGCGGCTTGGACTTTCTGGCCCGGCGCTGGGGGATAACGCCATGAGTGTCTGGCGGCAGGGCCGGCGGCAGGCGCGGGCACACTTCCGGTCCGTGCCTTTCACCCTCTCGGTGCTCACCGTCTTCCTGGCGGTCGGGGCCGTCACCGGCAGCTTCCTGTCCGGGCCGCCGAAAGCGCTGCTTCCGGTCGCGTCCGTCAGCGCCCCGGGGCTCAAGGCCGGGAACTGGTGGTCGCTGTTCACTTCGCTGTTCTTCGCAACAAACCTGCTGGCCTACCTCGCCGCATCGCTGATGATCCTTCTTCTGCTGGGCCTGGCCGAGCGGCGGCTGGGTACGCTGCGCACCGCCGTGTTCTTCTTCGCGGGCCAGTTCGCTGCCGTGACCTTGTTCTTGCTGGTCACCCAGCTGGCACGGTACCTCGGCGACGGCTGGCTGGGCCTTATGGTCAGCGCCCGGCTGATCGGGCCCTACGCCGCCATCCTCGCCGTCGCCCTGGCCGCGAGCGGGCTCCTGTCCCCCCTGTGGCAGCGGCGGCTCCGGACCGCCGTCGTGTCCGCAGCCCTGCTGCTGGTCCTTTACGTGGGCCATGCGGAGACCGTGGTGGGGCTCACCGGCGCCCTGGCCGGCCTGGCCGCCGGATGGTGGATCCAGGACGACCTGGGGACACCGCGCCGGCACCGCTCGACGGGACGGGAGACACGCAACCTCCTGGCGCTCACCATCGCCATCTTCGCGGTGGGGCCGATCCTCACGGCCGTTGTCAGCAGCCCCACCGGGCCGCTGGCCCTGTTGCGCGACATCGTGCTGAATCCGCTGCCCACGCTCGGCCAGTTGGAGCAGAACTGCGGAGGCACCGTCGACGTCAGCTGCCTGGAGGCGGGCAGGCCCGGCCTCGCCGGGCCGCTCGGCCTGGCCCTGGCCGTGGTCCCGGTGATCCTCCTGCTGATCTGCGCGGACGGCATGCGGCACGGGCGCCGGCTGGCCCTGCGGATCGCCATCATCGTCCAGCTTGGGGTGACGGCCCTCGCCGCCGTCTACCTCGCCCTGTTCGCCCGGATTCCGCACTATCCCAGCCGGCCGCGCACCGCGGTGATGGGGTCAGGGTTCGTCCACATCCTGCCGCTCGTCGCCGTGCCGCTGCTGCTGGCCGTGCTGCTCTGGCTCAACCGCCGCCAGTTCCGGGTGGAGACGGCCCCGTGGGCCCGGAGAAACCTGGGCATTGTGGTCGGCGGCACGTGGCTGGTGCTCGCCGGTACCTACACGGTGGCTTGGCTTGCCGCCGGCGGCCTGAATCGCGACGGAGGCCCGGAGGGCCTGGCCGCGGAACTGGCAAGGCAGTTCCTGCCGCTGCCCATTCCGGGCCTGTACAGCCGGCTCTTCCAGTACCGTAACGCCGTCGAGGCCTTCCTGTTCACGTATGCCGGGATTATCTTCTGGGGTGTGGCGCTGGCCGCGGTCTGGGTGGTCCTGCGGCGCCGGCTGCACAATACCGGGCTGCGCAGCGCCGGCAACAGTACCGACGTCGGCTCCTGGGACCGGGACACGGCCCGGGACCTGATCCGCCAAGGCGGAGACTCGCTGTCCTGGATGGCTCTTTGGGAACCCAACAAATACTGGTTCACGCCGGACCGGCGCGGCGGCGTCGCCTACCAGCAGCACGGCAACGTTGCCCTGACGCTGGCCGGCCCGTTCGGACCCGCCGCGCTCCATGAGGAAACGGCGGCAGCTTTCATGCGGTACTGCGCGGAGCACGCCCTGATCCCGTGCTTCTACTCGTGCACCGATGAGCTGTGGCCGATGCTCCGGGCCCGGGGTTTCCGGCGGGTGGCCGTGGCCCAGGAAACCAGGCTTGCCGTGCGCGAACTGGAATTCAAGGGCAAGGAATGGCAGAACGTGCGCACGGCGCTCAACCGGGCCGCCAAGACCGGCGTGCGCGCCGTGTGGGGCCGCTACAGCAGCTTCCCGGCGCCGCTGCGGGCCCAGCTCAGCGAGGTCTCCGAAGAGTGGGCGGCCCGCAAGCCTGTCCCTGAGATGGGGTTCACGCTCGGCAGCCTGGACGAGCTCGACGACGACGCGGTCCTGTGCTGCCTGGCCGTGGACGCCGAGGCGCGGGTACAGGGCGTCACGAGCTGGCTGCCGGTGTATGAGGACGGGCGGCTGGTGAGCTGGACCCTTGATTTCATGCGCCGGCGCGGCGACGCCTTCCCCGGCGTCATGGAATTCCTGATCGCCTCCGCGGTGCAGGAGCTCAAGAAGAGCGTGGAGGTCATCTCGCTGTCCGGTTCGCCGCTGGCCCAGGACGGCGGCGAGGCGGGACTGGAAGGCTTGTCCGGAATCCTCGACGTGGTGGGCCGCGCCCTCGAACCCGTCTACGGCTTCCGCTCGCTGGCAACCTTCAAATCGCGCTTCAAGCCGGAGTACCGCACGCTATACCTGTACTACCAGGACCCGCTGCAGCTGCCGGCAATGGGCCGGGCCCTGAGCCGGGCCTACCTTCCCGGGCTTTCAGTACGGCAGAGTGCTCGCCTGTTGCGCACGCTGGTGCGCTAGCGCGGGCATACGGGGCCGCGGAAAACACATCTACGCCGGGTCGCATTGAAACCCGGCGGCAATTGCCGTCGGAATAGGGCGCCTACCAAAACCGTGCTCCGGCAATAAAAAATGATCCCCGGCACAAATGCCGGGGACCATTTATTGCGGGGAATGCGCCGGGCAGTTCCCTGCGGAAAACTAGACGACCGTAACGCCGGTAGCCTGGGGACCCTTGGCGCCCTGACCGATCTCGAACTGAACGCGCTGGTTCTCGTCGAGGGTCTTGAAGCCGCCGGTCTGGATCTCGGAGTAGTGAACGAAGACATCGCCCTCGGAGTCATCCGGGGTGATGAAGCCGAAGCCCTTTTCAGCGTTGAACCACTTCACGGTTCCCTGTGCCATTTTTTCTCCTCATTGTGGATCTTGGTTAAGGCCGGCGCACTTCACACCGGACTTGGTCACTCTGCGAGAAGAACCTTGGCAACAGATCCGGATCCCGGATCGTGGCGGCAGGAGCTTCACGCTCGCAACATGTCTTGCGAGCATGAAAAACACCTACACAAAGACTCGTATAAGAATTTCATGACACTTGCGTCAGGTCAACGGGCGCACGGGGGAATTGTATAAATTTTGTGCAAAGAACCGCTTAACACGAATCGCCGCAGGTGAAGGGCCATAGGCGCAGGCAATGGCGTGTCCCCGGACGCGTACTTGAAAGAGCATCAGAGGAGCTTCAGAAGAGCTTCAGAAGAGCCGGGATTCGCTGTCGTCCACACCGCGCATGGCGTCGTAGTCAAGGGTCACACAGTCAATTCCGCGGTCCTTGGCGAGTACCCGGGCCTGCGGCTTGATCTGCTGGGCCGCGAAGATGCCCCGGACCGGAGCCAGGAGCGGGTCCCGGTTGAGCAGCTCCAGGTACCGCGTGAGCTGCTCGACGCCGTCGATATCGCCGCGCCGCTTCAGCTCGATGGCCACGGTGGCGCCGTCCGCGTCCCGGGCGAGGATGTCCACGGGGCCGATCGCCGTGAAGTATTCACGGCGGATCAGCGAGAATCCGGCACCGAGCAGGTCAATCTGGGCGGCCAGCAGGCGCTGGAGGTCGGCCTCGACGCCGTCCTTGATCAGCCCGGGGTCCTGGCCGAGTTCGTGGGAGGTGTCGTGCAGCTGCTCATGGATATTGATGATGAGCCGGTCATCGGTCTTGGCCGACTGGACCGTCCACTGCTCGATGACGCCAACCTCGACGTCGACCTCCTCCGGGGTGGAAACCCGCAGCGAGGCGGGCGGACTCATCCAGTTCAGCGGTTTGTAGGATCCGCCGTCGGAATGGACCAGGACTGAGCCGTCGGCCTTGACCAGCAGGAGCCGGGTGGCCAGTGGCAGGTGGGCTTTGAGGCGGCCGACATAATCGACGGAGCAGCGGGCTATGACTAAACGCACCCGGACCACTTTACCGGCTGGAGGCAATGCCGGGTGCCCGGGCTGGGGCAGAATGGAAGCATGCCCCGCTCCAACCGACCCCGCCGCGCGCCTTCCGGAAAGGCAGGATCCGGAGCCAGAGCCGGAGGCAAGCACGGCCCGCCCCCTGAACTGGACTTGGAACGCGCCCGGTCCGGTTTTGCCCGCCGGGAGAGCGCGCCGGACGGGGAGTGGATGGTCCGGTCCATGACCGCGAGCCGGGCCGAAAAGACGTACATCTGCCCGGGCTGCTCCACCGCCGTGCTGCCCGGGATCGCCCACCTGGTGGTCTGGGCCGAGGACCACATCTACGGGGCGGCGGCCGGCCTCGCCGAACGCCGGCACTGGCACACCAACTGCTGGACCTCGCGGACGTACCGGTACCGCTGACCGGCTTCGCTAAGGTGGACAGCATGACTTTTGATCCCGCGTCGTACGTCTTCACACAGCCGTCCGCACCGACCGCCATCCGAGCCTCCACCGTCCTGCCGGCCCGCCGGGAGAACGTCGAACTCCGCACCTCGGACGGGCACCGGCTGGTAGGCGAACTCGCCGTGCCGGAATCCGGCGAAATCAGGGCAACACTCATCACACTGCACCCGCTGCCGACGCACGGCGGCTTCATGGACTCGCACGTTTACCGCAAAGCCTCCTACCGGCTGCCGGCGCTGGCGGGAATCGCCGTGCTGCGCTTCAACACCCGGGGCACGACCTCGCCGCGGGGCACCAGCGGGGGAGCGTTCGAGGAAGGCATCGGCGAGCGTCTCGACGTCGAGGCCGCCGTGCAGTTCGCCGTGGACCGCGGCCTGCCCAACCGCTGGCTGGTGGGCTGGTCCTTCGGCACCGAACTGGCGCTCATGTACGGGGCCACGGAACCGGTGGCCTCCGAGATCGAGGGGGCCGTGCTGCTCTCACCCCCGCTGCACCGGGCCACGGACAAGCACCTGGCTGAGTGGGCCGGCGCCGGCAAGCCGCTGAAGGTGCTGGTCCCGGAGCATGATGACTACCTGCAGCCGGACGCCGCGGCCGAGCGGTTCGCGGCCGTTCCGCAGGCGCAGGTTATCGGTGTCGACGGCGCCAAGCACCTCTGGGTGGGGGAGAAGTACGCCGGACGGGTGCTCAACGAGATCGTCGAGGAGGTCCTGCCCGGCGCCCTGCCCGGCGTCGGCACCGTGCTGCCGCAGGAATGGGACGGGCCGGTCGCCACCGCCCACACCTAAAGCCTCATGCTTGCTAGTGCTTGTCCTGGCGGGCGATGAAGATTTCCTTCACCAGCAGCATGATCGCCGCGGCGGTGGGGATCGCGATCAGGGCGCCGAGTACGCCGAGCAGGCTGCCGCCGGCGATCACCGAAATGACGGCCACGGCGCCGGGCACGGCGACGGCTTTCTGCATGATGCGCGGGGAGATGAAGTAGGCCTCGAACTGCAGGTAGGCGAAGTAGCAGACGGCGTAGGCCAGTGCGGTCTGCCATCCGGCGGTCAGGGCAATCAGGGTCACGATCAGTCCGGCAATCACGCCGCCGACCAGCGGGATGAAGGCCAGCAGCGCCACGACGAATGCCAGCAGCACGGCAAACGGAACCCCGGCGATCGTCATCACGATGAATGCAAAGGTGGCGTTTACCAGGGCGACGACGGCCTGGCCGATCACGTAGTTGCCCACCGAGCCGGTGATTTCCTCCGAGAGGGCCGCGACCCGGGCGCGGCGGGAGCGCGGGGCCAGCCGGTAGCCCCATTTCTTCATCGAGGGCATGGCGGCGAGGAAGTAGAGGCTGAGGACCAGGACGATCAGCGCCCCGAAGAGCCCGTTGGCAACGGTGGTGCCGAAGCCGACGACTCCGCCGAAGATGCCTCCCATGGCTTCGGGGTTGTTGACGAATTTTTCGACTTCCTGCGTGATGCGGTCCCGCACGCCGAACTGGCTGTCGACGGTGCGGAAGAAGTCGGAGTCGATGAATTCCTGGATCCAGCGCGGCGCCTGCTGCACGATCTGGGTCACCTGCTGGACGATCGTGGGGATCAGGGTTGCGAAGAAGCTTGCCACGCCCACGGTCAGGGTGGCGACGGACACGAAGATGCCGGCGGCCCGGGGGACATTCTTGCCTTCGAGCCAGCGCACCACCGGTTCCAGGCCGAGGGCAATGAAGAGTGCGGTCACGATCCACAGGATCAGCTGGGTCGTGTTGGAACCGATCCAGTAGACCAGCAGGGCGATGCCGACGCCCACCGTGCCCATGAATCCGACATAGAGGGGGTGCTGGGAGGACATCCGCGGGCCGGGAGCACCGAAGCGGGTGTCGGGGCCGCCCTCCGCGGCGGCAACATCGTCCTCGTGCTCCGGCGGCATTTCAAAACGGAGCCGAGGCTGCGCGCCCGGGATGGGCTGCCGCAGCCGGCGCGCGAGCGCGGTCAGGGCCGCGGCCCGGTGGGCGCGGGGCGTGGTGGCCGGCTGCTGGGGGCCGCGTTCCTGGCTTCCGGATTCCTGGCTGTGTTCCTGTCCGGCGGGGGACGAATCCGTATGTTCAGTCACTGCGTTGAATGCCCCTAATTCTCGTACCGCACCGCCTTGGCGGCGCGGGTGTGATGATCACCGCAAACACTATCAGCAGGCTTGTCAGCTCAAGGGCGGGGCGTCCGCGCGGGACCCGCTGTCGGGGCCGGGCAGGGGCGCGGATCTGACTCGCGGGTAACAAAATGGTTACTATTGAAGCTACGTGTCCGCTGATGAATAGGTGTATTTTGCGTTTCAAGACTGCAGTTGCCCTGGTGCTGCTCGGCCTCCTGACGCTGCTGGCCGGCATTGGCCAGAAGACGTTCTGGGCTCCTCCGGAGACAATCACAGCCACGGCCCCGGCCGGTACGGCCGCGCCGTTGACCGTCTTTGACGAGAAGCTAAGGGCCCTCCACCCCGGAACCGTGACGATCAGCGTCAAGGGGGAGGGCAGTTTCCTGCTGGCCGCCGGGCGTCCGGACGACGTCGATGCCTGGGTTGGCAAGACGGCGCACAACACTGTTGCCGGCGTCTCCGACGACGGTAAGGCGCTGCAGGTCACACATACCGACGGCGAGGCCACCGCGCCGTCGCCGGCCGGTTCGGACCTCTGGGTCAGCACTGAGAACGCCAGCGGTGAAATGAACTACTCCTGGAACGCCCCGGCCGACGGGGACTGGTCCCTGCTCCTGGCCGCGGACGGCACCAAGCCCGCACCGAGCTCCATCACGATGACCTTCCCCAACGACACCTCCACGCCGTGGGCCATTCCGCTCATGGTGCTCGGCGGCCTGCTGATTATCGCCGGCGGGCCGCTGCTGGTCCTCAAGCCCAAGTCCGGCAAGCGGCCGGACACCCCGGCCGGCGGAGGCGACGGTGACTCGTTTGTCCGCCGTGCGCGGGCCAAGGCCGCGGTGCGCCGCGGCGGCCAGGACGCCGCAGGCGAGAAAACCGCAGGCGAGAAAACCGCAGGCCAGGATGCCGACGTCCGGGGTGCCTCCGCACCTGCTGCGCCGGCCACGGTGCAGCAGCCGACCGTTCCGGAGAAGGGCAGGGGCGCCAGCGAGAACAGGCGCGCCAGCCGTAACGGCCGCACCGCACGCCGGAACGGTGTTGTGGTGGCCGTGCTGACGGCGGCGGCCGTCGCCGGCACGTCCGTGGCGGCCCAGGCCAGCCAGACTCCCGCGCCGTCGCCAAGTGCCCCGGCCTCCACCAGCGCAGCTCCGGGCGACGCCACCCAAGACCCGGCCGGCGATGCCCCGGTGCTGCTGGATGCCCAGTTCCGCCGCGTCCTGGAACAGGTCGCCGGTGCCGTCGACGCCGGCGATGCCGCCAAGGACGCCGCCAAGCTGCAGGGCCGCGTGGCGAAGTCCGAGCTCGAAGTGCGCACGCAGAACTACAAGATCCGGTCCCAGGTCGGCTCCTATGAGTCCCGCATGCCGGTCCGCTCCACGAAGCTGCTGACCACCGTGGTGACCAACAAGCGCAGCTGGCCCCGCTCCGTCATGGCCGTCACGCAGGGCGACGGGAACGTCGTCCCGCAGCTGCTGACCCTGACGCAGGCTTCCCCGCGGGAGAACTACAAGCTCGTCGGCACCACGCCGCTGCAGCCCGGCGCCACGTTCCCGGCGATCGGCCGGGCCGGCACCGAAACGCTGGCGCCGTCGGACAAGTCCGGGCTGCTCTACAGCGGTGAGGAAGCGCTCGCAGGGCTGGGAGACCGGCTGACCAAGTCCGACTCCGCGTTCAAAGACAAGCTCGTTGAGGGCCAGTCGTCCCCGTACATCGCGGACACGCTTGCGTACCAGGCCGACGTCGTCAGTTCCGGCGTCAACGGCACCTTCGCCTTCACCCACAAGGTGGCGCCCGAAAGCACGGTGGTGTTCCGCACGGCCGACGGCGGTGCGCTGGTCCTGGGCCGGCTGAACTTCGCCTTCGACGGCACCCCCAAGGCCGACGGCGACAAGCTCACGATCGGCGACGACGCCGCGGCCCTGGCCGGCGGCAAGGAGACCAGTACGGGCATGGTGCTGAACTTCGCCGAGTCGGTGGCCGTCTATGTCCCGCCGGCGGGATCGAAGGACCCGATGAAGCTCGTGGCCGCCACCCGCGGCCTGGTCGGGGCGGCATTCAAGTAGCCGCCGCTTCGCGCCCGGCCGGCGCCGCCCTTCTTGGGTGGCGCCGGCCGCGGCCTGACTGGCTAGAGTGGAGCTATGACAACGCCAGCTTCCCGCCCGGTCCCGCCAGTTGCCGCCAGCCCGCTGAACCTGCGCGGCGCCGTCGATCTTTCCGCCCTGAAACAGCGGCCCGCGCCGGCCGCCGCACCTGCCCCGGCTGATGCCCGCGCCGCCGGCGCCCCGGGATCCGGGGACGGCGGCGACCACCCCCGCCGTCCGCTGCGCGTGGACGTGACCGAGGGAAATTTCCAGGAACTGGTGGAACTCTCCGCCCAGGTCCCCGTGGTGATCGCCCTGTGGGCCTCGTATTCGCCCGAGTCGGGCCGGCTGGTGACCGTCCTGGAGGGCATCGTCGAGAACTACGACGGACGGATGGTGCTCGGCGCCGCCGACATCGAGGTCTTCCCGCAACTGGCCCAGGCCTTCCAGGTCCAGGCCGTGCCGACCGCCGTGGCCGTCGTCAAAGGCCAGCCCGTCCCCCTCTTCCAAGGCGGCGCCGACGAGCAGCAGATCCGCGACCTATTCGATGAACTCCTCAAAGTTGCCGCGGCCAACGGCGTCACCGGCCGGATCGGCGCCGGCGGGCCCGGCAGCGGGGAACCCGAGGCCCCGCCCCTGCCGCCCCTGCACCAGGCGGCCTTCGACGCCATCGAGGCCGGGCACTACGAGGCCGCTGCCGCGGCGTACCGGCAGGCCCTGACCGAGATGCCCACCGATGCCGACGCCAAGGCCGGGCTGGCGCAGGTGGAGCTCATGATGCGTCTGCAGTCCGTGTCCGGACCCGACGCCGACGCCCTCCGCCGGCTCGCAGCCGACGAACCCGACAACCTCGACGCCCAGTTCGGTGTCGCCGACCTGGACATCGCCGGCGGCCATGTCGAGGACGGCCTGGGCCGGCTCGTGGCGTTCATCGGCCGGAACTTCGGCCCGGAACGCGAAACCGCCCGTGTCCGGCTGCTGGAACTCTTCGACGTCGTGGGCACCGGCGACGAGCGCGTCGCCAAGGCCCGGCAGGGCCTGGCCCGGGTGCTCTTCTAGTGGGGTCCGCACTCTTCGCGCCGCTGGAGCTGAGGTCCCTGCGGCTGCAGCACCGCGGCTGGGTGTCGCCGATGTGCCAGTACAGCTGCGAGCCCGAGACCGGCGAAGGGGTGCCCACCGACTGGCACCTCATGCACCTGGGCTCGTTCGCCACCGGGGGAGCGGCCCTGATCCTCACCGAGGCCAACTCCGTGAACGCGGCTGGCCGGATCAGCCCGCGGGACGCCGGCATCTACAACGACGCCCAGGCCGCGGCCTGGGCACGCATCACCGCCTTCGTGCACCGGCACGGCACCGCGGAGACCAAGATCGGCACCCAGCTGGCGCACGCCGGCAGGAAAGCATCCTCCTACTGGCCGTTCTCCGGCAGGAAGGGCAGCGTGCCGGCATCCGACGGCGGCTGGGACACCGTCGGGCCGGGCACCGGCGCCTTCGACGGCTACGCCCCGCCGTCGGCCATGACCGAAGCGGAAATCGACGGCGTCATCGCCGACTTTGCCGCCGCCGCCGTGCGGGCCGTCGACGCCGGCTTCGACACCATCGAAATCCACGGCGCCCACGGCTACCTCCTGCACCAGTTCCAGAGCCCGCTCGTCAACGACCGGACGGACCGCTGGGGCGGCGACGAGGCAGGCAGGAACAGGCTGACGCTCGCCGTCGTGGACGCCGTCCGCGCCGTCATCCCCGACTCCATGCCGCTGCTGCTGCGCATCTCAGCCTCCGACTGGGCACCCGGCGGGATCGACGCGGAACTCTCGGTCCGGATGGCCCGGACCGCCGCGGAACACGGGGTGGACCTGGTGGATGTGTCCAGCGGCGGCGCTGTCGCCCACCAGCAGATCCCGCTCGGCCCCGGCTACCAGACCGGGTTCTCCGCCCGTATCCGGCGCGAGGCCGGGGTCAAAACCGGCACCGTGGGGCTCCTGACCTCGTCCGGGCAGGCCGAGCACGCGGTGGCCACCGGCCAGGCAGACGGGGTGTTCATCGCCCGGGCCGCCCTCCGGGACCCGCACTGGTGGCTGCGCGCCGCGTTCGAGCTCGGCCATGACCTGGCGTGGCCGCCGCAGTACGAGCGCGCCATCCCCCGGCACACGTTCTAAACGGGGCGGCGGGAACGCCAAAAACTCCGCCTTCCGGACGATCCTTTTAGCCTCCGGCGGCGGTTAGTCTAGCGACATGACTTTCCAGCCTCCTGTTGCCCGCGCCCCGCAGGGCCCCTCCGCGGCGCCGGTTCCCGCCCTGTCCCTGCGCGGCCTCGCCAAGCGTTTCGGCGCGAAAATCGCCGTCGATGGCATCAGCCTGGACGTCCCGGCCGGATCTTTCTACGGCGTGGTCGGGCCCAACGGCGCCGGCAAGACCACCACCCTGTCCATGGCGACCGGCCTGCTGCGCCCCGACTTCGGCACAGCGCTGGTTCACGGCGTCGACGTCTGGCAGCATCCGCTCGAGGCCAAGAAGCTGATGGGGATCCTGCCCGACGGCGTCCGGTTGTTCGACCGCCTCAGCGGCGAACAACTTGTCACCTACGCCGGCCTGCTGCGCGGGATGGACCGGGACCTGGTGGCTTCCCGGGTCACGGAGCTGCTTGCGGCCCTGGACCTGGGCAACGACGCCGGGACGCTGGTGGTGGACTACTCCGCCGGCATGACCAAAAAGATCGCCCTCGCCTCGGCCCTGATCCACGCGCCGCGGCTCCTGGTCCTGGACGAGCCGTTCGAATCGGTGGACCCCATCTCCGCGGCCAACATCCGCGACATCCTGGACCGCTACGTGTCCTCCGGCGGCACGGTGATCGTCTCCAGCCACGTCATGGACCTCGTCCAGCGGATGTGCGACCACGTCGCCGTCGTCGCCGCCGGCCGGGTCCTGGCGGCCGGCACCGTGGACGAGGTCCGGGCCGGGGCAAGCCTCGAGGACCGCTTTGTCCAGCTCGTGGGCGGCCGGAACCACACGGAAGGCCTGGAATGGTTGCGCACCTTCTGAGACTCAAGCTGGCGCTGCTGCGCAACAGCGTCAGGCGCAGTCCCTGGCAGCTGGTGGGCCTCGGGATCGGCGCCCTGTACGCCCTGGGGATCGTCGTCCTCCTCGCCGCCGGGCTTTTGGTCCTGCGCGGCCAGGAGATCGAGCTCGCCCAGACGGTCGTGGTCCTCGGCGGCGCGGCCGCGCTGCTGGGCTGGGCCGTCATTCCCGTGGCCATCTCCGCCGCGGACATGACCCTGGACCCGGCCCGGTTCACCACGTTCGCGGTGCCCATGCCGCAGCTGCTGGCCGGGCTGGCGCTGGGCGGGCTGATCGGGCTGCCCGGCGTGGCCACCTCCCTCGTGGCACTCGCCACCGTCGGCACCTGGTCCCGCAACGTGCCGGGCGCAGCCGGCGCCCTGGCGGGAGCCGTCCTGGGCGTCCTGAGCTGCATCGTGCTGTCCAAGGTGGTGACCACCGCGACGGCGGGCCTTGCCAGTTCACGGCGCTTCAAGGACATCAGCGCCGTCGCGTTCCTCATTCCGCTCGTGCTCACCGGGCCCATTGTGGCGGCCGTCGCCGAGGGGATCGCCGGCTCCGGCGGTTACCTGCCCGGCCTGGCCCGGACGCTGTCCTGGACGCCGGCCGGTGCGGCCTTCGCGCTCGGCGGCGAGTTCGCCGCCGGCAACTACGGGCCAGGAGCCGTGAAATTCCTCATCGCCACGGCCACGCTTGCCGGGCTCACCCTGGCCTGGCAGGTCCTGCTGCAGCGTGCCCTGGTGACCCCGCCCTACGCGGGAAGCGCCAAGCGGCGCTCCGGCGGCACCGGGCTGTTCGGGGTGCTGCCGGCGACCCCGGCGGCCGCCATCGCCGCGAGGTCGCTGTACTACTGGCTGCGCGACCCGCGTTACGCCGGGGCACTCGTGGTGGTCCCGCTGCTGCCCGTGCTGTTCCTGTTCCAGGGCAGCCAGAGCGGGTTCTACGGGCCCCTCCAGTTTGTCGGTCCGCTCACGGCGTTCCTCCTGGCGTGGTCGATTTCCTCGGATGTGTCCTATGACAGCACCGCGTTCGCCCTGCACGTGTCCGCCGGCGTGCGCGGCGCGGACGACCGGCTTGGCCGGGCCCTGGCGTGCCTGAGCTTCGCCCTGCCCGTCGTGATCTTGTTCAGCATCGGATCCTTCTTCGTCACGGGTGCCTGGGACAAGCTGCCCGGGGTCCTCGGGCTCTCGCTCGGCGTCCTGTTCAGCGGCCTCGGCCTGGCCTCGGTGGTCTCGGCCCGTTACACCGTGAGCGTCCCGCTGCCGGGCGACAGCCCGTTCAAGAAGCCGCCGGGCAACGTGGCCCAGACCCTTGCCGTGCAGCTCGGCGGCATGGCGGTCCTCATGGTCCTCGTCGCGCCCGAAGTGGCGCTCGTTGCCGGGCAGTTCATCACCGGCAGCCCTGTGCCGGGGTGGACCGCACTGGTGCTGGGGCCCGTGCTGGGCCTCGCGCTCTTCGTCGCCGGGATACGCGCCGGCGGGGCATGGCTTGACCGCCGGGCACCGGAGCTGCTGGCACAACTGGCCGTCAACCGCTGACAGGTGCATGCTGGGAGTGCGCCGGCATCGGCGCCCGGCATAGGCAGGGTTCATGGAAGTTGTCATTCTCCCCGGCAGCAGGCAGATCGCGTCGCTCGCGGCGGATGCAGTGGAAGCGCTGCTCCGCCGCAAGCCGGACGCCGTCCTGGGGGTGGCGACGGGCTCCACACCGCTGCCCGTCTACAGCGAGCTTGCCCTGCGGCATGAGCGCGACGGCCTGGACTTCAGCCAGGTGCGCGCCTTCGCCCTGGACGAGTACGTGGGACTGCCGGCGGACCATCCGGAAGCATACCGCCAGGTGATCGCCCGCGAATTCACCGCCAGGGTTAACGTCAGCCCGGCCAACGTCCACGTGCCCGACGGCGCCGCCGCGGACATTCCCGCGGCCTGCCGGGCCTTCGAGGACGCCATCCGCGACGCCGGGGGAGTGGACCTGCAGCTCCTCGGGGTCGGAACCGACGGCCACATCGGGTTCAATGAGCCCGGTTCATCCCTGGCGTCCCGGACCCGGATCAAGACCCTGATCGAGCAGACACGCCGGGACAACGCACGGTTTTTCGGCAGCCTTTCCGAGGTCCCCCGCCATGTCCTGACCCAGGGGCTGGGCACCATCCTGGAGGCCCGGCACGTGATCCTCATCGCCACCGGGGCGCAGAAGGCGCAGGCCGTCCGGGACCTCGCCGAAGGCCCCGTCGCGGCCATCTGCGCGGCCTCGGTCCTGCAGTTGCACCCGCACGCCACGATCCTCGTCGATGAGGCGGCGGCGTCCTCCCTCCGGCTGGCCGACTACTACCGTCACAGCTATGAGCACAAACCCGCCTGGCAGGGCCTCTGAACGCCCCCGCCGGCACCCTGCGGGTCCGGCGGCACGCTTCCAACGGCTAAGATGGGTGACATGACAAGCATGACCGATCCCCTCGAAAACGACCCGATGCGCGAGCTCTCCGGAGCAGGGACGTCTACGGCCACGATCGAGCGCGAGGAACTGCGCCAGGAAGTGGAACCGGGCGACCGGGAGCGCTTCGCGCACTATGTGCGCAAGGAAAAGATCATGGAATCCGCACTGACCGGCGAGCCCGTGATCGCACTGTGCGGTAAGGTCTGGACACCCGGGCGGGACCCGCAGAAGTTCCCGGTCTGCCCCGAGTGCAAGGAAGTCTACGAGGGCCTGCGCCCCGGGGACGACGGCGGCAAGGGCTCCGGCGACAAGTAACTGCACGTGACGGCAACGGGCGGCCCGCAGAGGTTCCGTAGCCGTTTCCGCCGGTAGCCGGCGTCGGTAGACTGCGTCTGTTTGCGGCGGTGTCTGTTTGCGGCGGTGTCTGTTTGCGGCGGTGTCTGTTTGCGGCGGTGCTCTAGCGCGCCGCCGTCATTTTCTGGCCGGCCGGGTTCCGCCCGGCATCCCATCCGAAAAAGATTGGTGTTTTTGTGCTTACTTGGGTTTCTCCGTCGGCTGCAGCCATGCGCGGATGGGGGGCGACCCAGTGACAGAGACACTCTTCGGCGGACCCACGCTTCCTCCCGCCTATCCGGAACGGGCGGCCTGGGGCACCGCCCCGAAACTGCGCGCCTGGCAGCAGGAAGCGCTGGACAACTATTTCAGCACCCACCCCAAGGATTTCCTTGCCGTGGCTACCCCCGGTGCCGGCAAGACCACCTTCGCCCTGCGGGTGGCGTCGATGCTCATCGATTCCGGCGTGGTGAACCGCGTGACCATCGTGGCGCCGACCGACCACCTCAAGCGCCAGTGGGCCGACGCCGCCGCCCGGGTGGGGATCGCGATCGACCCCAATTTCAAGAACGCCGACGGCCAGCACGGCCGCGGCTTCATCGGCGTCGCCGTGACGTACGCGCAGGTGGCCAGCAAGCCGATGCTGCACCGGGCCAAGACAGAGGCCGCCCGCACCCTGGTGATCCTGGATGAAATCCACCACGGCGGCGAGGCGCTGTCCTGGGGTGACGGCCTTCGCGAGGCGTTCGATCCCGCGGCCCGCCGGCTGTCCCTGACCGGTACCCCGTTCCGCTCCGATACCTCGCCGATCCCGTTCGTGGAGTATGCCGAGGACCGGGACGGGATCCGGCGGTCGAAGGCCGACTACACCTACGGGTACGGCAAGGCACTGCGGGACCACGTGGTCCGCCCGGTCATGTTCATGGCCTACTCCGGCCAGATGCGCTGGCGCACGAGCGCGGGCGATGAGATGGCCGCCTCCCTGGGCGAGGCCGCCGTGACGAAGGACATCACCTCGCAGGCCTGGCGCACAGCCCTGAACCCTGCCGGCGAATGGATCCCGGCCGTTCTGGCCGGGGCGGACAAACGCCTGAGCGAGGTCCGGCGCAGCGTTCCGGATGCCGGCGGCCTGGTCATTGCGACCGACCACGAGGACGCACGGGCCTACGCCGGCCAGCTGAAGAAGATCACCGGGGAATCTCCCACCGTGATCCTGTCCGACGACGCCAAGGCCTCCAGCAAGATCGAGGAGTTCTCGGCCGGCGACAAACGCTGGATGGTGGCTGTCCGGATGGTGTCCGAAGGCGTGGACGTTCCGCGGCTTTCCGTCGGCGTCTACGCGACCTCCACCTCCACCCCGCTGTTCTTCGCCCAGGCCGTGGGCCGCTTCGTGCGTGCCCGCAAGCGCGGCGAGACGGCGTCGGTGTTCCTGCCCTCGGTGCCGCAGCTGATGGCGCTGGCCAACTCGATGGAAGCCGAGCGGGACCACGCCCTGGACCGCCCGGAGAAGGAAGACGCCGACGGCCTTTTCAACCCCGAGGACTCGCTCATGGACGAGGCGAACCGCGAGGAGAAGGCCTCTGACACCCTGATGAAGGGCAAGTTCGAGGCCCTCGACTCGCAGGCGTCCTTCGACCGGGTGCTCTTCGACGGCGGCGAGTTCGGCACCGGCGGCGAGGTGGGCTCGGAGGACGAGCTCGACTTCCTGGGCATCCCGGGGCTGCTGGACGCCGAACAGGTCGGCACGCTGTTGCGCCAGCGCCAGCACGAGCAGCTGAACCGCAAGAACAAGCGCGCCCCGCAGTCCGGAGCCGCACCCGAGACGGCAGCCCCCGCGGTGCCCGACCACCGGATGCTCATGGACCTGCGCACGGAGCTGGCGAAGAACGTGGCGGCGTGGTCCGCCCGGACCGGCACACCGCACGGCGTCATCCACACCAAGCTCCGGACCGTCTGCGGCGGCCCCGCCGTCGCCCAGGCCAACGAGCAACAGCTGCAGACCCGCCTGCGGAAGCTGCAGGACTGGTTCATCGGGCGGAAATAGCAGTTACGTAACAGCGCTGGGACAGCGCGGGATGCGGAAAGGGACCAGGCCCGGGGCCTGGTCCCTTTCCGTAGGAACTAGTGCGCTGCGCTGTGTAGCGGTGTGCTGCGCGGGGCTATTGGCCGCTGCCGCAGATCTTGCCGTAGCTCTGGCCGGCGGCGGTGTAGTCGGCCTTCATGGCCTCGAGCTTGGTGGTGTCCGGGTTGGGCTTGGCAGACTCGTCGAAGTACTCAATGATGGTCTGCAGCGGGCCCTTGAGGTCATCCGAGGCCACCGCCTTGATGGGCCGCAGCTGGTTGGCGACCCTGGCCATGCCGGCCTGGTCTGAGGTGGCGGACTGGGCGGAGACCACCGTCTTGACCCGGGCGCAGGTTTCCGCGTTGGTCAGCTGCGGCGAGGCCGAGCAGCCTGCGGCGCCGAGCAGCGCTCCGGCGGCAATCAAAACGGTCAGGGTCTTCTTCATGGTGTACTCCGGAGTTCTACGGGTCAGGCTGTATGGCCAGCTGGGTGGCATTGGTTTCGAGTCTACTGCGGCGGCGGCGGGCTCAGAGGACATCGACGCCGCCAAGCTCCATCTCGGCCACGGCGTCGTCGAGGTCTTCGGCGATGCCGACCGTCAAGCCCCGCAGCACCGTGACGGAGTAGCCGGCCTGCACGGCGTCCAGCGCCGTCGCCTTGACGCAGTAGTCCGTGGCAATCCCGACCACCACGATGTCCTCGACGTCGTGGCTTTGCAGCCAGTCGTCCAGACCGATCGCGTCCTCGCCGACGAAAGCGCTCTCGGCGTCCTCCCCGGGGGCGGGGGTACCGGGCAGGGCGCCGGGTGTCCGGGCGCCGGTGGGGACGTCGTCTTCCGGGGCCAGCAGGCCTTCAAAGCCGGAGTACGCGGCAGCGAACTGGCCTTTGCGGAAGTACGCCTGGATGTACTCGGGATCGAGGTCGGGGTGCAGCTCGGCTCCGCGGGTGCCCGCGACGCAGTGCCGCGGCCAGCTGTCCACGTGGTCGGGATCGTCCGAGAAATGCGCCCCCGGATCGACGTGCCAGTCCTGGGTGGCCACGATGTGGTCGAACTGGCCGTGGTGCGCGTCAACATACTCGCTGATCTCGCCGGCGAGGTCCGCCCCGCCGGTGACCGGCAGGGCCCCTCCCTCGCAGAAATCGTTCTGGACATCAACGATGATCAGGGCGCGGGACATTCAGTCCTCCTCGTACGTGGTGGGGATGGCGGCCTCGCCGCGCTGCAGCCGGTTGACGACGGCGGGGAGTTCCTTCATGGTCTCCGCGTGGCGCCGGCGGGCGCGCTGGACCCCTTCGGGGCCGGTCCAGCCGGGCAGGAGCTCGCCGTTCTTGACGAACTGCTGCAGCAGCGGGCGGTCGTTGCCGTCGTCCTCCGGGTGATGGCCGACGCCGACGATTTCCGCCGTGGCGGTCCCGCGCTCGTTGAGCTTGCGCAGCGCATACTTGCGGCCGCCCTTGCTGGCCTTGTTCTTCGCGGCCTTGGCGACCGAGACGAACTCGCCGGCGTCGTCGGTGCGGCTGACCAGCTTGTAGACCATGCTCGCCGTCGGGGCGCCGGAGCCGGTCACCAGGGAGGTACCGACGCCGTAGGAGTCCACGGGGGCGGACTGCAGCGCCGCGATGGCGAATTCGTCGAGGTCGGAGGTCACCACGATCTTGGTGTGGTCATTGCCGAGATCGTCGAGCAGCTGCCGGACCCATTGGGCCTGGGCCACGAGGTCCCCGGAGTCGAGCCGGACCGCGCCGAGTTTATCCCCGGCAAGGCCGACGGCCGTGCGGACGGCCGTTTCGACGTCGTACGTGTCCACCAGGAGCGAGGTGTCCGGCCCGAAGGCGGCGATCTGCGCCTCAAAGGCCTCCCGCTCCGTGTCGTGGAGGAGGGTGAAGGAGTGCGCGGCCGTGCCCACCGTCTTGAGCCCGTAGCGCAGGCCGGCCTCCAGGTTGGAGGTGCTGTCGAACCCGGCGATGACCGCGGCCCGGGCGGCGGCAACCGCTGATTCCTCATGCGTCCGCCGCGAGCCCATCTCGATGCACGGGCGGTTGCCGGCCGCGGAGATCATCCGGGACGCGGCCGAGGCAATCGCGCAGTCGTGGTTGAGCACCGAGAGCAGGTACGTCTCCAGGATGCAGGCCTCGGCGAACGTGGACTCCACGATCAGGACGGGGGAGTTGGGGAAGTACGCCTCACCCTCCGGGTACCCCCAGATGTCGCCGGAGAAGTTGTAGCCGGCCAGGTAGTCCAGGGTCTGGTCGTTGACGACCTTCGTGCGGCGCAGGTAGTCGAGCTCCGGTTCGCCGAAACGGAAGTTCGCGAGTCCTTCCAGCAGCCGTCCGGTGCCGGCGACGATCCCGTAGCGACGGCCGTCCGGGAGCCGCCGGGCAAAGGCCTCGAAGACGGATTTCCGGTGAGCCGCACCGGACTGCAGGGCACCCTGCAGCATCGTCAGCTCGTAGTGATCGGTGTACAGGGACGTGCGGGGACGGTCCCAGCCAGCTGATGAACTCACAAATTCACTCTAGTCCCCACCGGCTCCCACGTCTCGCTCCGCTTCGCCGCGGGGCCCTCGCCGGCGTGGGCCCACCCACCGGCTCCCACGTCTCGCTTCGCTTCGCCGCGGGGCCCACCCACCGGCTCCCACGTCTCGCTTCGCTTCGCCGCGGGGCCCTCGCCGGCGTGGGCCCACCCACCGGCTCCCACGTCTCGCTCCGCTTCGCCGCGGGACCCTCGCCGGCGCGGGCCCACCTCCCCATAGAATGGACAGATGACCCTCAGCGTTGCGCTCGGCCCCGACACGCGGGAGAGCACCCAGACCGGCACAGCGGCGTCCATCGACGTCCTGACCGCCCCGGACATCCCCTGGAACCTCGTCATCTGGAACGATCCCGTGAACCTGATGAGCTACGTCAGCTACGTGTTCCGCAGCTATTTCGGCTACTCGGAGACCAAGGCCAACAAGCTCATGATGGAGGTCCACAAGAAGGGCCGCTCGATCGTGGCGCACGGCAGCAAGGAGCAGGTGGAGCAGCACGCCGTCGCCATGCACGGCTACGGCCTCTGGGCGACCGTGGAAAAAGCCACCGGCGGCAACGCGGGCGGATCCGGCAAAGGCAAGGGCAAACGTGGCTAAGGCATTCAAGTACGGGCTCAAGGGCATCCGCGGTTTCCTGGAACCGGCCGAACGGGACCTGCTGCGCAGCCTTTTCGACGACGTCATCTCCATGCTCGAACCGGCAGAGCGGGCCAACGAGGACCCCCTGGCCGCCCTGGTGGGACTGGACGCCGACGCCCGCGAACCCTCGGACCGGGCCCTGCGGCGGCTGCTGCCCAACGTGATGAAGAACGACGATGCCGCCTCCCTCGAGTTCCGCCGCTACACCGAGCGGTCGCTGCGCGAAAGCAAGATCGGCGCGTTGAAAGCTGCCGCCCTCAGCCTGGACCGGGAGGATCTCGTCCTGACCCCGGCCGACGCCCGGCACTGGGCCGCCGCCCTCAATGACGTGCGGCTGGTGCTCGCCGAGCGCCTCGACATCCGCGACGACGCCGACGCCGACAACGTCCACCTCATGCAGGATTGGTCCCAGGCCGAGGACGTGGAAAGCTACCTGGCCCTCGTGTACAACTTCACCACCTGGCTGCAGGAGTCGCTGGTCCAGGCCATGGTGCATTCGCTGGATGCCCGGCGCTGACATGAACGGGGTGCCGCTGCCGCAGCGCCTGGTCCGGGCCGTCGGCGAAAGCCCCTGGTCGGAACGTGTGGCCGTGGCCCAGGAGCGGGTCTACGGGCCGGTCATCGGCTGGGCGCGGCGCAGCCCCTTCCACACCGGCGCCCTGGGCCACCCGGTACATCCGATGTTCACCGACCTGACGCTCGGGTGCTGGACCAGTGCGGGCATCCTCGATCTGGCCGGAGGACCCCAAGCGCGCCGCAGTGCCACGATCCTGGTCGGCGCCGGGCTGGCAGCGGCCGTGCCGACCGCTATCGCGGGCACCAGCGACTGGGCGGACATGACGGGGCCGGAGCGCCGGATCGGCGCGGTGCACGCACTGGGCACCGACACCGCCGTCTTCCTTTTCCTGGGTTCCCTGATCGCCAGGACACGCGGCCGCCACGCCCTGGGAGTGAAACTTGGCCTCGCTGGCAACGCCATCCTGGCAGCAGCCGGATTCCTGGGCGGCCACCTGGCCCTCAACCGCGGAACAGGGCGCCGGACCGGCGCCGCTGACTGAAACGGCATCCGCCCGCCGGTGTGACCTAACCCACACGAGTTACTCGACACAATCAGATGGCCGCACCTGTGGTGAAGCCCTATCCTCGAATAATCATGACTTCAGCATCAAGTATGGACCCGGCCGCCGCTGCTGCTGCGGAGTTGGCGGACAACGCAGCAACCGGCCCCGCGGGCGCCGAAGAGGCAACAGAGCTGGGGACACGGCCCATCGGCGTCTTCGACTCCGGCGTCGGCGGCCTCACGGTGGCCCGGTCGATCATTGACCAGCTGCCCAACGAATCCATCCTGTACGTCGGTGACACCGCCAACGGCCCCTACGGCCCCCTGCCCATCGCCGAGGTCCGCGCGAACGCCCTCGGCGTCATGGACGAGCTCGTGGACTCCGGCGTGAAGCTGCTGACCATCGCCTGCAACTCGGCCTCGGCGGCCGTGCTGCGCGACGCCCGGGAACGCTACACGGCCCGGTACGGGATCCCCGTGATCGAAGTGATCCAGCCGGCGGTCCGGCGTGCCGTCGCGGCCACCCGGACCGGCCGGGTGGGCGTGATCGGGACGTCGGCCACGGTGGGCTCGCGCGCCTATGAGGACACCTTCGCGGCCGCCCCGGACCTGGCGATCACGTCCGTGGCGTGCCCGGCGTTCGTGCCCTATGTGGAGGCCGGGATCACCACAGGGCCGGAACTGCTGGCCGTCGCCCGGGACTACCTGGCACCGCTGAAGGCCGCGGGCGTGGACACCGTGGTGCTCGGCTGCACCCACTACCCGCTGCTGACCGGTGTGATCTCCTACGTCATGGGCGAGGACGTCACCCTGGTTTCCAGTGCCGAGGAAACGGCCAAGGACGTCTATCGTGCCCTGGCGTCCCGGGGGCTGGAGCGCACGGACGCCGCCGCCCCCGAACACAATTTCATTGCCACCGGCGACGCCGCACAGTTTGAGCACCTCGCCCGGCGTTTCCTGGGCCCCGAGGTTCTCAGCGTGCGCCATGTGGACCACGTCGCCGCGCAATACCCCACCGGAAGCCTGGCCAGGATCACCCCGGAGATGATCGCCGCCGCCCGGGCGGGCACGGGCCGGCCGCGGATCTCGAACTTTGTGGGCGGTCCCGCGGGCGGAGGATCACTGCTGTGAAGCTGACCATCGTGGGCTGCACGGGGTCCTTCCCCGGGCCCGGCTCGCCGGCGTCGTGCTATCTGCTGACCGCCACTGACGGCGAACGGAACTGGAAGATTGTCCTGGACCTCGGCAGCGGGGCGCTCGGCGCCATCCAGCGCTACACGGACCTCGAGGACATCGACGCGATCTTCCTGACCCACCTGCACCCGGACCACTGCATGGACCTGTGCGGGCTGCATGTCGCCGTGCGCTGGAAGCCGGGCGGCTGGGGCCGGGGCCGGATTCCGGTATGGGGACCCGCCGCCACCGCCGACCGGATGGCCACCGCGTACGGCCTGGACCTGGACCCGGGCATGCACGAGGAATTCGACTTCAGCAACTGGGCCGAGCACAAGCCCGTGAGCGTGGGTCCCTTCACGGTGACCCCCTACGCGGTCAACCACCCTGTGGAAGAGGCCTACGCCCTCCGCGTCGAGGTGACCGAACCGGACAAGGACGGCACCCCCGTCACGCGCGTCCTGAGCTACTCGGGGGACACCGACGCCTGCACCGGGCTGGAAGACGCGGCCCGCGACGCGGACCTGTTCCTCTGCGAGGCGGCCTTCGAGGAAGGCCGCGACGACGACATCAAGGACGTCCACCTGACCGGCAAACGGGCGGGGGAGGCCGCCGTCGCTGCCGGGGCGCGGCGGCTGCTGCTGACCCACATCCCCGTCTGGACCTCCCAGACCAAGGTCATGGCCGAGGCCAAGGACGTCTTCGGCAAGGACGTGGCCGTCGCCGTCGCGGGCGTGCACTACACCGTCTGAGGGGGACGGGGGGAGAGGCCCGCATGTCGATAAGCTAAAGGCATGACTTCCCAAGCTCCCTCTGTCCCCGTCATCCGCGCCGACGGCCGCACCGCCGACCAGCTGCGGCCGATCAGCATCACCCGCGGCTGGTCCAAGCAGGCCGAAGGCTCGGCCCTGATCGAGTTCGGCAACACCCGTGTCCTGTGCACCGCTTCCCTGACGGAAGGCGTGCCGCGCTGGCTCAAGGGTGAGGGGCGCGGCTGGGTCACCGCCGAGTACGCCATGCTCCCGCGGGCGACGAACACCCGCTCGGACCGCGAATCGGTCAAGGGGAAGATCGGCGGCCGCACCCACGAGATCTCCCGGCTGATTGGCCGTTCGCTGCGCTCGATCATCGACACCAAGGCCCTCGGCGAAATCACGATCGTGCTGGACTGCGATGTCCTGCAGGCCGACGGCGGCACCCGCACCGCGGCGATCACCGGCGCCTACGTCGCGCTCGCGGACGCCATCCGCTTTGCCCGCGAAAAGAAGATGATCGCTAAGAACGCCGAGCCGCTCATCGACACCATCGCCGCGGTGTCGGTCGGCATCATCGACGGCGTGCCGATGCTCGACCTGCCCTACGTCGAGGACGTCCGCGCCGAGACGGACATGAACGTTGTGGTGACCGGCTCCGGGAAGTTCGTCGAGGTCCAGGGCACGGCGGAGGGCGCACCGTTCGACCGTGACGAGCTGAACCAGCTGCTGGACCTGGCACTGCTGGGCACCGGGCAGCTGGCCGCGATCCAGCGCGACACCCTGGCCGAGGCACCGTGACCGGGCTCCCGGGCACGGGCCCGGCCGGTGCCCCGGCTCCCCGGCTCGTCCTGGCCACGCACAACAAGGGCAAGCTGCGCGAACTGCGCGAACTGCTGCGCGGGCAGGTGCCCGGGCTCGACGTCGACACACAGGTGGTGGATGCCGGCGCTGCCGGCGCCCCCGACGTCGCCGAGACCGGCGTGACGTTCGCCGAAAATTCGCTCCTGAAGGCGCGGGCCGTGGCGGAAGCCACCGGGCTCGTGGCGATTGCCGATGACTCCGGCCTTGCCGTCGACGTGCTCGGCGGCGCGCCCGGCATCTTCTCGGCGCGCTGGTCCGGCCGGCACGGCGACGACGCCGCGAACCTGCGGCTGCTGCTGGCCCAGCTGGCCGATGTGCCGGACGAGTACCGCGGGGCCGCGTTCGTCTGCGCCGCGGCACTGGCAGTACCCGGGGCAGGACCCGACGGCGGCCGCGAAGTCGTGGAATACGGCCAGCTGGAAGGGATGCTCCTGCGCGAACCCCGCGGGGCGGGCGGTTTCGGCTACGACCCCGTCCTGCAGCCCAGCGGCCTGGACCGCAGCTGCGCGGAACTCAGTGCCGAGGAGAAGAACGCCATCAGCCACCGCGGCCACGCGTTCCGGGCGCTCCTGCCGGCCATCGTCGAGGCGCTGGCCGGCGCGTAGGCGGGGCGGGGCGTGAGCCGCCCCGGGCGGTCAGGGCGTCCGGCGCTCCTCTTCGGGCTCGTGCTCTTCGATGAATTCGTCCACGATGTCGGTGCCGTACTTCTCGGACTGCCGCTTGGCGACCGCGCCGCGGATGACCTCGATGGCGATCGGGATCACGGAGACCAGCACGATCGCGATGAAGATGATGTCCAGGTTGTCCCGGACCCACGGCACTTTGTCCCCGAGCAGGTAGCCCAGGAGGGTGACGCCGCCGCCCCACAGGACCGCGCCGATCACGTTGTAGGTGAAGAATTTGCGCTTGCTCATCTGCGCGACGCCCACGATCACCGGGACGAACGTGCGGATGATCGGGACGAAGCGGGCCAGGATGAGGGCCTTGCCGCCGTGCTTTTCGAAGAAGGCGTGCGCGTTTTCCACGTTTTCCCGCTTGAACAGCTTCGAATCGGGCTTGTTGAACAGGGCAGGGCCGGCCTTGGAGCCGATCAGGTAGCCCACCTGGTTGCCGATGATGGCGGCGATGATGATGAGCGCCGTCAGGACCCAGATGTTGACCTGGATGGTGCCGGTAGCCACGAGGAGCCCGGCCGTGAACAGCATGGAGTCGCCCGGCAGGAAGAAGCCGATCAGCAGGCCGGTCTCGGCAAAAATGATGCCGCAGATCAGCAGGACCACCCACGGCGCGAAGGCCGGATTCGCCAGGAAAACCTGCGGATTGAGCCAGTCGGGCAGGAAGGAGGCCAGCTGCGGCTGTACGGGTCCGGCGCCGCCGAAGGCGGGCACGGCGAGGGCGCTCATTGCTATTGGGTTCACCCGTTAAGGGTACTTGACAGCCGGCGGCCGCTACCGGGCGGTAAAGTTGAGCCGTGGGTTTGGACTTTACGGCGATCGACTTTGAGACCGCGAACGGCTTCCGCGGGTCACCGTGCGCCGTTGGCCTGAGCAGGGTCCGCGGCGGCGTCGTCGTCGAGGAGGCCTCGTGGCTGATGCGGCCGCCCGAAAACCACGACACCTTCGACCCCCACAACGTCCGGATCCACGGTATTCGTCCGGACCAGGTGGCCGGGCTGCCGCGCTTTGGGGAACTGTTCCCCGAGATCGGGGCGTTCATTGGCGGGGACGTGCTGGCAGCCCATAACGCGGCGTTCGATCTCGGTGTGATCCGCTCGGGTCTGGAGGTGTCCGGTCTGCCCGGGCCGGCCTATGACTACGTGTGTACGGTGATGCTGTCCCGGCGCTGCTACTCGCTGGTGTCCAATTCGCTGCCATATGCCGCCGAGGAGGCCGGCGTGCCGTTGGTCAACCACCACGATGCGGCCGAGGACGCACGTGCCTGTGCCGGCATCCTGATCGACATCGCCGCCCGGAACGGGGCAGCGAGCATCGCTGAGCTCCATCTCGCCCTGGGCCTGCCGGTGTCCCGCCAGGCCGCCTTCGATCCGCGCCGCGACCCGTTGTCCAAAGCCACCGCGGCCGCGCTGGAGGCGCTCGCCGGCGGCCGACCTGCAGGCGTGCCGCTGCGGCGGCCGTTCGCTGCCGGATGGCCGGAGGAAGGCGCCAACCCGGAGCCCAACGCTGCCGCCAGCCCCGACCACCCGCTGTTCGGCCAGACGGTCGTGTTCACCGGTGAGCTGGCGATTCCCCGGCCCGAGGCGAAGATCCGCTCCGCCGAGCTCGGCGCCCGGCCCGAAAGCCGGGTGACGGCCCGCACCACCGTCCTGGTGGTCGGCGACGGCTTCGTCGCCGCGGACCTGCGCTCCGGCCGGCTCACGGGCAAGGCCCGCCGCGTCCTGGAACTGCACGACCGCGGGCAGCGGATCGAAGTCCTGTCCGAAGGCGAATTCCTCCAGATGGTCGGCGGCCACGTGGCCGCAGCCCCCGCCTGACTGCTGCCGCCGGACGTACCACCTCCGCGGCGCCCGCCTGAAAACGCCCGCAGTCATACGGCGCAACATTCATTACCTCCAGTGCGCGCCGGCTCGTAGCCTTGGCGGATGAGCAAACTGATGGATGGACAGACGCCCGCGGTTTCGTCGACGCCGGTGGCGTCGGAGCGCGGAATCGACTGGCGCCGCGTGTTCGCGTTCCCGAACCCGGTGAACGAGTACTCCGCCCGCATCACGGCCGCCCTGGTGGTGGCGCTCTCTGCGGTGACCCTGCTGACCGGCTTCGGCTGGGGCCTGGCCGCCATCGCGGCGGGATTCTGGCTGCGTGTACTGTTCGGCCCGCGGATCTCGCCCCTGGCCCTGCTCTCCGTCAAGGTCCTGACTCCGTGGCTCGGGCGGACCCGGCTTGTCCCCGGCCCGCCCAAGCGCTTTGCCCAGGGCATTGGCGCCGCCATGTCCACGGCCGCCGCGGTCCTGCTGGCCGCCGGCCTCGCGCCTGCGGCCTGGGTCCTGCTGGCCGTGCTGATCGCCGCGGCGTCGCTGGAGGCCTTCGCCGGGTTCTGCCTCGGCTGCGCCATCTTCGGCTTCCTGCAGCGGCGGGGAGTCATCCCGGAGGACGTCTGCGAGGCCTGCAACAACATCTCGCTCCGGCGCGCCTGACCCACGTCGTCCCGGCCGGCTGGCCTCTCCGGCGCGTCCCTTCCGCTGCCGCTGCCTCTGCCTCTGCCTCTGGACATGCTCTGTGGAGGATCCGGCGGTTGGACATACCCTCCGGTGGCCCAGGCCCCTCTCTGGACATGCCCTCTGGTGGTTCCGACGGCTGGACATAAGGCCACAATGTCCAGTCTTCGCCGCCCGGAATGAGCATGTCCCACGGTGCGGCTGAACTGGTCCCCGATTGTTGGACTGGTTGGTTACAGCCTAAGCTGCGAGGGTCTGGGCGCGGTATTGGACCGGGCTCAGGCCTTTGAGTTTTGTTGAGATTCTTTCGGTGTTGTACCAGCGGATGTACTCGTTCAGGGCCGTTGCCAGGGCGTCGGTGCCGGGGAACCGGGCATGGTGGAAGAGTTCTTCCTTGAGGTGGCCGAAGAAGTTCTCCATGACCGCGTTGTCGTAGCAGTTGCCCTTGCGGGACATCGATTGGACCGCGCCGGCGTCCTCGAGCAGAACACGCCAGGACAC